>JBGAKX010000006.1:0-72219 GCA_044224215.1 Blastocatellia bacterium
GACGGATCCGTGCGCTCCTCTGAGCTGAAATTGCCGGGCGCGTTGTCCGACGCCAGGATCATTCCGAAGGTATTGCGGCCGAGCTTCCCGGTGAGCTTCACAGCGACATCCGGATCCACGATCGTCCGCGTGTTCAGAATGTTCATCTGTGTCTGGTAGGTATCGATGCCCTCGAGAAAGAAAGGCCGCTTCTCCTCGTAGAAAATCGGGAAGCGCTGGTTCGCCGTGATCACGAGCTGATCCGCTTCGACCTGGGCAAAATCCGGGTTTGCGGCGAAGTCCAGCGTCACGGTCGGCGTGATGCTGTATTTCATCGTCAGTCCCATCTCGGTGTGGATCGGCTTGGTCAGTATTCTGCGCGAATCCACGAATCCAAGCGTCGGGTCGGCCGGGATCTCGTTGGACGTCTGCGAGAAGATGATGCTCGGGATCATCTCGAGCGTGTGCTCGGTGTCGATGCCGACGAATCCGGTGATCTGCCCTTCCTGGTTGAGCGTCCCCGACATCGATCGCGACATCGGCATCCACGCGTCGAGTTCGTTGTTCACGCGCTTGATGCGGCGGAACGACTGCAGACCCCAGACCTTCCCTTCGCCTGCCTCGTAACGGAGCGACTTGAACGGAATCCGGACCTCGACCATCCAGCCTTCGGGTCCGACCTCGCCCTTCGACTCCATCACGAGGTCGAAGCTGTAGTCCTCGCCTCGATCTTCCGTAAAGATCCCGTCCGCCTGAACGCCGTTCGGATTGAACCAGACCATGTACGCGCGGCGCTGGTCGTGGAAGGTGTCGAGGTACGCGCCGACGTAGTCGTCGTCAAAGATCGCATCGCGCTTGGGAATCGTCGCTCGGATCCCGGACGGATCGGTGTCGTAGCACTTGAACGCGAGATAGAGGTTCTTGGCGTCCTTGGCGACGAGGAGCTCGGTCTTCTGCGTTGGAGCAATGTTGTAGCCGGGCTGGATCTGGTAGTAGTCACGAAGCACCGCAGCGTGCTCCCATATCGGTTCGTCCAACTTGCCATCGATGACCGGCGCCGTCTCGAACGCGCCGATCGCCGTGGGTTCGGACTTTTCAATCGGCAGCGACGACGGCGCATCCGGGCCATAGACCGGACCCGCCGAGGGTGACGCTGGCTTGCTGGCCTTGACGTCGGCGCGCGCAATGCCGATCGATGTCCCGACGATCGCGACAAGCACACTCATCAAGACAGCAGACCTCAGAAATCCCATCGTCTCTCCGATACCAGGTTCGTGACCTAAGATGCGCGTTGGTGACAGTTATACGCACTGCGTCGCACAAAACGTGTCAAGAATTTGTTACATTCAACCTTGGGCGAACGACCAACGGCCAGAGGTCAATATCGCTTGCTATAGTCAACAATTTCTACTATCTTGGTCGCATGACCAAATCAATCGCACTCGGCGAATCAGGCGACATGTTGCTCGACGCCGCGGCGCGTCTCTTCCGCGCCAAGGGGTTCGCCTCGACAACGGTTCGCGAGATCGCTCGAGCGGCCGGGATGCTGCCAGGCAGCCTCCACTACCGCTATTCGAGCAAGGAAGCGCTCCTGCTGAAGCTGATGGAGCGCGCCATAGCCAGGCTGACGGATTCGATCCGCGACGCGGTCTCCGTCACACGCGATCCTGCCGAACGATTGCGGCTCGCGCTCCGCGCTCACCTGAACCTGCTGCTGTCCGGCGACGATGCCGTCTACGTGCTCCTGTTCGACTGGCGAGCGATCACGAGCGACGCCGCGCGCGACGCGATGGCCAGCCTGCGCGACCGGTACGAGTCGTTCTGGGACGGGTTGATCTATGAGGCGGCCGGCGCGGGACAGCTCAGACACAGGCTCGATCTTCGATTGATGAGGCTCTTCGGCTTCGGCGCCGTCAACTGGGTGGCACAGTGGTACGACCAGTCCGACCGCTCGCGCACTCCTGAGCAGATCGCTGATGCGTTCTGGGCACTGCTTGCCTTTGGCGCCATTGCCGACGACCGACGGCCCGCCGACGTCGACGGCGCGCTCGCGCTGCTGTCGGCCGTCGAACCGGGGCTCGCGCCCGCCCGCGGCTGACGCGTCATTCGATCCGATGGGGTACGGAACATGATGGAATTGGGAAAGCGCGTCGAATCGATCGTCTCGAGCGGCCCCGCGCTGCTCGGCGAGGCCACAGCGAGCGGCAACCTGCGCGTGCTCGCGTCCCTTCTTGGGCCCGCGTACCGCGGCTTCGTGCGTCGCCGCGGACGGAGCTCGTTCGCCACCGAGATGCAGGTCGATCACTCGGCCTACTTCGACTGGCGCTACGCCCGGGAATTCCCCGAGATCACGCGTCTGTACGAGGCCGCCAAGTCGGGTCAATGGAACGCCTCCGTCGACGTCGACTGGACGCGCGACGTCGACCCGTTCGATCCTGCGAACCCGCTGATTCCGGACAGTTTCCATCCGGCCGCGACGCTTCCCGTGTGGGCGCGAATGAGCGAACGCGAGCGTGCGATCCAGCGATACGATCTGTTGGCGTGGCTGCTCAGCCAGTTCCTCCACGGCGAACAGGGAGCGCTCTTCGCCGCGGCCCAGGTCACCGAGGCCGTGCCGTGGCTCGACGCAAAGCTCTACGGGAGTGTTCAGGTCGTCGACGAAGGGCGTCACGTCGAGGTCTTTCACGCGTACCTCACGCGAAAGCTCGGCAAGCTCTACGACATCAACGACAACCTCTACGTTGTGATCGACGCCCTCATGACCGACTCGCGCTGGGACGTGAAGTTCCTTGGCATGCAGATCATGATCGAGGGGCTTGCACTCGGTGCGTTTGGCACGGTCCGCAAGCTTACGTCCGATCCGACGCTCAAGGATGTCCTCAAAAACGTCATAACCGACGAAGCGCGTCACGTCCACTACGGGGTCCTGTCGCTGGAGCGGTTCTACGCGACGGAGCTCTCCGACCGCGAGCGGCGCGACCGTGAGGACCTCGCGTTCGAGCTCGCCCTCCTGCTCCGCAACCGCTTCCTGATGCACGAGATCTACGACGAGCACTTCGCGCACCAGCTCACCAGGAGCGCCTGGGACGCGCTCGTATTCCGGTCGAGCCTGCTTGGCTTCTACCGCGAGTCGATGTTCAAGCGCATTGTGCCCAACCTGAAGCGCATAGGACTCCTCAGCGACCGAATCCGTCCGAGGTATGCCGAGCTCGGCCTGCTCGCGTTCGAGCACGACAAGTCCGCGCCGGATCTCACGGCTTCGGACCTGCTGGACGAATAGCGTGTGCTCGGCGCTCATACGCCGGTTAAGACGGGAGCCGCGGCGCGAGCGTTAACGAGCGCGCCAGGACGGATTCATCAGGGGCCCGCCACATTCTGTAATGCGAGGCCCATTGGCGCGTTACGAGATGGAACGTCCACGTGGACGACGCTCTGAGCCGACGGTTGCCAATTCAGAGCGGCCATGCCTAGAATTCCCGCAGCACTGGTCGGTTGACTTCATCCCCCCTCGTCGCCCACCTCGAACCGGAGGCGTCTCATGCCGGACCTGCTCCTCTCAAACTCGTACTTTCTCGACCTGGACGAGCACGAGAAGCACATCATGAAGCCGTACGCGCCACTTGGGGCGATGTCGTTGTCGTCGTATCTGAAGCAGGCCGGCGCCGATGTCCAACTGCACGACACGACGTTTTCGGATCTCAACGCGTACCGATCGCTCGTCGAGCGATTGAAGCCGCGAGTCGTCGGTATCAGCTCGAACTGCATCTCGCGACAGAACGCCTGCGAAATGGCCGGCATTGCGCATCGCGCCGGCGCGCTCGTCGTGGCGGGCGGTCCCGACCCGGTCTCGTACACGGACACGTACTTTGCCGCGGGGGTCGACGTCATCGGCGTCGGCGAGGGCGAGGAGACGATGCGCGAGCTCCTTGAAGTATGCTCTGCGCACGACGACCTCTCGACACTCGTCTCGTCCGACGCGCTTGCCGATGTCGCGGGCCTGGCGTACCAGCGCGGAGACGGGAAGACCTTCTTCACGCCGGGGCGTGACAAGATCAAGGACCTCGACACGCTTCCGCTGCCGGATCGCGACGCGATCGATCTCGAACCGTACCTGAGGACGTGGCGACAGCATCACGGGTACAGCTCGCTGTCGTTCATCACGCAGCGAGGATGCCCCTACCGTTGCTCGTGGTGTTCGGCATCGGTGTTCGGGCACACGTTTCGTCAGCGGTCTCCGCAGAACGTCGTCGACGAAATGCTCTATCTGCGCGAACGGTTCAACCCGGACAAGTTCTGGGTCGCCGACGACGTGCTGTCGATCAACAAGAAGTGGGTGTGGCAATGGGTGGACGAGATCGCCCGGCGCGACGCCGCGACGCCGTTCGAGTGCCTGTCACGCGTCGATCTCGTCGACGACGAGATGTTGCGCGGGCTCAAGGCGGCCGGCGCGTTCCGAATCTGGTTCGGCGCCGAGTCCGGCGCGCAACACGTGCTCGATGCAATGCACAAGGGCACAAAGGTCGAGGAGATCCGCGCGGCGTGCGGCTGGGCAAAGCAGGCCGGCATCGAAGTCGGCCTGTTCATCATGCTCGGATATCCGACCGAGACGCGCGACGACGTCCTCAAGACGCTGACGCTCTTGAAGGACATCGACCCCGAAGTCTTCGGGATTGCCGTTGCGTTCCCGATGAAGGGAACGGACTTCTACGAGAACATCAAGCCGCTCGTGCGGCCCGAGAGTACCTGGACGCAGACGAACGAGAATCGCCTCGTCTTCGAAGGCCAATACCGGCCGGGGTTCTACTGGTTCGCCGAGCGGCTCCTTCACAACGAAGTCGCCATGCACCGGCTGATCGCACACGGCCCGATGCAGCCGCTCGAGCTGCTGCGCCGTGCCGCCAAGTCTGCGATCTGCCGCGCCGGCACCAAGGCGTACAGTTACTTCCCGAACGTGCGTTTCGAGAACATGGGCCGCAGCGGCAAGGAGCGCATTCCGCGCCTTTCCTACCGCATGGGGCGCGGCTAGCCGCACGGCACGCGGAACGTCATCATGGGCAAGGTCGTTCTCTTCTTTCCGTCGTACAGAAGCCGCGAGGCGTCGCCACCGCTTGCGCTGATCGCCATCGCGGGTCCCCTCATCTCCCGCGGCTACGACGTCGAAATCGTGGACGCCGCGGTGGAGCCCGACTTTGAACGCCGCACCATCGAAGCGGCGCGCGGCGCGTTGTGCGTCGGGATCTCGATCATCACGGGACCGATGATCGAGGACACGATTCGCGTCGGTCGCGCGCTCAAGCGCGCGTATCCGAATCTGCCGATCGTTCTTGGCGGCTGGCATCCGTCGATCCTCCCCGAGCAGACGCTCGCCGCGGACTTTGTCGACGTCGTCGCGATCAAACAGGGCGAGTTGACGATGTGCGAGCTCGTCAAGCGCTTCGAGCTCGGCATGCCGCTCGACGGCGTCGAGGGCATCCTCTTCAAGCGCGATGGCGAGATCGTTCGAAACGCGCCGCGCCCGTACACGGCGATCGACAAGCTGCCGTCGCGCATGCCCGGATATGCGCTTATCGACTATGACCGTTACGAACGCCAGACCGGGCTGCGCTGGGCGATGTACACGACGAGCCATGGGTGTCCGTACAACTGTGGGTATTGCTCGAATGCGTCCGTGTACGGCCGGCGGCTCGACACGTTGCCGGTCGAACAGGTGGTGGACGAGGTCACGACGCTCGTCACCCGATACGGAGTGAAGTACCTCGGCATCATCGACGACATCTTCTTCTGTCACACCAAACGATCGCTCGCGATGGCCGAGGGATTTGTCAGGGCAGGGCTCGACTTCAAGTGGTACATCCAGGATCGCGCCGATTGCGTCGCGCGGCTGACGACGGAGGAGGCGCGGCTCTACGCGCGCGCTGGCCTGCACCGTGTCCACTTTGGCGCCGAATCCGGTTCGGACGAAGTGCTCGTGGCAATCGAAAAGAAGGCGGCCGCCGAGGATGCGATCCGTGCCGTTGACGTCTGCAAGGCGGCGGGGATTCGTGCGTCGTTCGGCTTCATCTTCGGTCTGCCGTCCGAGACCGAGGCGGACCTTTCGGAGTCGCTCAGGCTGATCGACCGGATCTATGCACGCTACGACCGCGCGGACTGTTACACGAACATCTTCACACCGTATCCCGGGTCGCCGATCTGGGACGACGTCGTCGGCAAGGGGTTCGAGTCGCCTGCAACCCTCGAGGAGTGGATCTCGTTCTTTCCTCAGCTCACGGTGCTTCCGTGGCTCGACGGAGAACAGCACGCGCGTCTGCAGAACATCCGCCAGTACCTGCGCATCGGCTATCCTGTGATCAAGGTCGGCGAGATTCCGCGCAGCCGCGCCGAGCGCGTGTCGCAGGCGCTCCTGCGACCGGTTGCGCGCTACCGCATTCGCCACCACGCGTACCGTTTCCCGGCCGAGCTCCGGACACTTGACGTGCTGCGGGCAGTGAAGCGGCGGGTGGCGGGTCTTCCGACCGGCGCGCGAGCGGTCGAATATGCCTGACGCCACGGGAGCGCTCGCACCCGCGAGTCGCGCCACGACATCGATGCTCGTCGTGGGCGCTTGTCTCGCGCTCGCTGCGCAGCTCTACCTCGGCGTCAGGCCGGGGATGCGGATGCCCGCGGGCGATTTCGCGAACTACTACACGGCAGCACGCGTCGGGATGTCAGGCGAAGACCTGACACCGGCGTACACCGACTTCCTGTGGTTTCAGCAGCGCATCGATGCGGCGGGGTTTACGGCGCAGCTCGGCGGATTCGCTCCGCAGCCTCCCGCGGCAGCGCTCGTCGCGATGCCGCTCACCTATGTTTCACCGCTCCGTGCAAAGCAGATCTGGACCGTTCTGAACGTCGTCGCAGCCGTCGCATCCATCGTGATACTTGGCCAGTTGGCGGGAACGGGCCCGCTCGTGGCGACGATTGCTCTGGTCGGCACGGGCGTCGCCCTCGCGAATGACCTGGCGCTCGGCCAGTTCTACCTGCCGCTGCTGCTCTGCATCGCCGGCGGACTGCTTCTCGTCGACCGGGCACGGCCGCTGGCGGGTGGACTTGTGCTTGGGATTCTGCTTCCGATCAAGCCGTTTGCGGTGCCGCTCCTGATCTACTTTGCTTTCCAGCGCCAGTGGCGCGTCGTGGCGGGCGCCGTCATCTCGGTTGCCGCCGTTGCCGGCGGATCGATTGCGCTGCTGGGATGGCGCGTGCACGCAGAGTACCTGCGTGTCGTGCTGCCGGCGCAGGCGGCCGGGATGCTGCAGGATCCGTTTCATCCGTTGTGGCAGTCGTGGGAGAGCCTCACGCGCCGAATGTTCGTGCTCGAGCCGACGCTCAATCCTTCTCCGGTCGCCGATCTGCCTGGCGTGCAGGCCTTCGCGACGGCCATGGCGGTGTGCGCAATCTGGGTTGCGGTCGTGCTGCTGGTGCGCGCGGCGCCGGACAGGCGGCACCTCCACTATGCCGCGATAGTCATCGCAACACTCGCGGCCGCGCCGGGCGGCGCGAGCTATCACCTCGTGTTGCTAGCGCTGCCGCTCGCACTGCTCGCCGGCGAGCTGTCATGGACCCGAGACCGCGGGCTGGCCATCGCCGGCGTCATCGTGGCGACGTTGCTGGCGCTGCCACTGCCCTCGCTTGCGCGACGTTTCGACGGCGGATGGTCCACGCCGCTGGCGTATCCGCGGCTGTGGCTCCTGATGGCGCTTCTCGCCGTGACGTTCCTTGCGTTGTCGCGGTTCGTGATCGCGCTGCCGTCGCGTCGTGTGATGACCGTCGCCGCTGCGCTCGTGGTCGGCATCGCGTCGGTCGCGGCGATGCGCGCGCGGCCGCAAGCCACGGACTCGGCTCGCGCAGTGATTGTGACCGCCGCGGATCTGACGGAACGCGACCGCGGACTGTTCGCGAGACCCGAGATGCTCGCGGGCGAGCTGACGTTTCTCGCGGCGGTCCCTACAGCCGGACGCTATGCACGGTACGCCGCCGACCGCGCGATCGGTCCCGATGCGATCGGCGAACCGCAGCTGTCTGCGCTCTCGCCCGACCGGAAGCTGCTTGCATTCACGCGTGACGACGACATCTGGCTGCGATTTATTGCCACCGGCGCCGAGCGGCGCCTGACGCTCGATCCGGCGATCGACCGCGAACCGTGCTGGCGCGACGCGCACCACGTCGTGTTTGCGTCCGACCGCGGGCGCGGCCTCGGCAATACCGCGCTGTACGAAATCGAGGTGACCGAGTAGCACCATGCGCGTTCCGACCGTCAAGCTTGTCGACGAGTATGCAGGTCGCGCGGCGACGGGAGTGCTGCGACGGTTCACGA
Source organism: Blastocatellia bacterium (assembly GCA_044224215.1). Taxonomy (GTDB): domain Bacteria; phylum Acidobacteriota; class Blastocatellia; order UBA7656; family JADIYM01; genus DAOMFM01. The sequence continues at coordinate 8,330 of JBGAKX010000006.1, forward strand.
CCGTGCATCCGCCGTCTCCGGTCGAGCGGATTCTGTGCATCAAGTTCTGGGGTCTCGGCTCGATCGTGCTTGCGTCCGGCGCGATTCGCTCGATCAGGGCGGCGTTTCCGAACGCCCGTCTCGACATCCTCACCCTGGAGGCAAATGCGCAGGTCTGCGCGCATCTCGGCCTGTTCGATCGCGTCCACACGGTTCGCATCACGCGTTGGGACCGTTTTGCTCGCGATGCGGTAGCGGCCGTGCGCGCGCTCGCTGCAGATCGGTACGACACCGTCGTCGATCTCGAACTGTTCGCGTACGTGTCGGCGCTCGCCGCGCTCGGCACGCGCGCGCCGCGGCGGCTCGGTTTCGCGAAAGGCGCCGCGCCGCTGTTCACGTCGACGGTTCCCTTCGATTCGAACCGCCACGTGACCGCGAGCTTCAGAGCGCTTGCAGCGGAGCTGACCGGGAAGCCTTCAAACGATCCAGTCTCGCTCGATGTCGCTGCTGCGGACGCGGAACGGGTGGCAAGCATTCTCGCTACCCACGGCGTCGGGCCCGAGTCGGTTGTCGTCGCGATGAACGTCAACGCGAGTGCGCTGGCGCGCGAACGACGGTGGCCGCGCGAACAGTTCGCCCGGATTGCGGCGCGGCTCTCAGCGACGTTTGGCGCACAGGTCGTGCTGATCGGATCGGCGGCGGAGCGCGACTACACGGATGGGCTGGTCCGCGAGCTCCCGCGCCCGGCGGCCGTTACGAATCTCGCGGGCCGGTTGACGTTCGGAGAGCTCGTCGCACTCGTCGCCCGGTCGGTGGTGCTCGTGACGAACGACAGCGGCCCTCTCCATGTCGCGTCTGCGCTCGACGTGCCGACGATCGCACTCTTCGGGCCCGAGACCCCCGTACGCTACGGTCCGCTCGCAACCGAACAACTCACCCTGTACGCCGGCCTTGCCTGCAGTCCGTGCATGAGCGTCGAGAATCGAAAGACGGTCAATTGCCGCTATGACGCGCTCTGCATGCGGTCGATCGGCGCCGATTCGGCGTGGGAGCGGATCGAGCCGTTCGTGCGGCGCGTGCTGGCGAAGGCGGACCGACAGGAGGCGATCGGATGAAGGCGCTCCTGCTCAATCCTCCGGGCCGTCGCATGTACCTGCGGGACTATTTCTGCAGCAAGGTGTCGCAGGCCGACTACGTGCACCCGCCGATCGACCTCGTCGTGCAGAGCGGCTGGCTCGCCGGGCGGTTCGACGTGACCTTGTGCGACGCCATTGTGAACCGGCTGACGCCGGACGCGACCATCGAGCGGATCCGCGATGCGCGACCGGACGCGATCCTCAGCCTGACGGGAGCGGTCTCGGTCGACGAGGACGGTCCGTTTCTCGCGCGTGTTCGCTCCGTGTTCGACGGACCGATCGTCGCCATGGGGGATGTACTGCTCGAGCGGCCGGCGGAATGGCTCGACCGGTGGCAAGCGGTGGATGCGGTGGCGACGGACTTTTCGGGCGACTCGATTGCGCGATATCTGGCGGGTGAGCGCGGCGAACTCTCCGGAATTGCCTGGCGCGACGGAACGGGCCTCGTCGACCACACCTTCACGGCGCACGCGGCAGGCGAATACACGATCCCCGTGCCTCGCCACGAGCTGTTTCTCGCCGAGCGATACCGCTACGGGTTGTCCCGCGGTCGTCGGCTCGCATCCGTGCTCACGGATTACGGCTGTCCGTTCCGATGTTCGTTCTGCGTGATGCCGAGTCTTGGCTGGCGCTCGCGCGGCGTGGCGAACGTGCTCGAGGAGCTCGACGAACTGCAGCGGCTCGGCGCGCGCGAACTGTTCTTTCTCGACCAGACGTTTGGCCTTCCGCGCAGACGCGCACTCGACCTCCTCGAGGCAATGGCTCGACGCGACTATGCGTTTGGATGGGTTGCGTTCGTCCGGGCGGACGCGTCGGACGACGACCTGCTTGCCGCCATGCGGCGCGCGGGCTGCCACACGGTGATCTTCGGCGTCGAGTCCGGCGACGACGCGGCGCTCGCCGAGATGGACAAGGACCTGTCGACCGACGAGCTCCGCGAGGCGTTCCCACGCGCGCGGCGCGCGGGCCTGCGCGCCGCGGCCACGATACTTCTCGGATTGCCAGAAGACACGGCGCCGCGCTTCGACCGCACGATGCGGCTCGTGCGCGACCTCGATCCGGATTTTCTGTCGGTGAATGTCGCTGTCCCGCGCAACGGCACGCCGCTCCGCGCCGCCGCGCTTGCCGAAGGTCTCGCGTCGGCCGATGCGCGAATGGATCAGTCGGGCTCGTCGATCTCGATCAAGCCGCGCGCGCTCGAGCGTTCCGATGTGGCCGCGATGCGCGACCGCGCCGTACGCGAGTTCTATGTGCGACCCGGCTATCTGTTGAGGCGGGCTGCCGGCGTGCGCTCGCTCGACGAGCTCGCGCTGCTTGCCTCCAACGCATTCCGCCTCCTGCGTCCCTACCAGTCATGACACGCGTCGTTCTGTTCAATCCGCGCAGCGCGCAATGGAAGCACCGGCTTCCCATGTCATTGCTCTCGATTGGCGCGCTGATCGAGGGGCGTCACGACTACACGATCATCGACGGCAATCTCGAGGCCGATCCGGAAGGTGCGCTCGAGCGGGAGATCTCCGAGCACGGTGCGACAGTCCTCGGCGTCACCGTCATGCCCGGACCCCAGCTGCGCACCGCGATTCCGATCACGAAGCGTCTCAAGCAGAAGCACCCGCACGTTACCACCGTGTGGGGCGGTTATTTTCCGTCGCTTCATACCGAGACGGTGCTGCGCAGCGGCTTCGTCGACATCGCCGTCGTCGGCCAGGGCGACTCGACGTTCAGCGAACTGCTGGACGCCGACCTCGACCCCGACAGCATCGCGGGACTCGCGTATCCTCGAAATGGCGGGGTCGTCCGCACGCCGCCCCGGCCGCTGCGCGATCCGAACACACTGCCTCGCTGGCCGTACCATCGCGTGGACATGCCGCGCTACCTCGGTCCGTCGTACCTCGGAAGCCGAACGACGTCGTTTCACTCGAGCATCGGATGCCCGTTTCTCTGCAGCTTCTGCGCCGTGGCGGGCGTCTTCACGGGCCGATGGCTGGCGGTCGACGCGGAACCGCTCGCGGACGAGATGCTGCGCCTCAAGTCCGAGTACGGCATCGACGCGGTGCAGTTCATCGACAGCAACTTTTTTGTTGCCGAGAAGCGCGCGCGCCGCTTTTCGGAACTGATGCGCGGCTCGGGCATCGCGTGGTGGGGCGAGGCGCGCCCCGACACGCTGATGAAGTTCGACGACGCGACACTTCAGGCCATGGCCGACAGCCGCTGCCGGATGATCTTCTTCGGCGCCGAAACCGGCTCCGACATCGCGCTCGAGCTGATGGACAAGGGCGGCACGCAGACTGGATCGACGGTGCTCGAGCTGTGCGCGCGATCCAGAAAGTTCGGGATCATCCCGGAGCTCTCGTTCGTGTTTGGGCTCCCGTCGGACGACGTTGCGGGCGACGTCGAGCGCGACATCCGGTTCATCCGCGAGTGCAAGCGGATCAATCCGGACGCCGAGATCGTCTTTTATGTCTACTCGCCCGTTCACTTCGAGAACACCGCATTGCAGCGCGAGGCTGCGCGATTCGGGTTCCGCTTTCCCGAACGGCTCGAGGACTGGCTGCTGCCCGAGTGGCAGGAGTTCGACATGCGACGCAACGCGGTGACACCCTGGATCACGGACGACATCGTTCGTCGCATTCGCGAATTCGAGCTCGTGCTCAACTCGAAATTCCCGACGATCTCGGATCTCAGGCTGACGCCCGGCCGGCGACGCGTGTTGAAGTCGCTCGGCGCGTGGCGCTACCGGTACGGGCTGTACCGGCGACCGTACGAGCTCAGGCTTGTGGCGAACCGTCTTTTCAAGTATCGCCGACCCGAGGTGGAAGGGTTTTGAACTGCCCGTCGCCTGCCGTAGGATGACCGCCTGAATGGCACACGCGAACGACGCTCACGATACAACGGCGCGGCGATCAAGGTGGATCTGGTTCTCCGACTGGCCGCCCATCGTCAAGCTGCTGCCTCCGCTGGCAATTCTGGTGCTCAACGCGTCCCGGCTGGCACGTAGGGTCCCGACGATGCGCGTGGTCCTCGTCGGCGTGGCGGTGGCATTCCTGATATGGATCGGCTGCGATGTGTTCGTGAACTTCCTGCGAAGGCGTTCGACCACCGCGACTGCTGGCAAGTTCGGATTCCTCGAACTGCTCGCCGTGATGCTGCTCGTCGGCATGTCGATCGGCCTTCTGTACCACTGAGGCCGGGCGGCGCATGGTGAAGCAGCTCGCACGGCGTGTTCTGCACACGGCCGTCTACTACCTCCTGATCCGGCGGACCCGCGGACGGGTCGTTCGAACGCGTGCAGCGCGACTCGATCTCGTCGTGCCGCCCGGTGTGTTTCATCCGCGATGGTTCCTGTCGAGTGAAATGCTTGCGCGCTACGTCTCGCGGATGGATCTGGCGGGAAAGCGCGTGGTGGACGTCGGGACCGGTACTGGAATTCTGGCGATATAGCGGCGGCGCGGGCGGGCGCGCGTTTTGTCGCGGCTGTGGATATCAATCCGGACGCCGCGGCGGCTGCGGCTGCGAATGCACGAGCAGCAGGATACGGCGAGGGCGTCGCGCCGATGTGCGGCGACCTGCTCGGCGCGGTGTCGCCCACGGCGGTGTTCGACGTGGCGCTGTCGAATCCGCCGTTCTTTGCGGGCGAACCCGTCGACGTCGCGGATCGCGCGTGGCACGCGGGACCGGCGTACCGCGACATTGCGCCGATGTTCGAGCAGTTGGCCGAGCGGATCGTGCCCGAAGGTCGCGTGTACGTCGTGTTGTCAACCGACGCGGATCTGGCGACGCTCACGGCGATGATGGAGCGGGCGGGGTTTGGGCACCGCGTGGTTCAGGAACGGCGGTTGTGGTTTGAGACGCTCGTGATCTACGAGTTGACGCGTGAGGTCAATGCAGAGCCGATCGCGTGAGCGATCGGGGGAGCCTGACGGTGCGCGCGCCGTTCGGTTACCCCGATCCCTGACGGGATCGGCTCTGCGTCGAATGCAGTACCGATCGCAGTAGCGATCGGTTCCGTGGCGCGACTTTCCTGGGCTCGGCCGAAGCTACACGTGCATCACTTCCGCTTCGCGCTGCTTGGCCAGGTCGTTCAGCTTCTCGATGTGCGCATCGGTCAACTTCTGCACGTCCGCGAGCGCACCCCGCTCCTCGTCCTCGGACACCAGCTTGTCCTTCAGCATCTGCTTCAACTTGTCGTTCGTTTCGCGCCGGATGTTGCGGATCGCCGTACGGTGATCCTCGGCGATCTCGTGAACGACCTTCGTGTACTGCTTGCGCCGTTCCTCGGTCAGCGGCGGGATCGGAATGCGCACCATCTTCCCGTCGTTCGACGGATTCAGGTTCAGGTCTCCGGTCAGGATCGCCTTCTCGATCGCCTTGATGACCGACGGATCCCACGGCTGCACCGTGAGCATCGAAGGCTCCGGCGCGCTGATCTGCGCAACCTGCGACAGGGGCGTCATCGTCCCGTAATAATCGACCATGATGCCGTCCAGGAGATGGACCGAGGCCCGGCCGGTGCGGATATGCGAGAACTTGCGACGCGCGTCCTCGACGGTGACCTGCATGTGTTTCTCGGTCTCGGCCTTCAGCTGCTTCACATCCATTTGCGTCGTCTCCCTATGAATGTTTGAGGGCGTCCACGCGCGACCCGATGCGGTCGCCCTTGATGACTCTCAGGATATTGCCCCGCGTGCGCAAGTTGAACACGACGATCGGCAGTGCGTTGTCACGGCTGAGCGAGATCGCGGACGCATCCATTACCTTCAGGCTGCGCGTGAGGACGTCATCGTACGACACGTGCTCCAGAAACTTCGCCGTCGGGTCCGTCACCGGATCCGCCGTGTAGATTCCCTCGACCTTTGTCGCCTTCAGGATCGCGTCGGCGCTGATTTCGAGCGCCCTCAGCACCGCTGCCGAATCGGTCGTGAAATACGGATTTCCCGTTCCGGCCGCGAAGATCACCACCCGGTGCTTCTCGAGGTGACGAATCGCGCGCCTCAGGATGAACGGCTCGGCAATCGCGCGCATCTCGATCGCCGTCTGAACACGCGTCGGAACGCCGATCTTCTCGAGGCCGTCCTGCAACGCCACCGAGTTCATCACGGTCGCGAGCATTCCCATGTAGTCGGCCGCCGACCGGTCGAGCCCCTGCGCGCTCACCGCGATGCCGCGGAAGATGTTCCCGCCGCCGACAACGATCGCGATTTCGACTCCGAGATCGTGAGCCTGCTTGATCTCCCCCGCGATCTCCTTGATGACGGCGGGGTCGATGCCGAACTTGCTTTCACCCATCAGGGCTTCGCCGCTCAGCTTCAGCAACACCCTCTTGTAGGCCGGTCCGCCATCAGGTGAATCCGTGATGCTGCTCAACTCTTCCACCTCGCTCGGGTTCGGAGTGCCGGGTCAAAAAACAGAGGCCCCTTTCGGGGCCTCGTTTCTCGCTACTGCTTCACCATCTCGGCGACTTCACTTGCAAAGTCGGCTTCCTTCTTCTCGATTCCCTCGCCGAGCTTGTACCGGGCGAATCGGCGAATCGCGATCTTCTCGCCCGTCTTGCCCGTCAGCGTCTTGACGAGGTCGCCGACGGTCGTCGACTGCTCCTTCACAAACGGCTGGTCGAGCAGACACGACGCTTCGTAGAACTTTCCGAGCCGCCCCTCGACGATGTTGTTCAGCACGTCGGCCGGCTTGCTTCCCATCTTGGGATCGTTCTTCAGCCGCTCGAGCTCGATCTCGCGCTCCTTGGCCAGTGCGTCCGCGGGAACCTCGTCACGCGACACGTACGTGGGATCCATCGCCGCGATGTGCATTGCGATGTCCTTGACGAACGTCTGGAACTCGTCGCCGCGCGCCACAAAGTCGGTCTCGCAATTCACTTCCACGAGAACGCCGACCTTGCCACCCATGTGGATGTAGCTGCCGACGGCGCCTTCCGCCGCGACGCGTCCGGCCTTCTTCTCGGCGCTCGCGACACCGCGCTTGCGCAGAATCTCGATCGCCTTCTCCTCGTTGCCCTCGGCCTCGGTGAGCGCCTTCTTGCACTCCATCATTCCGGCTCCGGTCTTCTCGCGGAGCTCCTTGACCGCATTCGCTGTAATGTCTGCCATGACCTCTCTCGTTCCTCACCGACACAGCGCGCGGACCACCGGGGTCCACGCGCGCGTCATTGACTGTTCCGACGGTTACGAATCCTACTCGGCCGCTGGTGCGGCTTCGGCCGCAGGCGTCGCCTCGACGGCGACCTCGGCCTCGGGCTCGGGCGCTTCGGGCATCGGGCGGCCGTCGGCCGACCGATAGGCGCGAATGTCGTCCGAGACCGGCGCGACCGGCACGTGAACCGGGCGATCGTCGCGGCGCGGGCCGCGGTCGTCACGGCGGGGCCCACGGTCGTCGCGACGCGGACCGCGATCGCGGCGCGGCTCGCGCGCCTCGTGCTCCGCGGCAACGGCCGCCTCGGCCTCGTCGAGCGTGCCCGCATCCTTGGCCATGTCGCGGCCTTCGATGATGCAATCGGCCATCTTCTGGAGGAAGAGGCGGATCGCGCGCAACGCGTCGTCATTTCCCGGAACGACGTAATCGATCAGGTCGGGATCGCAGTTCGTATCGACGATGGACACGATCGGGATGCCAAGCCGGTTGGCCTCCTTGACGGCGATCTCTTCCTTGTTGGAATCGATGACGAACATCACGTCCGGCAGCCCGCCCATGTTCCGGATGCCCGAGAGGTTGCGCTCGAGGCCCGCCTGCTCGCGGTCCAGCTTGATGCGCTCCTTCTTGGTCATCGAGTCATAGCGGCCATCGGTCCGCATCGCCTCGAGATCCTTGAGCCGGCCGATCGATTTCTGAATCGTCTGGAAGTTCGTCAGCAGGCCGCCGAGCCAGCGCTGGTTGACATAGAACATGCCGCAGCGCTCGGCATCTTCCTGCACGGCGTCCTGCGCCTGGCGCTTGGTGCCGACGAACAGGAACCGCCGGCCCGACACCGCCTCGCCCGTCACGAACTTGACCGCCTCCTTGAAGAGCCGCTGCGTCTTCTGGAGGTCGATGATGTAGATCCCGTTGCGCTCGCCAAAGATGTATTCCTTCATCTTCGGGTTCCAGCGCCTGACCTGGTGCCCGAAGTGCACGCCGGCCTCGAGCAGTTCCTTCATCGTTACGTTGACCAAAACAAAACTCCTTGGGTGAATCGGTTGATGTGCTCGCCTCTCTCATCGGGCTCCCCGCAGGGTCCCACCAATTCGAGCGAGGCAATGGATTTGGGTTCAAGGCCCGGTCCCTGCAGTCGACCCGGCGAATGCCGGAGCGACCGCACGGACCGGGCCTCGAATCCAGAAAACTAGCGCTTCGAGAACTGGAAGCGGCCGCGTGCGCCCTTCTGACCGTACTTCTTGCGCTCCTTCTGACGAGGGTCGCGCGTGACGAAGCCGGCACGCTTGAGGCGCGTGCGAAGGTCGCTGTTGAACTCCATCAGCGCTCGCGTGATGCCGTGACGCACGGCGCCGGCCTGTCCCGCAACGCCGCCGCCAACGACATTGACGATGATGTCAAAGCGGTTGGCGGTCTCGGTCAACTGAAGCGGCTGACGAATGACCATCCGAAGCGTCTCGTTCGGGAAGTAGTCCTCGAACGCCCGCTTGTTGATCTTGATCTCACCAGTGCCCGGTCGAAGGTAGACGCGCGCCGTCGCATTCTTGCGGCGTCCAGTTCCGTTGTACTGCATATCGGTACTCACGAATCAGATCTCTCCTCTACTCCATGGGAACGGGCTTCTGGGCCTCGTGCGGGTGGTTCGGCCCGACGTAGACCTTCAGCTTCTTGGCCATCGCGCGGCCGATCTTGTTCTTGGGCAGCATGCCCTTGATCGCGATTTCGAGAACCCGCTCGGGGTGGCGCTCCATCTGATCCCTTGCCGAGATCTCCTTCAGACCGCCCGGGTAACCCGTGTGGTGGCGGTACATCTTGTCCTGGAGCTTGTTGCCTTTGAAGACCACCTTCTCGGCATTCACGATCACGACGTGATCGCCCATGTCGATGTAGGGGGTGAAGGTCGGCTTGTGCTTGCCGCGGAGAACCGAAGCCACGCGCGTCGCCAATCGACCCACCGTCTGACCAGTGGCATCAACGACAAACCAGTTGCGCTGTGCCTCGAGATTTACTCCACTTGGAACGTACGTGCTCATACTTCAAATCTCCGCCGTAAACTATGAAAAACGCAAGCGGGTAAAATACGCCCCGGGGTTACCGGTGTCAACCCGGATTCGTGCGCGGGGAGGAGCGAGCGGGTGAACGAGGGCCTACAGCCGGGGCGCCAGAACGTACACGTAGTAGTAGTACAGGAGCGGCGCCGTTGGCAGCATGCTGTCGAGCCGGTCGAGAAAGCCGCCGTGTCCGGGCAGGATCGACGCCGCGTCCTTCACGTCCGATCCGCGCTTGAGCAGCGACTCGCAGAGGTCTCCCACCTGCCCAACAAGACCGAGACACGCACCGAGCCCCACCGCGTCCAACAAGGGCAACTCGTTGAAAAATATGTACTTGGCGGCGACAGCACCCGCGGTGCTCGTCACGAAACCGCCGACCGAGCCCTCGATCGTCTTGGCGGGGCTGACTCGAGGAGCCAGCTTGTGTTTTCCGAACGCCCGGCCGGTGTAGTAGGCGCCCGTGTCGCTGAGCATGATGATCGCAAAGTAGAGCGTCAGCAGCCGCGCCGCCATTCCCGGTCGCTCGATGGCCCGGACGGCCACCAGAAAGGACCCCAGAAATGCCACGTACAGAACGCCGTACGCGGTTGCGCCGGCCGAAACCAGGATTCGCGTCTTGTCTTCAACCCGCACAAGCGTCGACGCGGCCAGCAGTACCGTCATCGCAGCGACGATCGCGACGTTGGCGTCGGGCCGGCCAAACGCCGCGGCGCAGACAATGGCCGCAGCGGCCCCGAACCCGATCACGTTGAATGCAGGGGCGCCGGCCTTCTCTGCAATGAAGTAGAACTCGTGCAGCGCGGCCAGGATAGCGAAGGCCGCGATCGCATAGAACAGATAGGGCTGCGCCGACCAGGTTGCGTAGAGGAGGATCGGTAGCGCGACGAGAGCGGTCAGGACGCGCTTCATCGACCGCCCTGCCTGGCTCCAACACCCGTCAGCGACGGCTCGCTCGCACGAACCTCGGGCTCCTCGTTCACGCCGCCGTACCTGCGATCACGCTTCTGGAATTCGACGACGGCCTCGAAGAGGTGCTGGCGACGGAAATCCGGCCACAGCGTCTCGGTCACGAGGATCTCGGTGTAGGCAATCTGCCACAGCATGAAGTTCGAAACGCGCATCTCGCCGCTCGTGCGGATCATCAGGTCCGGCTCGGGCAACTCGGGGGTGTACAGGTTGCGTTCGATGTCGGCGTCGCTTATCGACTGCGGATCGCGGCCGGTCGCCGCCACCTCGGCCGCAATGCGCCTGGCTGCGTCGACAATCTCGGCCCGCCCGCTGTAGTTGAGCGCGACGGTCAGAAGCATCCCGTCGTTGTTGGCCGTCGCAAGCTCGGCACGCTCACCGCCGGCCCATGGCGCGGAACCGGATGCGGTTGCGCTGCATGGAGCCAAGTTCCTGCGTAAGGTACTGCCGGAGCAGCCGCATCAGTGTTTCGACTTCCAGACGCGGCCGCTTCCAGTTCTCGGTTGAAAATGCGTAAAGCGTCAGGTACTTGACGCCAAGGCGGGCGGCCGTCTCCACCGTTTCGCGAACTGAAATCGCTCCGGCGCGGTGCCCTGAAACACGGGGTTTGTCCCGACGGTTTGCCCACCGGCCGTTGCCATCCATGATGACGGCGATATGGCGGGGGAGGCGATCGAGATCGATCTGCCTGAGCAGAAAATCCTCTTGAGAGCCTCGCTCGACGACGCCCTCAAAACTGTCGGTCATGAACCCTCCGGGGCAGGCGAACTGCACCCGATGTTAGTAGTCGACGCGGACGAGAGTCAACCCTGCCGCCGGAGCGGTAGGGCCCGCAAACTCCCGTCTCCGCTCGCGAAGCGCGACCTCGACTGCATCGGCGGCAAGCCGTCCGTCTCCGATGGCGAGAAGCGTTCCGGCGATCGTGCGAACCATCGCCCGCAGAAAGCCGCCGGCTTCCGCAGTCATCACCAGGACGTCGCCATCCTCTGCAAGGTCGAGTCGCCGCAGTTGACGGATCGTCGTCTTTGTTTCGCGATCCGAAACCGTAAACGCCTCGAAGTCGTGCGTTCCAACGAGCGCCGCGGCCGCCGCCCGCATGAGGTCGACGTCGTGCGGTCTGGGGGCGTGCGCGACGTAGCGGCGCTCGAACGGGCTGACGAACGGCCCTGTCCAGACGCGATATGTGTACGTCTTTCCTTTCGCCGACCGACGGGCGTGAAACTCCGGGCCGACGTGCTCGACCCGCATCACCTGAACGTCGCGATCGCGATTGAGATGCGCGTTGATCGCACGCGCCCACGTCAGGTCGTCGTGCTGTTTCGTCACGTCGACATGGCAGACCTGGCCGAGCGCGTGCACGCCGGCGTCGGTCCGGCCGGCGCCAAACAACCTGACCGGCGCTTCTTCGACGATGCTGATCGCGTCGGTCAGGACTCCCTGAATCGTCCGAAGTCCGGGCTGCAGTTGCCAGCCGCAGTAGTCGGTGCCGTCGTATTGAACGGTGAGCTTCAGCCGCATGTGACCGATGACGGGAAGCGGCGCGTCGACACTACTTCCGGCTTCCGGGCTTCACCGCTGTGGATCCGGCTGCGCACAACGGGCACTTCTCGGCGTCGAACGTCTCGACCTGGAGCGTTGCAAGCGCGTAGCGCGGGACGCCGACGTCCGCCGTTCCTCCGGACCGGTCGATGATCGACGCGGCGCCGACCACCTTGCCCCCCTGCGCGATCACCGTGTCGATCGTTTCGCGCGTGGACCCGCCGGTCGTAATGACGTCCTCGACCACCAGCACGCGCTCGTCGTCGCCAAGCGAGAATCCGCGCCTGAGAGTCATCTCGCCGCTGTTGTCGCGCTCGGTGAACATCGATCGCACGCCGAGCGCCCGCGCGACCTCGTGGCCGATCACGATGCCGCCGAGCGCAGGCGCGACGACACACGAGATACGGCGGTCGCGTACCAGCTCGGCAATCGCGTTGCCAAGCGTGGCCGCCTTGTCCGTGTGCTGCAGGACTCGAGCGCATTGCAGGTACGTCGGGCTGTGCAGCCCCGACGAAAGGAGAAAGTGGCCACGCAGGAGCGCTCCCGTCTGCTCGAACATCTCGAGCACCGAGTTTTGATCGATCACCGCCGCGCTGCTAGTATTTTCGCTCATGCCCGCCCACTCCAATCTCGTCCGTGATACCAAGGTAGCGCGCGATCTTATCACACTCATGGGACGGGCTCGCCACGACGTCCCGCTGGAGCGCGCGGCGTGGGAGACACTGCGAATAAAGGGAGTTCGGCTCGAACGCCTGCGCGACATGTTCGTGAATCTGCTCGCCGACGACCCGCGGTTCGAGTTGTCGAGCGGTGTGATCCGATACGCCGAGGATCCGCGCGAGCGGCGGCCGCTCGGCGAGCTCGAATTCACCGTCATCGACACCGAGACGACCGGCACAGGCTTCGCCCACGGCCATCGACTGACGGAAGTTGCGGCCGTTCGCATCCGCAACGGAAAGATCGTCGACGAGTTCAGCACGCTTTTGAACCCGGGACGGCCGATCCCGCCGTTCATCACCCAGCTGACCGGCATCAATGACCGGATGGTTGCCAAGGCGCCGGCGTTCGAGAAGATCGCGCCCGAACTGCTCGACTTCATCGGCGACTCGGTCCTTGTGGCTCACAACGCTCCATTCGACCGAGCGTTTCTGGACGGTGAGTTCGCGTACGCGTTCAACCGCCGCCTTCTGACGCCGTTCGTGTGCACCGTCCAGCTGTCGAGACGACTGGTACCTGGCCTCGAGAGCTACCGCCTCGACTCCGTGACCGAGCACTTTGGCGTCGCCATCGAAAATCGCCATCGTGCGCTCGGCGATGCCGAAGCGACGGCTCGTGTGTTCTGCCGGCTGCGCGCAACGTTGATGGACTACAAGGTGGCAAACCTCAAGGAGGCCCGCTCGTTCCGGGTCACCGACGGCTCGTGATGGCCGATCCGACAACGCCACTCGACGCGTTCATCCTTGCCGGAGGCCAGAGTCGTCGCATGGGGCGCGATAAGGCGAGGATCGACTTTGGCGGCGCGACGTTTCTCGAGACGATCGCGGAGACGGTCCGCCCGCTCGTCGCCACCGTTACGCTCGTCGGCCGCGACACGCCGCAGGGGCGGATTCCGGCCATTCCGGACCGGCGACCGGGTTGGGGGCCGCTCGCCGGGATCGAGACCGCCCTGCTGAACGCGACGAGCCCGGCCGCGCTCGTGCTCGCGTGCGACATCCCTCTGATTTCGCGAGACCTTGTCGGCTTGCTGATCGAAGGGTGGCGGCGAAAGCCCACCGCGATTGTCATTCCGCTGGATGTCGACGGCCGGGAGTCGCCGCTGTGCGGCGTGTACCCGACAGACGCCCGTCAGACTGCGTCAGATCTGCTAGACCGGGGCGTGCGGATGCCCCGCGTCTTGCTGGACGGCTATCCGACGGTGCGCGTGGCATTTGCCGAGTACGCGCACCTGCCGCGCGCGCAGGAACTGCTCCGCAACATCAATACTCCCGACGACTATGCCGGGCTCCCCGAGCGCGGCCATTGCGACTGAGTGCGTGACCGCAACTCCCTGAGAATCTGTTCGTTGCAATTTCGACGAGCCTCGGCTTATGATGCGGCCGTCGAGTCACACACGCACTCACGCAGCAAGTACTGTCTCCCCCATTTTTCGCGAGAAAGCACACTATGGATCGTCGACAGAAGGCACTGTTCAAGAGCATCCTGTCCGTGTTCGCGCCGCTGGTCATCCTGTTGCTTCTGAGCTTTGTGGGCACGGACATCTACTTTGCTTACAGGATGTTGCATCCCGAAAAGCGCGCCGTAATCAACACGCCCCAGGGCTACGAACAGATCCTGCAGAAGCCGATCTGGGACGAGAAGTCGTGGGCTGGCGCCGGCGGGACCCAGATGTCGGGCTGGCTGATCTACCAGGACCACCCGGCGCCGACCGTGATCCTGAGCCACGGCTACGGGTCGAATCGCGAAGACCTGCTGAGCACGAGCTACCGGCTGTGGGATGCCGGATACAACGTCGTGACGTACGACCTCAGGTCCCACGGACAGAGCGCCGTCGCCGCAACGACACTTGGCCCGGCCGAGCTTGACGACTTGCGCGCCACGATCGTGTACGCCAAGGAGCTCAAGAACGACAAGGGAGTGATGCTCTCGGACGGACGGATCGGCCTGTACGGCGTCGACCTCGGGGGTTTTGTGTCGCTTTCGGCGGCAGCCCGCGACGACGCCGTGAAGGCAGTGGTCATCGATTCGATCTATCCATCGCAGTCGGACTACTACAAGTTTCTCTCCAAGACGTTGATCGGCAGCACGGCGCCGCCGAATTCGTCGCTCGTCGAAATGGGGATCTTTCAGCGACTGCTGTCGACGTCGATCGGCCTGATGTCGAAAGGTGGCACCGCCCCGTTGACGGCCGACCAGGCGTTCCAGGCGCTCGGCGACCGGCCCGTGATGATCATCCGCAGCACGTCGCAGCCGATCGGCCAGCTGACGGCCATAGCGGCCAAGAGCGCGCCCAAGGCGGTCGTGCTCGAGCTTCCGCAGACCAGATCCGGATCCACGCTTCTCAAGCAGGACGCGCAGGCCTACGACGACGCGGTCGTTGCGTTCTTTACGGCGGCCCCAGACTTCATGCCGCCTCCGCGAACAAGGGTTCCAGGCGAGCTGGACCGCTCCGCAAAGACGCCTGAGAAGAAGTAGCGACACGCAGCAGCACGCGATCGCGCTGCGCCGCGATGCGCTGCACTCGATACTCGCCGTGCGCTGAAAGGTCAGCGGCACGGCGTTCGTCCGTGATGCACAAGACGGACGACGTCGGCGATTCGCCGATCGCGGCGTCGAGCTGTGCGTACGAATCCGCAACGAGGACTTCGCCGGTTTCGTCGACGGCCATGCGTCCGTCGACATAGAACACCGGCGTGTATTCGACGACGCCAAACAGAACGACCTGCTCGCCCGGCGTGAGCGCGGCGCCTGCCGATCTGGAGAGATCCGCCAGCGACTCGCGATTCGCCAGTTCGGCAAAGAGGAACGTCGCAATGAGAAGCACAGCGCACGCCATTCCGGCCGAGCCTATCCAGACGGCCTGTTCGACGCGGCCGCGCGCGGCCGCCAGGACGACGCACCCACCGGCGACCGCCAGCGGAATGGCGATGGCGAGGATCTCCGACCGGGGCGCCGAAAGCGCGCGTGCGGCGTAGACCGAAAAGCCGATGCCGAGCCCCGCCACGGTGGCCCCCGTGCCGAAGAGCGCCCAGCGGCCGCGCCCCGATTCGATGATCCTGTCGACCGACCAGCCGGCAAGCAGCGCGAGTCCGGGAAAGACGGGGAGGATGTATCCGGGGAGCTTTGAGGTCGACGCCGAGAAGAACACCACGGGGACAACCACCCAGACTGCTGCCAGCACCACCATTCGGTCACCCGGGTTCGCGGCGCGACGCCAGAGCGTTGCGGCAAGCTCCTTGAGCCTGGCCACGATCAGAAACGTCCACGGCAGCAGGCCTCCAATGACGATCAGCAGGTAGAAGTAAACGGGCTGCGGGTGGTGGTACTTGTTCGTCAGGTACCTGCGGAAGTGGTGATTGACAAAGAACTCCTCGATGAACGGCCACCCGTTTCGTGCATACACCGGCACGTACCACACCGCCGCGACGGCGGCGGTCGCGGCGAGCGCGGCCGCCACGTGCAGCAATCGAACGCGGCGCCAGCCGCCCGTGACGACCAGGTAGGCCACAACCACGAGCGTGAGCAGCAACGGTCCGGCGAGGCCCTTTGCGAGCATCGAGGCGCCGGTCCACAACCCCGCCGCGGCAGACCAGGCGAGTCGCCGGCGGTCGGACTCGTCGATGTCGTAGAAGAAGAATGCCGCAAGTGCCCCCGTGATCGTCGCCGCAAGCGGCATGTCGAAGCCAGCGCCGCGCGCGAACGCAAACCACAACGCCGACGACACGAGAATGGCGGCGGAGATAACGGCCTGCCGCGGACCCCCGGCACGGCGTCCGATGGCATACACGAGAAACACGCTCGCGGTCGCCAGCAGGGCCGACCCGAATCGCGCGGCGAATTCGTTCGTGCCAAAGACGGCATAGGCCGCCGCCATCATCCAGTACGGCAGCGCCGGCTTCTCGAACCACACGTGGCCGGCGAGCCTGGGCGTGATCCAGTCGCCGCTCTCGTACATTTCGCGCGCAACCTGTGCGTACCGCGGCTCGTCCTTGCCGAGAAGCGGCACGCCGCCGAGCAACGCAAAGAAGCAGACGGCGCAGAGCGCGACGAGTGCCGCAATCGCGATCCACTCCCTCTTTCCAATTCTCGGGCCGCTTTCGTATAGTGAATCGCTCATGGTGAAGGCTGAAAGTAGACCGTAGTCGCGACCGATGAGTAAAGAGAACGCAACGATCCGAACCGCCGTCGTCGGCGTCGGCAGCCTCGGCCGCCATCACGCGCGCATCCACAACGACCTGCCTGAGACTGAGCTCGTCGCGATCTGCGACACGGATGCCGGCAGGGCTCGCGAATACGCCGACTTGTACGGCTGCGCGGCCGTATCGAACCATCTGGAGCTGATCGGCCAGATCGATGCAGCGAGCGTCGCCGTTCCTACGATCGCACATGCTGACGTCGGATGCGCGCTGCTCGATGCCGGCATATCGGTGCTCGTCGAAAAGCCGATCGCGTCGTCGCTCGCAGACGCGGATCGCATGATCGCATCGGCTGCTGCCGCCGGCGCAACGTTGATGGTCGGACACTCGGAACGGTTCAACCCGGCGATCGTCGCTGCGTCGCAGGTCGTGACGGCGCCACGGTTCATCGAGTGTCACCGGCTTGCAGCATTCACACCGCGCAGCCTGGACATCGACGTGGTCATGGACCTGATGATCCACGACATCGACGTGATCCTGTCGTTCGTAAAGGCCGACGTGGCCGAGATCAACGCCGCCGGCATCGGGATTCTTACGCCGCGCGTGGACATCGCGAACGCCCGCATCGAGTTCGCCAACGGATGCATCGCAAATGTCACCGCCAGCCGCGTGTCGAGCGAGCGTGTTCGGAAGCTCAGGTTTTTTCAGCCGAACGATTACGTCTCGATCGACTATGCAGAGCGCGACGTCTCGCTCGTCAGCCTGCTCCCGCCAAAGCCCGGCGATGACCGGCCGCAGATCGCAACGCGCAGCCTCGACGTCGACGACGTCGAACCACTCACGGCCGAGATCCGCTCGTTCCTGGAGTCGGTTCGCGGCGAGCGCGCGCCGGTCGTGTCGGGGCTGGACGGACGAAGGGCGCTCGACGTCGCCGTTCAGATTCTCGAGTCGATTCGCCAACACGCGGCAAAGATCGGCATCGAGTTTCAGCCCTGATGTCCGGCGCGCAATTCGAACGGGTCGCTGCGTATCTCGACGAACGAATCGCCGCGGGTGATTTTCCGGGCGCGGTGTTCGTGCTGCGCGAGCGCGGTGTCGAGACCGGTGCAGTCGCTCGCGGCCATTCGGTCGTCGTGCCCGAGCGCATCGCCGCGACGACGGACACGCTCTTTGACCTTGCGTCGCTGACGAAACCGCTTTCGACCACACTTCTTCTGGTGATGGAGATCGAGCGCGGATCGATTCGCCTCGACGATCCCGTCGCGTCGTACCTCCCCGAATTCAGCAGTGTGGACAAGCGCGCGATCACCGTTCGCCAGCTTGCAACGCACTCGTCGGGACTTCCAAAGTGGACGCCGCTCTACATCGAACCGGGCTCGCCAGACCGCGTGCTTTCGGCGATTGCGGACCTCGAGCTCGCGTATTCGCCGGGAACGCGAGTCGTGTACAGCGACCCGAATTACGTCGTGCTCGGTGCGCTTGTCGAGCGTGTGGCCGGTCGTCCGCTCGACACGCTGTTTTCCGAGCGCGTCGCGGCGCCGCTCGGCCTGCGCGACACGGGATTTCGTCCAGACCCGTCGCTTCGTCCGCGGATCGCGGCTTCAGAGACCGGCAACGTATTCGAGCGCGACCTCGCCGGACCGATCGGCCGAGACTATGCAGGGTGGCGTCGCGACGTCATCTGGGGCGACGTCCACGACGGCAATGCCTTCTTCCTCGGCGGCGTGGCTGGTCACGCGGGGCTGTTCGGACCGGCCGGCGAAGCTGCGCGAGTTGCGGAGCAGTTCCTCCCAGGAAGCGCACTGATCCACGATGCTCGATCGTTCAGCCTGTTCACCACGAACGCGACACCAGGTCTCGACGAGCACCGGTCGGTCGGCTGGATGCTCGCGTCGACTCCGGACTGCAGCGCCGGACGCGCGCTGTCCGCTGGGTCGTTTGGCCATACGGGATTCACCGGGACGAGCGTTTGGGTCGACCCGCACGCGAGGCGCGTGTTCATGCTCGCGACAAACCGGACGCATCCAGTCTGGAAGTCGCTGCCGATGAACGCGATCCGGCGGCGAGTGCACGAGCTCGCGATCGGCGGCTGAACCCCGTCAGGGATCGGCGACGTTGTCGTCGAGTCCCGTCTCGACCCGGATTGCCGACCGGGAGATCCGGTGCCACGCATCGCGCGCAAGACTCGCGTCTCCGTCTGTCACGGGGCGGTCCCAGTAGCGTGCGTTATGGAAGAGCTCGGTCAGCTCCGACACAGGCGCGGCGAGCGACTCGCGCCTGCTTCCCACGTCGATCGCAAACTCGCTCGGCGTCGTCGACGGCCTGCGCGGATAACCCAGCTTCCCGAGCCCGTCCACCATCTGGTGGTACAAGCGGACGACCAGGCGGCGCGGGTCGGTCTCAGCAGGCATGTCGGGAGGAAGCGCTTCGTGCACGAGCCGGCGCTCGGCAATCGGGCGGACGCCACGGTTCCAGAGCACAAGCCCCACAAGCCCGACGAGACCCATTCCAACCAGCGCGCCGACCAGATACCGCCAGTCGCTCACCACCTGCTGTGGATCCGGGGGATCGGACTTCTTCGGCGCGTCGTCCTTCGTTGTGCCGACCTTTGGCTTTGCGTCCGGCTTGCCCGTGGCACTCGGTGTCCTCGCGTCCGGGGTCTTCGTTCCAGCTGGAGTCTGCTGGTTCTTTGGCAGTGCCGTGCTGCCACCGGGCGGGATCACGTGCGACGGCTTGACGTCGCCCGCACCCGTCGATCCAGTCGGTGGGCCGTTCGCGCTCCCAGCCATACCGCCGCCCGGGTCTGCCGCCCCATTCTGCGCGACCCCGCCGGTCGGGTCGTCGCCGGTCGGTCCTCCGTTGCCGGAGGTGTCGCCCGGTCCACCCGTTGTCCCTGAAGCTCCGCCGCCGTCAATTGGTCCACCCGAGGCGGAGCCCGAACCGCCCGCTCCATCACCATTCGGCTGATTCTGGGCGATGTCGTTGTCTCGTCCACTGGACGTTCCTCTCGAATCGCCGGGTCCACGGTCGAGCGATCGCGGGTCCCGGCCATAGAGTCCTCCACCGCGCTGACCCGGGTCGCCGTGGCTCACGTTCGGCGGCTGGCCGTTTCGGACGAGCGCACGTGTCTGCGTATCCGCCGGATCGATCCGGCTTGATGTCGGATCGAATGCGATCCAGCCCGCACCGTCGATGTAGACCTCGACCCACGCATGCGCATCCGACCCGCGCACGAGGAACGCTCCCCCGGATCGTTCGCTCGCAACAAAGCCCGTGACGTATCGCGCGGGAAGGCCGACTTCGCGCGCCATCACGACCATCGACGACGCGAACAGCGCGCAATGGCCTCGGCGCTCGCGCAACAGGAAGTCATTGACGACCTGCGGCCCACGAACGTCGTGCGACAGCGAGTACGAGTAGTTCCGGCGCAGAAACTGCTCGATCGAGATTGCACGCTGGTACGGAGTCGCTGCGCCCGACGTCGCCGCAACCGCCATGTCGCGCACACGCGCGGCGATGCCCGGAGGCAGTTCGAGATCCCGATCCGTGACGTCGGACGCTCGGCGTGCGCTGACGCCGACATACCCCGAATCGGTGAACACGTCCTGAAAGCCGTTCACTTCGTACCGCGTCTGATCGGCGATAGATCCGTCGACCCGCATCGACCGGTCCGCGACCGACACCAGCACGCGATCCACGTTTCCATCGGGAAACCGCACGCCCGTCGGCCGGCACGCCGTGAAGATCGTGCCGTCCATGTTGACGAGCAGCGAGATGGTCTGTCTGAGCAGCGTCGTCGACGCCGGCGTCGTCGTATTGGCGAACGGCAACTGGGCCCACGCGCCGGGCTGGATGTCGATGGCCTCGGAGTCTCTGTCGGAGCCCGACCACGCCTCACCGTCGAACGTGTCAAAGACGCGCCCGCGCAGATACAGCGGTCCCGTGACGGCCGGTTCCGTCGCGACGCGCATCACCTGCAGCGGTCCGCTGCGCGGATCCGGTGTCGCCGTCGTGCCTCCCACGCCAAGCGGATCGCCGGGCGGGAGTCGCGGCAACGTCCGGCGGGCCGCCGGCGTCTGCGGCTGGTTCATCGCGAGCTGAGGCCACTTGATCGACGGCGTGACGAGAAAGAGGAGGCCGGCAAACACCGCGATCACCGAAACCGCGCCGATGCGCTGCAGCAACCTGCGCGACTCGCCGCGGTTGTAGCCCGTCGGGCCCGCCTTGCCCGCCGTTCGATCGTAGGCAAGCAGAAACATCGACAGGACGGCGAATGCGACCCACGCCGCCCCGCCGCCGGCGAGCGGAAGCCGTGCGGTCGCCAGAAGCATCACGCCGAACGACACGGCGTGCGTCACCCTCAGGGTGAGATGGTTTGTGATGAACGAACACTCGACGAGCTGCAAAAACGCGAGCACGCCGACGAGCGGCGCGGCGCTCTCCCACTCGAGCAGCGCGGTCACGCTGCCAAGAATCACGAGCCAGATCGCCGTCACGATGACGGCCTGCGGCGCTTCGGTCCACGCCATCCTGCGCGCGACGAACCACGAATGCGCGACGGCGACGACCGAAAGCGCGCCGTAGGTGCATGCGCGCACGAGGAATCCGCGCTCGGTGACGTTCGGCCAGGCCGCGGCCAGCAGCGCGATCCACACAAGGAGGCCGATGAGCGCAAACGGCTCGAGGAGGTACGAGTACGGTTTCGGCGACGTCTCGATGGCCATGTCGTTCAGCGTGCCGGACCGGCCATCGGTACGGCGAGCGCCTGGCTCAGATCCTGATCCTTTCTGACGACGTACACGCTCGCTCCACGGCTTGCCAGATAGGTCTCGACTTCGTTGTCGCCGGGAGGTCTTGCGAACCCGTCGTCAAGGAAGCTCTCCACGTTCATCAGTATAGCAGTCACGCGAATCCGCCGTGCCCAGAGCCCCTCGAGCGCCGGACCGAAGAGCTCGAGCTGCAGGTGCTCGTTCGGGAAGATGAGCACCGCGCTCGCGCCCTCCTTCAACCTCGGAGCCATCTGGCCGATCACATAGTTGAACGGCGCGACGCCAACGGGTTCGAACGACGACATGTAGTGCATCAGCATCTGCTGGTGATACGCGCCCTTTCCAGGCGGCACCACCACCCACTTGCTGCCATACGCAACCAGCTGGACCGCATTTCCGCGCGCGGCGGCGTAGGAGCCCACCGACGCCGCGATACGCACGGCGTACTCGAACGTGCTGGCACGGCCGCGTCCCCAATCCGCATGCGCGTCGAGGTCGAGAAAGATCGATACCTCCGTCGACGTGTTCCGCTCGAACTCCTTGACGATCAGTTCGCCCATGCGGGC
The DNA here is from genome assembly GCA_044224215.1 of Blastocatellia bacterium. Lineage (GTDB taxonomy): Bacteria > Acidobacteriota > Blastocatellia > UBA7656 > JADIYM01 > DAOMFM01. The sequence continues at coordinate 30,330 of JBGAKX010000006.1, forward strand.
CGACAGCGGCCAGTGGATCGCGCGAACGCTGTCGCCAAACCGGTACTCGCGGGTGCCGAGGAACTCTCCACCCGCGCCGGCGCTGCTCGTGGGCTCGAGGCCCGAGATCGACCACGAGAGATCGCTCGCGATGGCAAGCGAGTCGATTGCGAACGGCTTCGGAAACACCGTCACCCGCGAGCTCGGCGCCACCGACTCGTCCATCTCGCGCGAACAGCCGAACAGTCCGAACGGATCCGACGACGACACAACGGGCGGTGCGAAGACGAATTCCCCGCGTCTGACGTCGGGCACGGCGCCGGTTGCAGTGGCCGAAGCCCCCGCCGGCAGCTCGCTGACGAGCGCGGACACACGCCCCGCCGGGCCCCGCGACGTGTACAGCAGGTTCGAAATCTCGAGAAGCGAACGGGCGCCCTTGTTCGTGTTGGTCACGACGAACTGCACCTTGACGTCGTCGCCGTCAAACGCTGTCGCGTCCACGACCCGGGTGACGTTGACTCCGCGAACCGACCGCGCGGCGAGCAGAAACGCCACGGCCGCAAACGCGAAAGCGAGTGCGGCGAGCAGGTGGGCGAGCAGCGAATCCTCTGTGAACGCGACGATCCACGATACGACGCCAGTGGCAACCACCACCAGCGCCGTTGGCGTCAGCGAATATCGCGCGCCTTCGGCCACTCGTACTACCTCAGGTGTGTGGGGACGGGGACCCGGTTCAGGATCTCGGCGATGATCCGCTCGGCGCTTGCACCGGAGATCCGGACCTGCGGGTGGAGCATCACGCGATGCGACAGGACATACGGCGCGAGACGCTTGACGATGTGCGGGCGCACGAACGTGTCTCCGCGAATGAACGCGGCGGCCTGTGACGCGCGCGTCAGCGCGAGCGACCCGCGCGGGCTCGAACCGGCGACGAGTGACGGATGCGACCGTGTCGCGCCGACGATGTCGACGACGTACTCGCCGATCGCACGGTCCACGAAGATGTCCTTAACGGCCGCCCGCATCGCCGCAACGTCCGCCTCGCCGAGTACCTGCGCAATCGAGTTGATGGGGTGGTCGTGCTGCTGCATGAACACGATCGAGACCTCTTCGGCGCGGGCCGGGTAGCCGACGCTGATCTTCATCAGGAATCTGTCGAGCTGGGCCTCGGGCAGCGGGAACGTTCCCTGCGATTCGATGGGGTTCTGCGTCGCAATCACAAAGAACGTAGTCGGAATTGCGTACGTTCTGCCGTCGACCGTGACCTGCGACTCGCCCATGCACTCGAGCAGCGCGGACTGCGTCCTGGGCGTCGCGCGGTTGATCTCGTCCGCCAGAAGGATATTGGCGAACACCGGACCCGGGCGAAATACGAATTCCTCGTTCTTCTGGTGATATACCGTCAGACCCGTGACGTCGGACGGCAACAGGTCGGGCGTGAATTGGATTCGCTTGAAATGCAGAGCGAGGCTGCCTGCGAGCGCGCGCGCCAGCATCGTCTTCCCCGTGCCGGGAACGTCCTCAATCAGCAGGTGTCCTTCTGACAGGAGCGCGATCAGGGCCAGCTCGATCACGTCGGACTTGCCGACGATCACCTTCTCCATGTTGGCCTTGACTCGCTGTACGAGCTCGGCGGCTTCGGCGGAATTCGCTCGCGCCGGTGCACTGCGCTCGGCGGATTCGGGCGGCAAGGGCTCTCGGGTCACACGTGGTTTTTTACCACAGTCACGCGATGAACTTGTAGCCGCACCGATGGACGGTCACGATATACCGCGGGTTTTGAGGCGGATCGCCGATCTTCTTTCGCAGCTTGGCGATGTGCACGTCGACCGTCCGCGTCAGGCTCGCGCCGTTGGTTCCCCAGACCCGGCGCAGAAGCTCTTCGCGGGTCACGACGTTTCCGCGCCGCTCGACCAGTAGCCGGATGATCTCGAATTCGCGCGACGAGAGGTCGAGCTGCCGGCCGTTGCGGCTGGCGACGTAGGAGGCGAAGTCGACCTCGACGTCGCCGAACGAATAGTTGCGAATCGGCGCGTGATGCCGGTCCTTGCCGCTCAGGACGTCACCGACGCGCGCGACGACGTCCACAAGATGGAGCTCGGGCTCCGTCGCATCGTCGGGCACGTGCAGCGGCACGATGATCTGTGTCGAGCCGTTCGATCCCTTCAACTGCTCGTACATGTTCTGCTCGCCGTTGCCCGACGTCCACGAGCCGAGCACGACGAGATCGACCTCGCCCTCGGCGGCGAGCCGTATGCCGGTCTGGGTATCCTGCGCCCACAACACGGAATAGCCTTCTGCAGCCAGACCACGCCTCAAGGCTGTCGCCTTCAGGAGATCGCCTTCGACGATCAGTACCTTCTGCATGCGCGCACCCCGGTTCGAACCACTGGATCTGAAGGTAATACGCCGCCGATGGACGGCGTGCGTGTAAATGCTTGTAAACAGCAATAAATCAATGTAAGCCGTCGCGTCACACACGACGGCGCGGAGAGGACGAGTCCCCTCCGCGCCCGTGCGTTGTTGCCTGGTTCCAGCCCTAGAAGACGAACTTCACGGCAAGCTGGATCTGTCGGCGGCCGTCCTTGAACGCCGTGATGTGATCCGTCGCGGAGATGTCCACGGCGGCGTCGTTCACGAACAGGTTTGCGTGGTTGAACAGGTTGTAGAACTCGGCGCGGAGCTGCATGTTGAATCGCTCAGTCAGATTGAACGTCTTGTAGACTCCACCGTCGAGGTTCCAGAAGCCGGGCCGGCGGAACGCATTGCGCCCGGTCATGTTCGACGGGAAGGGACCAAAGTCGTCCACGCCCGTCAGCGGATCCGCATACGAGCCCGCCTGCGACAGCTGGTTCGTGAGGTTGATGTACGTGTACTGGTTCGGGTTCACCGCATCCGGAGCCGTGTCGGCCTGCCCGTCCCTGTCGATCGGTCCGCCCTGAAGCAGCCGGACACACTTGTTGTAGGCGTTCGTGCAGTCGTAGATCGAGAACGGCGTGCCCGTGCGCGCGCTGAAGATATACGTCAGCTGCCAGCCGTCCAACGCCCACTTCTTCCAGCCCTCGGTACCGTTCGCATAGGGGATCTCCCAGATGCCGCTCGTGATGAGACGATGACGAACGTCAAAGTCCGCATCCCCCTTGTCGAGCTGAGGATCGAGCGCATCGAGGAAGCCGAGGTTGAACACGTTCGCGCCTTCGCTGAAGGTCGTGCTCAGATTGTCGATCGCGTGCGCGTACGTGTATTTGATCCCGAACTGGAGGCCCGTATTCGGAATCTCGCGGGTGTCGAGTCCGAAGGTGACCGAATTGTAGTTCGAGAATCCGCCGTTGCCGCGCGCGTTGATCGCGGCATACTGCTGGTTGATATACGCCTGCGGATTGGTCACCGGGTTGTAGTCGAAGCCGTAGTGAATCGCACCAAAGGTGGGATTCTCGTCGGCGATCGAATACAGGTTGGTGCCCTTCGAACCCGAGTATTCAACCGACGCCACGTAGGTCCCGGCAAACTCGTGTTCGACTGCCGCGCTCCAGAACTGAGCGTACGCGTTGACGATGTTGGGATCGACGGCGCGCAGGCTCGACTGCGGAAGCGTGATCGAACCGGTCCCCGAGAACGGACCGAGGTTGTCCAGCGAGATCGGGGCGCCCGGAAGCGCGACGACCGCGTAGTTCGGCGGATTCTGGATCACGTTGAACGTGACGTTGCCGAAGTTGCGCTCGTAGCTGAGACCGTAACCACCGCGGACGGAGGTCTTGCCATCCCCGAAGACGTCCCACGCGATACCGACACGCGGGCCAAAGTTGTTGAGGTCTCTCGCCCAGAGCATTCCATCGGGACTGTCCGGAGCAAGCAGCACCTGACCGTTGCGAACCCGCTCGTTCTGGGTCGAACCGTCACCAAAGTAGAAGTTCGAGTCGAGGTTCTGGTCCTTGTTGTGCTGGACGCCAAAGTAGTCCCAGCGAAGGCCGAGGTTGAGCGTGAGGCGCGGATGGATCTTCCACGAGTCGTTCACGTAGAGTGCACCCTCGTTGTAGCGGTTGTTGCGATCGAATCGCGGCTGGCCCGTCGGCAGCGCGACCTGCTCGCCCGGATATGCGCCCTTCGGGTCGATCGCGACGCGGTAGGTCCTCAGGCCTCCCAGGACGAGGTTGTCGAGGGACTGTTGCATGTTTGCGCCGAGCTCGGCGACGCCGGACTCGTACGCGCCGAACGTTCGATCGTCGTTGATCCGGACGAACGAGCCGCCGAACCTGATTGCGTGATCGCCAACCGTGTAGGTCTGATCCTGGTAGAACTGGTTCAGGTTCTGGGGTCCGCCAAACGGAAGCGCGTTCCCCGGACTGAACGGAAGGTAGCCTGGCAGCGCGATGAAGTCGTTGCCGATCTGCGCCGGGACGTTTCTGAAGATGTACAGAGACGGCGTCGGCGGCTGTTCGGCGAGCGGCTGGTTGCCGTTCAGGCGATTGAACACATACTTGGACTGGGACACGAGCCGATCGCTCCACACGTGCGTCAGCGAAATGAGAACGTTGTTGTTCTCGGCCGTGATGCCCGTGTCAAAGCCGACGTAGGGGCTGTCGGCGTTCGTCCCCGGGAAGAAGTCCGAGTTCTGCAGCGCATACCGGCCGTACATCGTGGTTTTGTCGCTCATGTTGTAGTCGACGCGACCGACGATCTGGTAGTCGTTGCGCGGCAGGCCGCCACCCGCGTCCGTCGGATACGGATAGAACACCTGGCCGAAGATGGGAAGCCCGCTCGGGAGCAGCTGGATCGGCGTCGGGTCGGCGCCCGGCGCGGCGTTCGGCACCAGCTCTCCGCGCGTTACGAGCGCGCCTGCAATCGGCGCCCGCAGTGAAAACGCGTTGAAGAACTCCTGCGTGTTCGGCGCCGTCTGCGCGAGGAACTCGGGCGTCGGTACATATGTGATTCGCGTATCGAGACTGCGAATGCGCAGCCACTCGATGCTGTTGAAGAAGAGCAGCTTGTCCTTCACGATCGGTCCGCCGATCGAATAGCCGAACTGATTTCGCGTGAAGACACCCTTCTTGATGGCCGGGATCTGTGCCTGCAGGTTGTAGCCCTGCGTCGCAAGATCGGAAATCCGGTTGAATTCGTAGACGGTTCCGTGGAAGTCGTTCGTTCCGGACTTGGTCGCGACATTCACGATGCCGCCGCCTGCCCGGCCGTATTCAGCCGAGAAGTTGTTCGTCAGGACGGTGAATTCCTGGACCGAGTCCAGCGGAACGTCCTGTCCGATACTCGCGGTGTACTGGTCGTTGTTGTCCGCACCGTCGAGGAGCACGTTCGTGCTCGCCGAGCGCTGGCCGTTGATGGTGAACCCGGCGCCGCGCGACGATGCGTTGTTGCCGGGGGCCTGGTTCAGCGGATCGACGTCGATCGCCGTTCCGGCCAGCTGTACCAGCGTGTACGGATTGCGCGTAATCGTCGGCAGCTCGCGCAGCTGCTTCTGACTGACGTTTGTCTGCAGGGTCTGCGTCTCGGTATTCACCTGAACACCCGAGTCGCCGGCGACGACGTCGACAGTTGTCGCCGAACCGCTGACGGAAAGCTCTGCAGCAACTGTCGTCTTGCTGCCGACCGTAACCTGGACCGGAACGACTCGGGGTGCGAAGCCGGCGGCCTCGACCTTTACCTCGTAATTTCCAGGCTTGAGATTTGTGACGATGAAGTTGCCTTCACCCGTTGATGTCGCGGTGCGCGACGCGCCCGTGTCCTTTGACGACACGGTCACCGACGCGCCTGCGACCACCGCGCCCTGCGGATCGGTCACAGTGCCGCTGATCTGGCCCGTCTCGGTTTGCGCGAACACGCTTGCCGAACCGAGCATCATCAGGACAACCAGAAGCGACAGCAGGCCGCGTGTGGTACGTTCCCGCAGCGGCAGACTCCTGTGTCTCATGTTGCGATCTCCTCTTGTCAGTGTCGATTTGTAAAGTCACTTGGACTTCACTCGCCTGACGCTTCGCAAGAGGCATACCGCTCGTTGTGTTTACACAGGACACCGTTATTTTCGGGCACGTTGTCGCCATTCGTAAAAATGCGAATTCGACGCGCCTCCGAAATCCTGAATTTTCGTGCACGCGAAGTGCGTGCGAGGGTTGTTGGCGACGGAAAATGCAATTCCGAATTTACAAGGTGTATTTAAGCACGTGGGAAATATGCGATTTGTCTCCAAATCAACGCCGACGTTTTACCGACCTTTACAGCCTTTTACGGGATGGCACGCGAGTTTCGATTGTTGATGGGTCGTGTGCTTGGTAGCACCACAGCCCGTGTAGCGCTAAACCATTTTTTTGGAGAATCCGAAGCAGCGCGATTCAATACGTTCGGGCCGGGCCCTACCGGACCCGGCTCTGATTGCTCATTTGCGCTCGGACACTGAACCAGAGCCGGGCGCGGTAGCGCTCGGCCAATTGCTCCGGCACGGTCTGCCTCAATTCATGAGGTTCGTGCGCGACGCTACGCCGTCATTTCGACGGCGGGACGCTGCCGACTTTGCCTGCACGACACCTTGAACGCCGTTGCGTCGATCCCGTGCACCGCGAGCTTTGAATTCAGCGTCGTTACCGGCATTCCCAGCAACCGCGCCGCGTGCGTCTGCACTCCGGCGCAGCGCTCGAGCGCCGCGCTCAGCAGTTGTCGCTCGTAGCGCTCCACCTCTTCGTGGAGCACGATGCCGCCGCCGATGATTCCTGCCGGATCGGTTCGATGATCAACCTTGCCCGAAATGTGTACCGGCAGCTCCTGCAGACCGATTGCCGGCGGCCCAGAGCGGCGTACCGCGACGTCGACGACCCGCTTCAACTCGCCGACGTTTCCGGGCCACGTGTGGCTCTCGAGCGCCTTGAGGGCCGCCGGGTCGATTGCCCGCGGCTCTCTTCCGAGACGGGCGCACATCGCGGCTGCAAACATCTCGGCAAGCGGAATGATGTCGGAAGCACGCTCCGACAGGTTCGGTATCCTTACTATATTGGCGCACGTTCGGTGGCAGTCGACTTCCGAAGAGGCGCCGAAGACGAGCCGAACATCACATTCCCTGAGTAGCCTGCGTCGCGCGTGCTCGCTCGGACGGTTGTCCACGAAATCGGCAATCTGATGCACGAGCTCCGTGGAGACCTCCGCGACATCGCCGACATATATCGTCCCGCCGGCTGCCTGCATTCCGTACTCGGCGCGGAGCTGCCGAATCGCCGGTGGCAGCGTCGCCGGTACGTCAAAGAGCAGCGAGCGAAGGACGTGTTCTCCGAAACCGTTCGCCGGCAGCACGACGAATGGACGACTCTGCCGAGCGCTCGCATCGTGGATCAGCCGGGCAAGCATCGCCTTGCCCGATCCTGGAGCGCCCCAGATCAGCACGGGCTCTGCGTGCGCGCTCAACGCCGCAACGAGCTGCGGCGCATTGAGCGCCCAGGCGCTCGTTCCCGGGATTCGCGCGCGCACGAGCTCGGCCGGCTGCGTGTCGGCCGCGCCTGCGCCTTCGCCGCCGGGACGAATCGGAAGTCTGGAAGGTCCTGCCGTTGCGTTCTTCTGCACTGTGTTCACCCGTAGTTGCATTGCTGAACGTATAACGCACGGCGCGGGCGAGCGGCGGTAAAATGCTGTAAAGATGTGCTTTACGGGTGTAAATATCAGGCGTGGCCGGCCGCCGCGATGAAGCGGTAACCGGAACGCGGAATCGTGAGGATGTACCGTGGCCGCGATGGCGAATCACCGATCTTGCGCCGCAGCTTGGCGATGTGCACGTCGACCGTGCGCGTCAGCGAGACGGCCGAACTGCCCCACACCTCTTCAAGCAATTCGTCGCGTGTCACGACTCTGTCAGCGTGCTCGACAAGGTAGCGCAACAGGTCGAACTCCCGCGGTGACAGCGGGATCTCGTGGCCCTCGCGTCGAGCGCGGTACGCCTCAAAATCGACCTCGAGCATTCCGAGCACCGCGCGAAGCGGTCTTTCCACGTGTACCTCGCGCGACTCCTCAGCGTGTCCGGGCGAAACGATCACGATCGGTACGTGGCGTTCGCCCGTTGCTCGCAGCCGCTCGATGACCGCGTCGTGCGACGCGCCCTCGGTCAGCGAGAGAATCGCGACGTCGGCATCCGACACGAGTCGAGCGCCAGACACGCCGTCGCGCGCGCAGACCACGCCGTACCCGCGATCGCGCAGCTCGTTCTGCAACGCCGCCGTGCGCGCGAGATCGTCGCCAACGATCAGTACTCGCCACATGCTCGAATCGATCCCCTTCCCTGGTCTGCCGGTTGGTTGCCGCTCGGCTCAATTGGTTGCAAAAAAATGCGGGCGTCGGGGTCTCGGGCTATAATCCGCCGCATGGCTGACCGAGACGACGGACCGCTGCACCGCGCCGAGGCGCTGGTCCGGAAGGTCCTCGATCGCGTCGGATCGAGCGTCGACAAGAAGCTCGCCGCGTCCGGCTCCGCCACGGTTGGCTGGCTGGCAGGGTCGGTTGCGGCTTCGCTCGAAAGCCACCTCGAGAAGGCGGTCCGCCCGGACGCCCGTGGCGTACGGCGCCAGGCGCCCGACCGGTTCTCGGTGTCACTGACCTACGAGCAGCACGAGGGCCTGTCCGAAGGCGACCGCAAGGCGCTGGCAGCCGAGCTCGCGGCGACGGCGTACGAGTACATCGCGAACCATCGCTACGAGACCGTGGCAAAGGTCCACGTCGACGTCGGATGCGATCTGTTTGCTTCGAGCCCTGTCGTGACGGCGTCGTTCTCCCCTGCCCCCGGCGAAACAGCCGGAGCTGTGCACGACGTTCGACCCGTGTCGGCCGCTGCGGTTGTAAGCGGCGGCGCCGGAACGGTGACGCTGCAACTCGAGGGACCTGGCGGCAAGCCGGTCGTGCGCGCGCGGCTCGAACCAGGAGGCGATCCGCTCACCGTGGGCCGTGCGTCGGGAAACCGTCTGCTCGTCGACGACGACAGCGTGTCAAAGTTCCACGCGACGCTCAGGCTCGGACGCGACGGAGTAGTCGTCGTTTCGGATCTCGGATCGACAAACGGTACGTTTCTGAACGACGAAACGGTTCCGATCTCCACCGGTCGACCGGTTGACGCAGGCGACACCGTCACGTTCGGCGACGTCCCGTTCTCGGTTCGACGCCTGTAGGGGCGCCAGTCCCTGGAGTCCCTCAGGAAACATGTCCTTCCACCCCATCGTTCGTACTCTGTGACATGGTCATCGTCCCCACCACCCTCTCGATCGTCTTTCTCGTCGTCCTGCTGATACTCGGAGCATTGCTGCTCGTCGCGTCGTTGAGAGGTGTCCGCGGACCCGACGCCCCCGATGACATCCCTGTCGATCCCTCGCGGTACGGCCCGGCGCAGACGAACCGCTGGCTCAGGCTGATGCGCGGTGGATTTGCCTTGCTGTGCGCATGCGCGCTCGGCTTCCATGCCTTCTGGATCTACGGAGCGCCGGGCAGCGGCGAATACGACCGATTCGCCATGCGCGACCAGCGCAACCGGCGGCTCGCGGAAGCGGGACTTCGCGGCTGGGTGTTCGACCGGACCGGAAAACCGGAGCGCGCGCTTGCGAAGTACCGGCTCGACGGGACGCGCATCGTGCGCGACTACCCGCTGCGCGACGCGGCCACGAACATCTCGGGCTACAGCGACTTCGTGTACGGGTCGGCCGGGTTTGAGCGTGCCTACGCCGACTACCTCACCGAGCCGTCTTCGACGATCAACACGCTTGCCTCGCCCGCGCCGGTCGGCATGGACGTCACGTCCACGATCGACATCGACATGCAGAAGGAGGCGTACCGGCTGCTGAAGGGCAAGCGCGGCGCCGCCGTCGTGATCTCGATCCCTTCCGGCGAGGTCCTCGCGATGGCGAGCAGCCCGTCGTTCGATCCGGCGCTCGTCGGGGATGACGCCGCGTGGAAGCGGCTCAACGAGGACAGCGTCAAGGCGCCCGAGCTGAGCCCGATGACCGACCGCGCCCTGAAGACGTACTACCTCCCCGGCTCGACGTTCAAGGTGGTCGTCGCAATCGCGGCGATCGAAGCGGGCCTGGCGGATCGCAAGTTCACGTGCACGCACGACGGCTTCACGGCGCCTCGGTCGCGGCGTCCGATCACCGACGATTCGGACGGAGTGCACGGAACCATCGGGCTCGACGATGCGTTGCGCGTCTCGTGCAACCAGTACTTTGCTCAGATGGGCGTCGCGCTCGGTCCGGTGCGTCTTGCCGAGGTGGCTCGACGGTTCGGCATCAGGACGGGCGGACCGGCAGCCCTTCGCGACGCCGACGTGTGGCGCTACAAGCTCGCCGATCCCACCGACTTCGTTTCGGCGTTCGGTCCACCCCCGGCGCGCGTGTTCCTGCCTGCGGATTTCGACGACGACTTCAGCCCGTACGATCTTGCGATCGAGTCGTGTGGCCAGGGTCCGAATCAGATTACGATCCTGCAGCTCGCACTGATCGCCGCGGGGATCGCCAGTCCGAACGCGCAACTCTCGAAGCCCACGATCGAGGCCGGCGTCGAGCCACAGCTGCTCGGCCAGGTCTGCGCGCCGGAAACGGCGGCCAGGCTCCGACGGATGATGCACGACGTCGTCGAGCGCGGCACGGCCGCGAATGCCTTCGCGCCTCTCAAGGGCAGGATCTCGGCGGCGGGCAAGACGGGCACGGCTCAGCGCGAGGTCATCGACTATGACCCGGCGACGCTCGAGCCAAAAACGTTTCGGGGACGCGACGGCAAGGAGTACGTCAAGCGCGTCGAGAGCATCGATGCGCTGTTTCTCGGGTTTGCGCCGTACGAGAATCCGCAGATCGCGTTTGCGATGATCGTGGAGAACGGCGGACACGGCGGCACGGCCGCGGCGCCGATTGCCGTCGGGCTGATCGCAAAGGCGCGCGAACTGGGGTTGATCCGATGACCGCATCCACGGAAACGCGGGCGACCGACGTCGCCACCGGCGGCGAGCCAACCGCCCCGGCATCGCACCGGCCATCGGTCCACCTGTTCGTGCTGCTGGCACTCGCCGGCATGGCCGTGGTTGCGCACGCGTCGATCATCTCGGCGGCGTCGCTGCGTGGATTCTCGCCGAGCATCGCCGTTGCCATCCGCAACATTTCGTTCTTTGTCCCCGTGCTCGTCGTGTTCTTCTGGCTGGCGCGATCCCAGCGGTACCGCGGATCGATGGTGCTGTTTTCGGCGGCGATGCTGCTCTTCACGGTCGGCCTTGCGTTGCAGTACCGGCTCTTCACCGACCCCGAGTACGGCGCGCGCGGCGCCGAACGCCGCGAGGCGCGCGAAGCCAAGGCCCAGACGGTCCGTTACCTGAACATCCGCACCGGGTACGACGACGCCAAGAAGTTGGCGGTGTTCGGGTCGACCACCGTTCCGGATCCGCCGCCGGCGGACGCGCACGCGACCGAGTACACGGTCGGCGACGTGCTCTCGTCGCCGAACACGTACGTACCGCTCATTGCGCTGCTCGCGTTCTGCGTGGCGTTCCGGTTCTTCCGCAGCGACAACTTCCTGTTGTGGCTCCAGCGGCACACGCTGATGATCGCGCTGTTCACGTTGCTGCCGTTTGCAATTGCGGTGATCGCGTTCAGCTCGGAAGGCAAGTTCCTCGGACAGACGACGCCATGGGAACCGGTGAAGATCGTCTTTCTCGTCGCGTTCGCGGCGATGCTCGCCGACAGTTACCGGCATCTGGCGCGAACGCGCTGGGGGCTTCCGCAGGCGCGATTTGCTGTGCCGTTTCTCGTCGTCGCCGCCTTGCCGCTGATCCCGTTCTTCGCGCTCTCGGACTTCGGCCAGATGCTCGTCTTCTTTGGCGTGTATGCGACGCTCTATGCCATCGCCGTGCGCAGCCGCGCGCAACTCGCATATGCATTGATTGCCGTGCTGCTGTTTGCGCCCGTGCTCTACGCCGGCGTCGGGATCCCAAAGCGCGTGTACCTGCGCTCTCACCTGTGGCTCAACATGTGGCAGGCGCCGCCCGAGGACACCGAGTGGTGGCAGCCGTTCCTCGCGCGCAAGCGACACGAGTACGGCTTCCCCGTCTCGAACGACGACGCGTGGTACGACCAGTCGTCGCAGCTCGCGCAGGGACTGTTCGGCATTTCGGACGGCGGGACGGCCGGCGAAGGCCTGGGCCTCGGCTATCCCGAGATCGTTCCGGTCTCCGATTCGGATTTCATCTATGCCGCGATCGGCGAGGAGCTCGGCCTGCTTGGGGGACTCGTCGTCTTCCTGGCCCTCGGCGCGCTGGTGGCGTCGTCGGTCGCCGTGGCGATCGGTGCCCGTGACATGTTCACAAAGCTGATCGCGGCGGGGTTTGCGGCCTTTCTCGGACTCCAATCCATCGTTAATATAGGAGGCGTCCTTCGAATGCTTCCCATGACGGGAATCACGCTCCCGTTTGTCAGCCACGGTGGATGGTCGCTCATCACGTCGTTTGCGATGCTCGGCATACTGATGGCCATCGCCCACCGAAACGCGAAGGTACTCGCAACTTCCTGAGGAGGCCGCCCATGCTCTCGAACTCATCCGCCTCGCGAAACCGACGCAAGGGTCCGCGCCGATTCCTGAAACTCAAGATCGTGGTCGACGGCACGGACGCGCAGGGCGAGAAGTTTCGCGAGTCGACCGAGACCCGGGTAGCTTCAAAGGACGGCGGCCTCTTCATCACGACGCGCAGGCTGAGCGTTGGGTCATCGGTGAAGATCTCGACGCCCGACGGGAAGTTCAGCGCCAACGCGAGCATTCGCAACAGCCGGCACGACGTGACCACCAGCACGTACCAGTGCGGCTTCTGTTTCACCGACTCGGTGAACGGTTGGGTGCTAAGATAGGTGCCCGGGGGGTAGTTTGGCCCATATCGTGGTGTTTTCCGCCCCCCGACACCTGTTATGACCCAGATCGAGCCTGCATCCGTCCTCGTCATCGACGACGACCAGACCATTCGTGAGCTGCTCAACGAGTCGCTTGCGGAAGACGGGTTCATGGTCGAGAGCGCCCCGAGCGCCGAGGATGCGCTCGTCAAGGTGCGTCAGACGCCGTACGACGCGATCGTCACGGACCTGAATCTTCCCGGGCTGCGCGGCACCGAAGTCGTCCGACAGGCACTGACGCTCTTTCCCGACACGGTCATCGTCGTGATGACCGGCGCCGGCTCGGTGTCAGCCGCCGTCGAGTGCATGAAGCTCGGTGCGTACGATTTTCTGAGCAAGCCGTTCGACATCGACGTGCTGACGGACCTGATCCGCGGCGCGATCAACGTGCGCGCCGAGCGTGCGATGCGGCCGACGCGAGTCACGGGACCGCTCGAGATGCCGGCGCATCTGACGGGTCCGAGCGCGGACGACCGCAACATGATCGGCGAGAGCGAGGCGATGCGCGAGGTCTTTGACCTGATCGAGATCGTCGCCCGCAGCAACTCGACCGTGCTCGTCACGGGCGAGACCGGAACCGGCAAGGAGCTCGTCGCACGCGCGCTGCACGCGCGGAGTCGGCGCAACAAGGGGCCGTTTGTCTCGCTCAATTGCGCCGCGGTGCCCGAGACGCTGCTCGAGGACGAGCTGTTTGGGCACGTGCGCGGGGCGTTCACGGGCGCGCAGGCCGCGCGGGCGGGACGTTTCGAACAGGCCCAGCACGGAACGCTGTTTCTCGACGAGATCGGCTGCATCAACCTTCAGGTGCAGGCTAAGCTGCTCAGAGTGCTGCAGGAGCGCGAGGTCGAGCGCCTTGGCAGCTCCCAGACGATCAAGTGCGACGTCCGCATCATCGCAGCGACCAGCGCCGATCTCGAGGCGATGATCGAGGAGGGGACGTTCCGGCGCGATTTGTACTACCGGCTGAACGTGATTCCAACCAAACTGCCGGCCCTCAGACAGCGTCGCGAGGACATCCCGCACCTGGTCCGCCACTTTGTCGCAAAGTACTGTGAGGATTTGGGTTTCGAGGAGCAGCAGGTATCGCATCTGGCGATCAAGCGGCTCATGCAGTACGACTGGCCGGGAAACGTACGCGAGCTCGAGAATGCCATCGAGCGGGCCGTCGTGCTGAGCCGCGGCCGAGGCGAGATCCTGCACACCGACCTCCCGATGGAGGTCAGCGGTGCGCCGCTTCCGGACCTCCTCAACCAGATCCATCTTCCCGAGGGGGGCATCAACATGGAGGACGTCGTGGCGAGCATCGAGCGCGAACTGCTCCGCCAGAGCCTCCAGATGGCGGGCGGTAATCAGAGCCAGGCGGCGGAGCTCCTCGGCCTGAAACGGACGACGTTTCTCGACAAGTTGAAGAGGCTGCGTCTCGCGGACGACTGACGCCGGCCGCGTTGCGCCGCCGATGCCGAAACGGGCGAATTGACGGCCCTTTCAGGGGCTGTTACTTTAATGATGACTGATTGTTAGATTTTGCCGGCGGACCCGTTTCTACGGTAGTCCCGGAGCCTGAAGGAGCCTGAGCGTTTCGAATGTCTTACGAAGAGTACAACAACACAGCAAACAAGATTTTCTGGGCCGTTTTCGCCGCGGTGGTGACCGTCGGCATCGTCTACGCAGCGTCGGTCGGAAACCTGAAGCCGTCTGAGACCTTTGTCGTCGGCCTGCTCTGTGCCGTGTCGATCGGGGGTCTTGCGTATCTGGACATCAACCCGGCCTTCCATCATCCGCGCGAGTAACACGCGTTGCGGTAGTGGAGTCTTCCGGAACGGCGAACGCGGGGAGGGCGAACGGTCTCTAAGAACTGGAGACTTTGGAAACGCCCTGTATCTGGAGAAAGAAGGAACATGACGCCCGACAACACACTGTTTGGGGACGTGATGCTCAAGCGTGAGAGCATCTTCAGCCGAATCTTTGGCAATCTTGCATCCATTCTCGAACCCTCGACCGGTGGAGGCGACGTTCCGACCGATTCGCCTGTACATTTCCAGCAGTTGAAGGACGAGAGCGTCTTTTCGCGGCTTTCCGAACAGTTGGGCTTTGCGTTTGGCGAATTGCGGCGGGATCCCGCCGGATTCATGAAGGTGCTGGTCTCGCCGGACGAGAGCAATCCCGATCAGATCAAGACGCGCCAGGCGGCCTGGGCGCTCACGGTTGCGGTTCCCGTGCTCGCGATTGGCGCGCTGATGCTCGGCATTCTCGCGTATCTCCTGATCTTTGGCCGTCCCGTGCTGCCGGGTGGAGAGATCGCGCAGAATCCCGAATACGACATCCAGGAGATCAACGTCCCGGTCGACATGCCAAAGGCGGACGACCGGTCGGGCGGTGGCGGCGGCGGCGGTCGCAAGGAAGTGACGCCCCCGATGAAGGGCAAGCTCCCGACCGCGACGCTCCAGGATCCGATCCTCGCGCCGACGACGCATCCGACATTGACGCCTCCGTCGCTCCCCGTGATGCCGACGATCAAGGCCGATCCGCGGATCATTCCGCCGAACCCGGACCCGAACTCGATCGGCGACCCGAACGGAATCGCGGGACCGCCGTCTGACGGCCCCGGCGAAGGAAACGGAATCGGCACAGGCAAGGGCGGCGGCGTAGGCTCCGGCAAGGGCATCGGCGCGGGTCCCGGCGAAGGCTGGAACGTTGGCGGCGGTCAGCCCGGCCTCGGCGGCGGCGATCGCAACGCGAATGACCGTGCCGTCGCGACCAAGGCCCGAATCCTCAACAGCCCGCGACCGAACTACACGGAGCAGGCTCGTCAGAACAAGACGCAGGGCAACGTGGTCGTGCGCGCGCTTCTCGGCGCCGATGGACGCGTGAAGTCGGCAAGCGTCGTGCGCGGACTGCCTGACGGTCTGAACGAGAAGGCGATCGAGGCGGTCTATCGCCTCAGCTTCTCGCCCGCGCGAAACGCGTCCGGGAACCCAGTCGATTCAACCATTACGGTCAGTGTGAACTTCACAATCAGGTGAACGCCCACGCAAACGTGTCGAACGTGCACAGGGGGGCCGGCGACGGCCCCCCTGTCGCCGTTCACGCGAGTTTTCACGACGAGCCGTGGCTCGGTCCGCTTCCGGAGCCCAGCCTGATCGATCGTCTTCGCGCGAGCTGGAGCCTCGAGGCGCTGATCCCTGCGTTCGACCGAGACCGCATCGAGGAGCCCGAGTGGCGCCCCGCAGGAATCATCACGTTCGTCATCCACGTCGCGCTCATCGCTGGAATCATCGTTCTGAGCACGCTCGGGATCGGCAGGTTCGTGGAGCAGCCGCGAACTCCCGTCACGTGGCTCGAGCCCGGCGTTCGCGAACCGGCGCCGCAGGACACCACGGGAGGCGGCGCGCCGAGCGACGATCCTGGATTGGGCGATGACGGAGGAGGCGGCAGCAACACGATGCCGAAGCCGGCTACCGCAGGCGCACCGCCGGCGATGAAACCGTCGCCGCCGATCGTACTGCCGGTCATCAAGCCGTCCGTGACGCCCCCGGCTTTGCCGGTGGATCCTGCGGTGCAGGGACCTACGTATGCGCCTTCGACCACGGATCCTGTGGGAATCCAGGCGCCGACGCCGCCGGGCGATCCGTCGGCCGGAAACAATGGCGGCGCCGGCGTTGGCAACGGTCAGGGAAACGGCGGCGGTGGCGGCAACGGCCCCGGCGGCGGTTCGGGCCCCGGCGGGCCTGGCGGCGGTCGTCCCGCTCCGAATGGCGGCGGCCAGGGCAATTCCGGCGGACCAACCGTCGGCCCGAACGAGGGCCCCGGACCGGGTGTCGCCAACCGCGGCGTGCGGATCGCCTTCAAGTCCAGGGTGATACCGACCAAGGCGATGATCGACACCGGGACGTTTGGGACCGTCACGATACGGGTCACCGTCGGACCGGATGGCCGGATCATCAGCTATGCTCCGGTCCAGGGGCTTGCGAACGGCGGGACGCAAGCCGCGATCGAAGCGCTGCTGCGATGCAAGTTCCTGCCGGCGATCCAGAACGGTCAGTACGTGACCGAGAAGATTCTCGTCAACTTTCCAGTCACCATGCAGTGAGACCCCGAACGCCCTGTCCGTTCACCCGCGCGCATCGCGCAGCCACGCCGCAACACTCGCCCGATCCACAGCAACCTGCTCCCCGGTCTTCAGCGTCTTGATTGCGACGGTTCCCTGAGCCGCCTCGTCGGGTCCGACAAGCGCAACGTGCGCGTACCCGCGCGAATCAGCGTACTTGAACTGCTTTCCGACCTTGTCGAGATCGGGGAACAGATCCACGCACAGCCCGGCGTCGCGCAACTCACGCGCAAGCTTGAGCGACTCGACGAGCAGCGATTCGTTCCACACACCGACCATGACGTCGGCGACGGGTCCAACATCGCCGAACATCCCGCGCTCTTCCATCACGACGATGATCCGCTCGAGCCCGAGCGAGAATCCGCACGCCGGAATCGGGCGCCCGAGAAACATCCCGACGAGGTTGTCGTACCGTCCGCCGCCACCGAGCGAGCCGGCAAGGTCCGCTACCGAGATCTCGAAGATCGCCCCGGTGTAGTAGCTCAGCCCGCGCGCGAGAAATGGGTCGACCTTCAGAAACCTGCCTGCACGTGTTTCGTCAGAGAGCTCGAGCAACCGGCGGAGATCCGCCACGCCCGCCGAACCGCGCTCGGAACCAGCCAGCCGCTCGCCGAGCGCATTGAGCACCGCATCATTATCACCTTCGTCAAACTGCACCGACGCGATCAACCGATCCGCCACCTCGGTGGACACGCCGCGACCCTCGAGCTCTGCTCGCACGCCGCAGGGATGCCGGCCGATTCGATCAGACCCGCCAGAATCCCGCGATGGTTCAGGCGGATCGCAAAGTCCGTGAAGCCGAGCGTCTCGAGCACCTCCGCTACCGCCGACGTGACCTCTGTCTCGACCGCCAGCGACTCGCTGCCGACGACGTCGACGTCGCACTGGTAGAACTCGCGGAACCTGCCGCGCTGTGGACGGTCGGCGCGCCAGACAGGCTGTATCTGATAGCGCTTGAAGTATTTCGGGAGCTCGTGCTGATACTCTGCCACGACGCGAGCGAGCGGCACCGTCAGATCGTAGCGCAACGCCATGTCGGCGACGTCGTTCTCGGTCGCGGTTCCCGACGCGAGCGCTTCCTCGATCTTGCGGCCGCGGTGCATGACCTTGAAGACAAGCTGGTCGCCTTCGTCGCCGTACTTCCCAAGAAGCACCTCGAGGCGTTCGCATGCCGGCGTCTCGAGCGGTTCGAATCCGTACGACCGGTAGACCCGCTCGATCGTGTCGACGACGTGTCGGCGTCTGAGCATCTGCCGGGGCAGCAGATCGCGCATGCCCTTGGCGGGCTTGGTGTTCGCTTGCAAGAAAACCTCGAAACGGCCGCAAATTTCCGCAAATAAACGCAAAGCATAGCTTATTTGCGTTCATCTGCGAAAATCTGCGGCTACTCTTCCGGGTCTTTGAAGCAACCGCGGTCGCTGCGACATGCTGCCGGATGCGCGAGCACGTCGTCCGGTCCGACCGTCTCCATAGTCGACAGACACCAGTACACGGCGGTCGTCGACACACCCGATTGCCAGGGCGCCGGATCCGACGCGTCGCCGATCAGCCCACCGAAGGCCGTCTTTGTGCGCAGCAACCGGCAGACGACCGGCAACGACACACGCGGCGAGTCTTCGGCAACACTCATACCGACGCTCCGGCTGCCTGGATGGTTCGTCGGACCAGCGCCTCGGCGATCGCGACCTTGTAGCCGTTGTGCGCGAGTGGCGTGGCGCCGGCAACTGCTGCCCTGGCTGCGTCAGCTATCGTCGCGTTGTCGAGCGTCTTTCCGTTGAGCGCCGCTTCGGCGCCTCGCGCACGCCACGGAATCGGCGCGACGGCGCCAAGCACGACGGACGCCGACCGGCAGACGCTCCCGTTCATCTCGAGAACGACCGCGACCTCGCCGATCGGCCAGTCGAACGACTCCTTCTCGCCGAGCTTTGTGTATGCCGAGACCGCGCCGGATGCAGGCGCAGGCACGACGATTGCCGTGATCAGCTCGGCCGTGCCGAGCGTGTTCTCTCTCGTGACGTCCTGTTCGGGCGTGCTGAAGAAGTCCTCGATCGCGACTTCACGAGCCCCCGAACGGCCCGTGATCTCGAGCTTTGCATGCAGTGCCACGAGTGCCGTTGCGGTGGCCGACGGGTGCACGATGGCGCATGGCTGGTTGCCGAAGATCGCGTGATACTGGTTTTCGCCCTCCTGGGCAAAACAGTGGTCGCCGCCCTTCTTCAGGCAGTTGAACTGCTCGGAACGGAAATACCAGCAGCGCGGCCGCTGCAGCAGGTTTCCGCCGAGCGTCGCCATGTTGCGGATCTGCGGTGTCGCCGCGTGCCCAGCCGCCTCCGCGAGCACGAGCGCGCGTTTGCGCACCTCGTCATCCGACGAAAGCCGGTCGAGCGTCACGAGCGGTCCGATCCGCAGCGCCCCGGCATCGGTCGTGGCAATCTTGTCCAACCCCTTGATGTTGCGGATGTTGACGAGCCGGGATGGCGTTGCGAGACCCTCCTTCATCAGGTCCAGGAGATCGATGCCGCCAGCCTTCACGGCGGTCGTCCCATCGAGCGCAGCAAGCGCCTCGTCTACGGTTCGCGCGTCGGTCCACGAGAATGCGTTCATCGCGCACCTCCCGTCCGACCGCGCGCGTCCGCAAGCGCGGCCAGGACACGCGCGGGAGTCATCGGAATCTCGCGCATTCGGACTCCCGTGGCGTTGTAGAAGGCGTTTGCGATCGCACCCGAGGTCGGAACGGTCGCGGGCTCGCCGATGCCGCCCGCGTCGGTAGAGCTTCGCGCGCGATACTCGTCGATGAGCACGACGTCGATCTGCGGCGTCTCGCGCGACCCAGCGATCTTGTACTGTTCGAAGTTCGGATTGACCATCAGACCGGTGTTGCGATCCATGAGCCTGTTCTCGTACAGCGCGTACGAGATCCCCTGCAGCACGCCGCCGTTGATCTGGCTCGCAGCCGCGAGCGGATTGATCGGACGGCCACAGTCGTGCGCCGCGACGATCCGTTCGACGGTCACGATGCCTGTCTCGGTGTCGACGGAAACCTCGGCAAACTGCACGCCGCCGTAGTTGTCGAACCCTCGCTCGGGCTTCCCGTAGTTCGGTGTGCGCGTCGCAAGCTCGGCGATCTGTTCGGTCTTCAGCTTTCGCGCCACCTGCTTGAACGTCAGCCCCTTCGACGAATCGCTCGCGACGAAGACCCTGCCATCGGCCGCCGACAGTGCATCCGGCGCAACGCCGAGCTCGGCCGCCGCGAGCGCAAACAGCCTCTGCCGAATGGCATACGCCGCGTTTCGCGCGGGCGGCGTGATCGAATTCGTCGTGACGCTTCCACCCGAGGCGGGCCCATTCGGATACATCGTGTCGCCGATGCGCACGTTGATGTCGGACGCTTTCAGTCCGAGCTCCTCCGCAACGACTTGCGCAAGCGCTGTCCGGATTCCGCCGCCGATATCCTGGACGCCGGAGAGCAGCTCGACGGACCCGTCGCGCGTGACGCGCACCTCGACCGACGAGTCCATGTCGGTGAATCGGTACCACACGGACTGTGCGACACCGATTCCCCGCTTCACGGGGCCCGAGTCAGACCCGGCAGGTCTGCGACGCGACCATCCGATGACGTCGGCGCCGCGCTGGCGTTCGACCCTTCGCGCCGGATTCGCGTCGTTCCGATCGCGCAGGACCAGCGGATCGATCCCGAGCCGTTCCGCAAGCTCGTCGATCATCTGCTCGAGCGCAAAGCAGCCCTGCGGATGGCCCGGCGCTCGAAACGCAGCAGCAGGCCCCGCGTTGATGAAGACGTCCGCTTCTTCAGTCAGCACGTTCGCGCACGTGTACATGTTCTGCGCAGGCCCGCCGGCGCCGGCGCCCGTCCCAACCCCAGCAGTTCCATAGTTTACAAGGTGGATTGCGGTGATGGTCCCGTCCTTCCGGGCGCCGATGCGCACGGTCTGATGCGAGCTCGGGCGGTTTCCCGTCGACAGGTGCTCCTCCTTGCGGTCGAGCAGCAGCCGGACTGGCGCACCGGCCTTCTTCGACAGGTGCGTCGCGAGAACACCCTCGTTCCCCGCGCCGAACTTCGCGCCAAAGCCCCCACCCATGAACTCGGTAATGACGCGCACTCGGCTTTTCGGCAGACCGAACACCTCCGCAATCTCGTCGCGCACGCTCGCCGTCCCCTGTGTCGACGCATATACGGTCAGCCCGTCGGCCTTCCAGTCCGCGACGATGCCGTGCGTCTCGAGCGCCGAGTGCGTCTGCACCTGAGTCCTGAACTCACCTTCGACCGTAACCTCTGCCTCGGCAAAGCCCTTCGTGATGTCGCCACGCGGCGGCCCGAACATCCCGCCTTTCGAGGGGCCACGGACGTTACCGTTCTGCGCGATCCCTTGCGGACCGCCGCCGCCGCCGGCCGTGCCTTCCTGGTCCGCAGGCGCGGGAAATACGAGCGGCGCCCCAGGCTCGCGCGCGCGGTCCTCGTCGACCACGAACGGCAATGGCTCGAAGTCGATCTTCACGAGCCTCGCCGCCTCGTTCGCCGCCGTCTGGCTGGTCGCCGCGACTGCGGCGATCGGCTGTCCGGCGTACCGAACGATCGGGTACTTCGAAGGCATCTCCTTTGAGGTATCGCGCACGACCGCACTGCCGAGGATCCGCTCGAGGACGTGCACCGCCCGCACGCCGGGATACTTCTCGGCTGCGGTCGTGTCGATGGATCGAATCCTCGCGTGGGGCAGCGGCGACGAGACCGTCCGCGCAAAGAGCATTCCGGGCAGGCGTACGTCCGCCGAGTACCGCGCGGCGCCCGTGACCTTCAAGCGTCCGTCGAGCCTCGGCGTGGGCTTGCCGATGACATTCAATGTCGAGTTGACGCCAAGCGCGGGAGGCTCGGATGCGGGGACCTCGATCTCGGTTTGCGTAATCTCGACGCCCGCGATGCCGACAGGAAACTTCTGGGCGCGAGTCGTTGAAGGGGAGGTCTTGGATTCCTGTTTCGAAGCCATCCTTCAGTCCCCCTTTCCCTTGCCCTGCGACCCGGATGATTGTGCGGCGGCGAGCGTCGCTTCAAAAACCTTGGGGTAGGTGCCGCACCGGCACAGGTTTCCGCTCGTCGCCTGCTGGACGTCGTCGAGCGTGGGCGCCGAATTGCGGGCGAGCAGCGCGGCGCAGCTCATCACCATTCCGGGAGTGCAGAAACCGCACTGCATCGCGTCGTGATCGATGAATGCCTGCTGCACCGGATGGAGCACGTCGCCGGCTGCGAGACCTTCGACGGTGGTGACGGCCCGGCTTCCCACGTCGATGGCGAGCGTCATGCACGCGCACACCGGTATCTTGTCGAGCCAGACCGTGCAGGCCGAACACGCACCGCGGTCACAGACGACCTTCGTGCCGGTGAGTCCGATGTCGTACCTGAGCGCGTCCGCGAGCGTCGCCCGCGGCTCGATCGTCATCTTGCGGGCCTGCCCGTTGACCATGATTGTGACCGAGGTCGCGCCAGGCCCGACCACAGCGGGACCCGCCGCGGCAGCCGTCGCGTCGTTGAGCGCCCCGAGGCCACCCTCGACGAGTGCAGCGCCGGCGGCGGAAAGTCCGGCGCCCTTGAGAAAGCCCCTACGCGAGACACGGCCCGCGTCGTCCTCGTCATCGGTACGATTTCGAGACATTTGTACCCTCGTCGGTTGATCAAAGCCGCTGCTGGTACGCGTGAGCCGGCTCGTTTGTTGCGCGCGCCCGCGGCTTGTATCCGGAGATTTACTTGCCGAAGAACCAGTACGCGACGGCTCCGGCGCCAAGCAAAAGCACGAACGCGGCGAGCATCAGCACCACGCCGACGACCGTGCGGCTTGACGAGCGCACGGGAATGGGTGTCGGAGGCGGGAGCTGAAATTCGGGGGGCGGTTGCGGCACGGCGACCGGCGGGGGCATTGTCGGCGCGGACTGCATGACTGGAGCGGGCGGCGCCACCGGCGCCGCCACCGGCGGAGGCGGCACGTCCCGCAACGCGGGGATGGCAACCTGAGTGATCGGACCGGGAAAGTCGGCGGGCGACGTTCCGGGCTGCGTCGCGATCAACTGCACGCCGAGGTCGTCGAGCACGTGGTCGATGTCGGGCGGCGGCGCGGGGTAATCCGATGCGGGATCCTGATAGAAATCGAGCTGCGCGCCTCCGATTCGGAGCAGGTCGTTTGCCGTCAGCTCACACAGGCTCCCGGTGATCGAGTTCTTGTCGGAGGCGCTTTGCAGCGACGTTCCGTCAAAGTGCGCGATGAGTGTCGTGATGTTGTCCTCGCCGCCACGCGCGTTCGCGAGCTCGATCAGCTGCCGGCACGACGCAGCCAGGTCCGTCGCGCATCGGACGATGACGTCGCGCATGTCGTCTGAAGTGACCTTGTTCGACAATCCGTCCGAACACAACAGCATGAAGTCGCCGGCGCACAGATCGACCGACGTCATCGCGACGACGACTTCCGGTCGCGTTCCAAGCGCCTGCAGAATGACGTTGTTCGGAACCTGGTTGGCCTGCTCGGGACGGATCGCCTTTGCGTCCATCAGCAGCTGCACGAGTGACTGGTCCTTGGTGAGCTGCTTGATCCGTCCGCCGCGCACGAGGTACGCGCGCGAATCGCCGACCTGCGCGACGTACGCCTTCGGCCCGTGACAGAGAACCGCCGTCAGCGTCGCGCCCATGCCCGCAAGGTGCGGGTTCTCCTGCGCGTGCTGCCACACCAGACGGTTCGTGATTTCAACCGCATGCTGCAGACGGCGCGAGACGTCTGTCAGGTGCGTGGCGCGAAGCATCTCTTCGCGGACACCGTTGACGGACAGGTCGCTCGCGATCTCGCCCGCGACCGCGCCGCCCATACCGTCCGACACGACCAGAAGGCTGCCGTAGGAGCCGACGCGATGATTGCTGACCTCGGGTGTCAGCCCCGACTTCCCTGTCGACAGGTCGGCGACGAGAAAACAGTCCTCGTTTCCCCGCCGAATCATCCCTACGTCCGTGCGCGCCGAAATGCGCACATAGACTTCCTCATTGTACGAGGCGCTCAATCGACATCCTCCACTCTTCCGCGGTCGGTCTCGTCCTACTCTTCGGATTCAAAGCGGAAAAGTTGCTTGCCTATGAGAATCACGTCGCCGGGGTGCAACTCCACTTCCTGGTGGATCTTCACGAACGTCCCATTCCGGCTGTTGTTGTCGATGAGAAAGAACCGGCCGTTCCTCTGGAGAATTCGAGCGTGACGGCTCGACATGTACCCGTCGTGCGGGAACTTGATGTCGCCGTCGACGCGTCCGATGACCGTCTCCTGGGGCCGGACGCCGAAGGTCTCGCCGACCTCGCCGCCCTCCATGATCAGCAGGAGCCGTGCAGCCTTTGGCGGCGTCGCCACGGGTGTCGACGACATCACGATAGTGCTCTGGCTGCCGGGCGCCGCCGGCGCCTTGCTCGAGATGTCGGCCGTACCGGATGCGCGCGGAACATTCGCCGTCCGGGCGTCGTCCGCTGCGGGAACCGTCGGCGGTGCGGCCGGAGCCTCGCCAGGCACGATCGGCGTCACGATGGTCTCGGGGATCGGAACGGGTCCGCCCTGGACGGGTGTGACGACCGTCGCGGGATACGCATTCGGGGCAATCTCGGTCGGAAGATCGGCCATCGGAGTGACCACCGTCGCCGCGCCCCACGCGGGCGGTGCGGGAGGCGCCGGAGGCGCGGGCGGCGGCTGATTGGCGGTGTACGCTGCGAAGTCCGGAGCCTGCGTGATGACCGTCGGCGCGCCCCACGCGGGCTGCTGAGTCGGCGGTGGCTGCTGTGCCGGCGCCTGCGGAATCGGCTGCACGGGCGTGACGACCGTTGCCGCACCCCACGCTGGCGGCGGCGGCTGAACAGGCGCATTGCCAAATTCGGGGCTGGGTGTGATGACCGTCTGTGCTCCCCACTGCTGTGCAGGCGGAGGCTGCTCGGATGCAGCCGGCGTAACAACCGTTGGTGCGACCCAACCGCCTGCCGGCGCCGCGGGCTGTGCGGCGTTTGACAGCCGCGACCCGCACTGCTGGCAGAACGCCCAGTCGGAGTCGTTTGTGGCCTGGCACGAGGGACAAACCACCTTGCCACTCGGAGCTGGTGTCGGCATTACAAACGTTGATGCCGCTGCGCCGTCAAGCGGCGTCGCGCACATGCGACATGCAGTCGCATCATCCTTGTTCTCAGCTCCACAACGTGGACACGTGATCATAGCGGGAAACTCCTCAATCTCGCCTGTCGAACGGCCGATGACCGGCCGTCACGATCCGTCGAGGGGAATGTGGCAGTGCTTCTGATGAGTGGCGGCTCACAACCTCCGCCGCTGCACGAGAATACAACGATCTCTGCGAAAAACGCAAAAGTTACGCGCACGGGCGGGGGTGAACTGGCTGAGCGTTACTCGCGCCCGATTCGAGTCACGGCAGACGATTCATTGACAAAAAAGCGTCGCGCATTGTTTGCCGGCGCACCTGCCGAATCGCGCGCGCCTTTGAGTGCGCCGGAAAGCCCAGAGGGCGCGACGGCGCTTTCCCACCAGTGCATCGCATACGTCGGCACACGAAATCGATCGATCCGTCACAGGTAATACCGCAACCCCGCCGAAAGCCCGCGGTGGTCACCGACTCCTAATCGACACCTTCGTACCGATGCGTCTGAAACTCGCTCACGGGCGCGATCCCAAGCCCCGAACTCGTCAGAAACACTTCGTCGGCGTCGCCGAGCGCACTCACCGGATAGCTCCCCTCCGTGACGCGCAACCGCAGCCGCGCGGCCGCCTCGAGCACCAGCCGGCGAACGACACCCGAGATGCAACCCGTTGCAAGGGAAGGCGTTATCAACTCGCCATCGCGCACCCAGAACAGGTTTGCAGCGGTCGCCTCGACGAGCTCGCCACGCTCGTTCAACAGCAGCGCCTCGTCGTAGCCGCGCTCGCGAGCCTCCTCGATCGCCATGATGTGCTCGAGATACGCCGTTGTCTTGATCCCGCACAACGGCGACCCCGTATTGATTCGATACGGCGACACGCCAAGCGTGAACGGACTGTTCTTTCGCGCGGTTCGGTTTGTGACGAACACCAGCACGTCGCTCGCGCCGCCGTCCTCGGATCGCCATATTCCGGACGATGAGCGGAGCACCGTAATCCGTGCACGACCGGATTCGATGTCCGCGTCCTCGATCAGACGTTTGATACCCTCCGCAACCGGCGCGCCGTCGAGCCCGAGCGCGACACGCGCACGCGCAGCGTGCAGCGCCAGGCGCTCCCAGTGCTGATCGAATGCGAGGGCCTGGCGCGCAACGATGCCAAGCGTCGTGAACACGCCCCAGCCGTAGACGACGCCGGCCGACGACGGCGCAATCCGCGCAACGTCGAGCGATGCGATCTCACCGTTGAGCCAGACCCGATTGTGCATCCGGCCGCATTGTCACACGAAGGCGCGGAATCTACGAATCGCCGCCGAGAGCCTCGAAGATCGCGCGCGCCTTCCAGAGCGATTCGTCGTACTCGCCATCGGGATCCGAATCCGCGACGACTCCGCCGCCGACGTTGAACCGTGCAGTGGAGCCGTGAATCTCGAGCGTTCGTATGGCGACACTCCAGTCCATCGATCCGTCGAACGACGCATATCCAACCGCGCCCATCGACACGCCGCGCCGGATCCCTTCGAACTCCTCGATCAGCTGCATCGCCCGGATCTTGGGGGCGCCCGTGATCGACCCGCACGGGAACGCCGCACGCAGCACGTCGCATCCCGACGCATCGGACCGCAACTCGGCCGAAACACGCGACACGAGGTGAAACACCGTCGGCAGTGCCCGCAGCGCGCAGATCTCGTCGGCGCGGACCGTGCCGTACTCGGCCACGCGCCCCAGATCGTTTCGGACGAGATCCACGATCATCACGTTTTCGGCGTGGTCCTTGGCGCTCGACAGCAGCTCGGCGGCGAGGCGCGCATCCTCGTCGGCGGTTTCGCCTCGCGGGCGCGTACCCTTGATCGGCCACATCTCGGCACGCCGTCCCTCGACGCGAAGAAACCGCTCGGGCGACGCGCTCACGATGTGCCGGCCTGGTTCGGCGAGAAATGCCGCGAATGCCGCGGGGTTCCGCTCGCGAAGCCGAAGGTACACTTCGATCGGACTCAAGTCGCCGAGCTCCGCCGTAAAGCGCTGCGTCAGGTTTACCTGGTAAATGTCACCGGCCGCGATGTGCTGCTGCGCAGTGACGACAGCGGCCGCATACGATGCGCGGTCGAAGTTCGAGCGGACCGTGCCACTCCGCGCATTGGAGCGATGCAGTTCCCCCGCCGAAGCGATCGCCGCGATCGCTTCCTCCGCCCGAGCGGCTGCGCGTTCGCGCGACGCCGGCCAGCGCTTGGGCAGTCCCGTGGAGACGATCGTTGTTCGACCCGTCGTGTAGTCGTGGACGATCAACCGGTCGTACAGCGCGATCGACGACTCGAATTCCGGTGCGTCGATGACAGCCGTCGCGGGGAGCCGCTCGTATCGACGCCCGAGGTCGTACGACAACGCGCCGACCGCCGCGCCCGCCGGCAACCGGCCGGGAAGCGGATCCATCGCGTGCTCGCCAAGCAGTTCGGCGAGCGCCTCGAGAGGATCCCGGCTGGCGTTCCGATCGAGCACGAGGAACGGGTCCCACGCGGCGATCAGCAGCGAGCCTTCGTCTGCCGGTTGAACGGCGCAGCTGTCGAGAATCGCAGGCCGCACGTCAACGGGAAGCGCACCGACAAGCGCAAGGATCGTCTCGGGAGCGGCGTCTATCTCTCGAACGACAACCGGCGATGATCGAGACTCTGAACCTCGCCCCACGTCCGCGTCAGCGTCCAGTCTCGGCGGTCACCGCGAGCGACCCGCTCAGCCGGCCCCCGGAGAGCAACTTGCCCGAGAACGTCCCGACGGCCGTCGAGTGCTTGAGCAGACGGTCCCGCAAGGTCCCGTCCTTCAGGTTCGGCGCGCCCGACACCACGAGAGCGGCAACACCGGTCACGAACGGAGCCGCCATCGACGTCCCGGACGCAAAGCCGTACTGGCCGTTCGGCAACGTGCTGAGGATCTCGACGCCCGGCGCTGCAATGTCGACGGACTCGGCGCCCCAGTTCGAAAACGATGCCAGCGTTTCGTCGGGACCGAGCGCGGCGACCGAAACAACAGCATCCGACTCGTAGCTGGAAGGAAAGTGCGGGACCTGGTCGGTATTCACTCCGTCGTTTCCCGATGCGCACACAAACAGGATCTGTTCGCGGGCTGCCGTCTCTATTGCGTCCTCCAGGGCGCGCGATCGTTCGGTGCTCCCCCAGCTGCAGTTCACAACCCGGATGTTCTCGCCGCGGTTGCGCATCGCGACGAGATAGTCGATGCACGCGATGGCATCGCTCGTCGTACCGCCGCCCGAGGCGCCGAGAAACTTGAGCGGCATGATGCGCGTCGTCCAGTTCACTCCCGAGACGCCGACACCGTTTCCGCCGACCGCGCCGATGATGCCCGCCACGTGCGTGCCGTGCCCCATGTCGTCGTCGGGGTTGCCAGAACGGTCGATCGCGTTGAATCCGTGCACGTCGTCGACAACTCCGTTTCGGTCGTCGTCGACGCCGTTCCCGGGAATCTCACGCGCGTTCGTCCAGAGGTTGTCGCGCAGGTCCTCGTGGTCGGCGTCGATGCCGCTGTCGATCACGGCGACGATCACATCGTCGCTGCCGTGCGTGACGCCCCACGCGGTCCGCGCGTCTATGTCGACGCCGGGGACTCCGCCGGGAAGACCCGCAACCGGCTGTCCGGTGTTCTCGAGCCCCCACTGCTCCGGGTACCGGGCGTCGTTCGGCCGCGCGACCGTGTCGACGTGCCACAGGCCGTCGAGTTCGGCGTATTCGACACGCGGATCTCTACGGAGTCTTTCGAGCGCAACGTGCGCCATGGCCGGAGTGCCAAAATCGACCACGCCCATTCCCGCGAGCGACGCAAACGGGTGAACCGCGCTTCCCTGCGGACCTGGAGTCGTATCCGCGAATGGACCGGGGTTGAACAGCTCGTTCATCAACGTCCCAAGCAGAGTCCCCGCGCGAGCCTTCACGATCAGGCGCACAGGTTTCTGGACGTCTGCCGACATCGACCACGTCGGCGTTACACGACGAGCGCCGGCAACGGACGACGTCTGGACCGATGGAAGCCTCGATATCTGCCCGGCGATCGCGGCCAGCGCGACAACGAGCGATCCCGCGACGAGATGAACGACCGGCGATCGGCGCATGACATCCTCCGTCCGCTAGACTGGAAAGACGACGACGTTCTCTCCGTCAGGTGCTACGAGCCGAACCTGTCTCGGGTTCGCCCGATACTCGAATTCTCTCCCACCCGCCGAGACCCGGATCGTCCACCCCGGTGTCATCATCGCCGCGGCCATCTCACCGCGACGCGGCGCTCCAAGCGCCGAATCCGGGAACGTCGTCGCGATGATGGTATCGACTTCCGCCTCCGAACCGGACCGCGCCCTGGCATCCGCCAGACAGATGTTCGAGGCCGCGTCCGGAGTGAGAAGTTCCGCCACGTCGCAAGACTACCACACCGGCGGACGCCCCGGCGGCGACTCACTTTCCGATGGCCATCTTCTTTGCGATCTGCGACCGCCACGCGCGTTCGAGGTCGGCAACCAGCCGGTCGATCGCCTTGTCGCCGTTGACCGAGATCGTCAGACGATCGCCGCCAACCTCGCCGATGCGCGCGATCCGAACACCGAGCTCCGCGGCGATCTCCATCACGCGGGCCACGGCATCGGGACGGACCGACAGCACCGCCCGCGACGGAGCCTCGCCAAACAGCACATTCGTTGCATCGACGTCGTCGGTCAGCGCGATTCGGGCGCCGACGGCATCCTTGCGGTAGCTCGAGAAACAGCCTTCGGCAAGCGCGACCGCGAGCCCGCCGTCCGAGCAGTCGTGCGCCGACCGGACGAGATCCTCGGTGATCGCGCGCCTGCACGCCTCCTGCACGGCCTTCTCCGTCTCAAGATCGAGCGCCGGCAACGGACCCGCGACGGCGCCACAGACGGTCGCAAGGTATTCGCTGCCGCCGAGCGATGGTTCGTTCGCGCCGACGAGCAGCACCACGTCGCCCGGCGTCGTGAACCACTGCTGTGTGATGTGGCGCGGGTTGTCGATCAATCCGACCATTCCAATGGTCGGCGTCGGGTAGATCCCACGGCCCTCGGTCTCGTTGTAGAAGCTGACGTTGCCGCCGGTGACCGGCGTGCCGAACGCCACGCACGCCTCGGACATGCCGTCGATCACGTCGCTGAACTGGCGCATCACCTCGGGCCGTTCGGGCGAAGCAAAGTTCAGACAGTTCGTGACCGCGAGCGGCCGCGCTCCCGAGACCGACAGGTTGCGCGCCGCCTCGGCGACCACGTGCATCGCGCCGAGACGCGGATCGATCTCGCAGTACCGCGCGTTGCTGTCGAGCGTCATCGCGAGCGCCTTGCGCGTCTCCTTCACCCGCAGCACCGATGCGTCCGATCCCGGCAGCACGACGGTATTCGTGCGCACCATGTGGTCGTACTGCTCGTAGACCCATTCTTTCGACGAAATGTTCGGCGACGCGAGCAGCGCCTCGAGCACCAGGTTCGGATCGGTGATGCGCGGATTGCGCGCCGCCTCGTTTGCGCCAAGCCGTGGTTCAGGCGGCGGCGCAACAGGCCGGTGGTACACCGGCGCCTCGTCGGTCAGGAACACGTTCGGGATCTCGGCGACGACCTTGCCGTGCTCGAGCACGCGCATCTTTGCGTCGTCCGTCACGCGGCCGATCACGACCGCGTCGAGCTCCCACTTGTTGAAGATCTCGATCACCTCGCGCGCGCGGCCGTGCTCCGAGACGAGCAGCATCCGCTCCTGCGACTCCGAGAGCATGATCTCGTACGGCGTCATGTGCGTTTCGCGCTGCGGCACGAGATCGAGCTCGATCTCGACACCCGTTCCCGCGCGTCCGCCCATCTCGCACGTCGAGCAGGTCAGGCCCGCCGCGCCCATGTCCTGGATGCCGACGACCGCGCCGGACCGCATCGCCTCGAGACACGCCTCGAGCAGCAGCTTCTCGAGAAACGGATCGCCGACCTGAACCGTCGGGCGCTTTTCGAGCGCCTCATCGTCGAACTCGGCGGAGGCCATCGTGGCGCCGTGGATTCCGTCCCGGCCTGTCTTTGCGCCCACGTAGATCACGGGATTGCCGACACCTTCCGCCTGGCCGAGGAAGATCTGGTCTCGCTTGACGATCCCGAGTGCGTACGCGTTGACGAGCGGGTTCTTCTCGTAGACCGGCGCGAAATGCACTTCGCCGCCGACTGTCGGAACCCCAAAGCAGTTCCCGTAGTGGCCGATTCCGGCGACGACGCCGCCGACGACGTGGCGCGTCATCGGGTCGTCGAGCGAACCGAAGTGCAGCGAGTTCATCGCGGCGATCGGCCGGGCGCCCATCGTGAAGATGTCGCGCAAAATCCCGCCGACTCCGGTCGCCGCTCCCTGGAACGGCTCGATAAAGCTCGGATGGTTGTGCGACTCGATCTTGAATGCCACCGTGTAGCCTTCGCCGATGTCCACGATCCCCGCGTTTTCCCCAGGTCCCTGCACGACGCACTCGCCCGTGGTCGGCAGCCGCTTCAGGTGGACGCGGGACGACTTGTAGGAGCAGTGCTCGCTCCACATGACCGAAAAGATCCCGAGCTCGACAATCGTCGGCGTTCGGCCGAGAAGCTCCACGATCCGGTCGTATTCGCCGGGCGTCAGCCCGTGCTCCGCGATCACGTCAGGTGTAATTGATTGAATCATAGACGGTTATAAAAGCTCCGGCATATTGTTCAACTCCGGTGGGCGAGCCGCATGTCGATCAGAAAGCGGTTGACGTCGGCAATGTTCGCGGGCGAGTCGGGCAGCTTGGAGCGTTCGTACGCGCGCAACATCTCGGATTCGAGCATCGACACCCGTTGCGCGTTGCGCTCGAGGTCGTCGCGGTCGAGCGTTGTCGCCTCGCCAACGCGCTTGCGCTCGATGAGCTCGGGTATGAAATCGAGTCCCTTGGCCGAGGCAAGACGTGGCAGGTTCGCCTCCATCTCGCCGGTCTCGAGCAGGTGCAGTCCCGTCAGGATCACGCGATAGACGTAGAGCAGCGACTTCACGCGCTTTGGCTCTTCGGCCGTAAAGCTCTTCCAACGCCCGCGCGCAAACCCCCGGTAATGGTGATAGAGCGTCCGCGTGATGGTCGTGCGGGCGATCGACTGAAGTTCGTCGAATCCCGGTCCGGACGAGACGACCAGGGGCGACAGGATCTGCTCGAGCACGTACCCGTTCTTGGCGACAAGCAACCGGACGTACTTGCCGATGTCGTGCGACACAAGATCGACACGCACGCCGGCGTCCGATCCGCTGCGCTCGTGCGTCTCGCGCGCCGGGTGCACACCGACCACGGCGTCGAGTGGAAGGACGTGCGCTCCGCGCAGATCCACGTCGCTGTCGGCGGACGGAAAACCGTACAGGTGCGCACCGCTCACCGACACAAAGAGCATGTCCGACGGACCGAGCGTCGCCGCCATTTCGCCCAGGTGCCGAAGGTCGAGCGCGGTGCGGTTGCTGCTCATCCGGTGTCCTACGAAGCCTTTGCCAGCTCGGCGATCGCGCTCGCGAGCGACGTGAACATACCGCGGCCGTCCGTCGACCCAAGCGCCTCCTCGGCGGCGCGTTCGGGGTGCGGCATCATTCCGAGCACGTTGCCCTCGCGACTGATGATCCCCGCGATGTTGTTCATCGACCCGTTGGGATTCGATTCCGGCGTCACGTCGCCGGCGGCGCTCACGTAGCGGAACACGACCTGGCCCTCGCCCTCGAGCCGCGCAAGCGTCTCGGGATCGCAGACATAGTTCCCTTCGCCGTGCGCCACCGGAATCGACAGGACCTGCCCCCTCGCATAGTCGCGCGTGAACGCCGTATCGGTGCGCTCGACGCGCAGATCGACGTGCCGGCACACGAACGACAGCGAACTGTTGCGGATCAGCGCCCCCGGCAGGAGGCCCGATTCGCAGAGGATCTGGAAGCCGTTGCAGATTCCGAACACGTACCCGCCGCTGCGCGCAAACGAGACGACGGACCGCATGATGGGCGAATGGCTCGCGATGGCGCCGGTCCGCAGATAGTCACCGTATGAGAAGCCGCCTGGGAGCACGATGCAGTCGTACCCGTCGAGCGATGTGTCTCGATGCCAGATGAAGTCGACCGGCTGGCCGATCACCTTGCTGATGACGTGGTACGCGTCGTGGTCGCAGTTGGACCCCGGGAAGACGACGACTCCGAACTTCATTCCTGAATCTCCGTGCGAAAGTCCTCGATGACCGGATTCGACAGGATCTCGCGCGCGAGCCGGTCGACCTTGGCGCGCGCCTCGTCGACGGACATTCCGCCGCCGAGCTCGATCTCGAAATACTTGCCCTGGCGAACCCCGGCGATGCCGGAATAGCCGACCGTCTCGACGGCGTGGTGGATGGCCTTTCCCTGCGGGTCCAGAACCCCGCGCTTCAGCGTGACGAACACTTCGGCTTTCATAGCGTTGCTGGTCGACGACCGGCGCGCGTCGCCTACCTCAATACCCTTTCAAAAATCTTGCCAACGTTTCTCAGCTGCGTGCCGAGGTCAAAGATGCTCTCGATCTCGCGCGGTTCAAGATGTTTCGCGATCGAAGCATCCTCGCGGACGAGCGCCCGAAAATCACGGTCCTCGTCCCACACGCGCATCGCGAGCGGCTGCACCATCGCGTACGCGTCCTCGCGCGTGACGCCCTTGCGCGTAAGCTCGAGCAGCACTTGTCCGCTGAAGATCACGCCGCGCAGCGATTCGAGGTTTTCGCGCATGCGGTCCGCGTGCACGACGAGCCCCGAAACGAGCCAGTGCGTCTTGGCGAGCAGGTAGTCGGTCAGAATGCAGGAGTCGGGAAGAATCACCCGCTCGACCGACGAGTGCGAAATGTCACGTTCGTGCCACAAAGCGTTGTTCTCGAGCGCGGGGACGACATTGCCGCGCACGACGCGGGCCAGCCCGCAGATCTGTTCGCTGACGACGGGGTTTCGCTTGTGCGGCATCGCAGACGAGCCCTTCTGTCCCTTGCCGAACGGTTCCTGCGCCTCGCGCACCTCGGTGCGCTGCAGGTGGCGGACCTCGAGCGCGATCTTCTCGAGCGTCGAGCACAGGATGGCGAGCGCCGACACGAACTCCGCGTAGCGGTCCCTTTGGACAACTTGCGTGGAGATCGGCGCCGGCTCGAGCCCGAGCCGCTCGCAGACACGCTCCTCAACCTCGGGATCGAGGTGCGCGAACGTGCCGACCGCACCGGAGATCTTGCCGACTGCGACGGCGTGCACCGCGCGCTGAAGCCGCACGTGCGCGCGCTCGATCTCCGCATAGAAGAGCAACAGGACGAGTCCGAACGTTGTCGGCTCGGCGTGGACGCCGTGGGTCCGGCCGATCATCACGGTGTCCTTGTGCTCGATGGCGCGCTCGCGCAGCACCGCCTGCAGCGACGCGACGCGCTCGAGCAGGCGGCCTCCCGCGCGACGCACGAGCAGCCCGTTCGCCGTGTCGACGACGTCGGACGACGTGAGGCCGTAGTGCACGAATCGCGACGCCGGGCCGATTCGCTCGGCGAGCGCCGTGGTAAACGCGATGACGTCGTGCCGCGTGACCTTCTCGATGTCGTTGACGCGCTCGACGAATTCGCGGTCGACGGGACGTTCCGTCGCACGCTCGCGAATCTCGCGCGCGTCCGCGACCGGGATCGTTCCCATCTCGGCGTGGACGTCACAGACGGCGAGCTCGACGTCGAGCCAGGCCTGGAACTTGGACTCCTCGGACCAGACGGCGCCCATTTCGGGCAGTGTGTATCGTTCGATCATTCGCAGTTATCCACGTGCCGCCTGCATCACAGGTTGATCCACGGACCGGGCGCGTCGGGGTCGGCAAGCGACAGCCGCCGGTCCATGTCCTTGAAGAAAAGCGAGCCGCGCGCCTCGAGCCCCGTCCGGGCGGCGAGCAGCGCCAGCTGCGGGTGGTTCGTGTTTTTCGAGAGATGCGCCAGGACGAGGTGCTCGGCCTTGCCGTCGAAATCGCGCGCCAGAAATTTCGTGACGCTCTCGTTCGACAGGTGCCCGTGCTTTGAGAGCACGCGCTGCTTGAGCGACCACGGATACTGCGGACATATCTTCAGCATCTCGACGTCGTGATTCGACTCCAGAATCAGCACGTCCGCGCCGCGAACGCGGTCGCAAACGAGCCGCGTAATGTAGCCGAGATCGGTGACGAGCGCCACCTTGGCGCCTCCGCTCTCGACCGCGAACGCGTACGAATCGACGGCATCGTGCGGCACGGTGAACGGATGGAAATCGAGCGCGCCGATCTGGAACGGCCCGCTCGACTCGATGTCGTGGAACGTCATGCGCTCCTCGAACCCGCCAAAGTTGCATGCCTCGCGCGTGCGAGGTGACGCATAGACCGGAATGTCGTAGTTGCGCACGAACACCGAGACGCCGCGCATATGGTCGGAATGCTCGTGCGTCAGGACGACGCCATCGATCGTCGCAGGGTCGATGCCGCAGTCGACGAGACGCCGGACGGTCTCCTTTGCCGAGAGGCCGACGTCGATGAGCACCCGCGTCTCGCCGGATTCGACAAAGAGCACGTTCCCCGAGCTTCCCGAACCGAGCACGCGTACTCTCACTCGAGCCCTCCGCTCAGCAGCTGAGTGCTGCGCGATCCAGGTGAATTCCCTCGACGTCCCCGAGGACCGTCAGCGCCAGGTGCTCCTCGCGGCAGATGTCGGCAGCGACGCGGACGATGTCGTCCGTCGTGACTGCCTCGATGCGGTCGAGCACTTCGTCGACCGGAATCTGGCGCGCAAACGACAGCTCGTGCCTCGCCAACCGGGACATCCGGTTGAACGTCGATTCGAGCGACAGCACCGTCGCGACCTTGTACTGGTCCTTTGCGCATCGCAACTCGTCGACCGTCGGCCCGTGCTCCTTCAGCCCGCGGAGCTCGGCAACGACGAGCGCGATCACTTCCGGCAGATGCTCTGGCGACGCGCCGGCAGAGATCATGTGCACGCCCGCGTCGAGAAACGTTTCGACCGACGAGTAGATTCCGTAGACGAGGCCACGCTCCTCACGGATCCGCTGGAAGAGACGCGAGCTCATTCCGTCGCCCAGAATTGCGCTCATCAGGTTCACCGCGTAGCGGTCCGGGGACCCGACGGACGGTGACGGCGACCCGATCAGCAGGTGCGCCTGCTCGAGGCCGTCCTTCTGCTTGACCACGAACGCGGGAGCCGCCGCGGGCGAATCGTCAACGAGCGCGCCGCCCGCGGGTTCCACGCGGCCGAGCGTCCGGTCGATCTGCGCAACGATGTCCGCATGGTCGATGTTGCCTGCCGCGGCAAGCACCATGCGGTCAGGCCGGTACCGGTCACGATAGAAGTCGAACAGCCGGTCGCGCGTGAGCGACGCAACGCTCGCGAGCGTGCCCGCGATCGGCCGGCCGAATGCGTGATTCGGCCAGAAATGCTCGGCAAAGACGTCGTGAATCAGCTCGTCGGGGGCATCCTCGACCATCTTGATCTCTTCGAGAATCACCGAGCGCTCGCGCTCTATCTCGACACGGTCAAAGACGGCGTCGGTCAGCATGTCGCCGATCAGGTCGATCGCCTGGGGCAGCTGCTCGTCGAGGACGCGCGTGTAGACGCACGTCATCTCCTGGCTGGTGGATGCGTTCAGGTTGCCGCCCTGCCGGTCGCTCTCGATTGCGATCTGACGCGCCGAGCGCCTGGACGTCCCCTTGAAGATCGCGTGCTCGATGAAGTGCGAGATGCCGTTGATTTCGACGTCTTCGTGGCGGGATCCGTTCTCGACCCACACACCCACGCTCGCAGACCGGACGTGCGGCATCCGCTCCGTGATGATCCGCAATCCGTTGTCGAGGCGCGTTATCTCGATCATGATACGAAGGTCGTCGCCGAGCCCTCTCACAAAAGCCAATCATCGTAGCATACGGTTTCACCGCGCCACAAGTTGGCCTCAGGCGGCTCGACGGCTTCACATCGAGGATCCGTATGAAGACACCCGAAATCGACAAGACAGCACAGGAATGGCGCGAATCCGCCCCGTATTGGCGACTGCACGAGTCCACGTTGAGGACCATGTTCACGCCGATGACCGAGGCGCTCATCGACGCAGCAGAGTTCGCGCCCGGCCAGCGGGTGCTCGACATTGCCGGCGGTCCCGGCGAGCCGTCGCTGCGGATTGCGAGTCTCGTGGGACCGAGCGGAATCGTCGTCCACACCGACCTTGCGCTCGAGATGGTCCTCGCTGCGCGCGACGAAGCGCGGGAGTTGGGCCTCTCGAATCTGCGGCACGCGTTGATGGCGGGCCAGGCACTGGCGTTTCGCGACCGAACCTTCGACCGCATTGCGAGCCGGATGGGATTCATGTTCATACCCGATCCGTTGGAGTCGGCCGGGCGAATGCTGCGCGCCGTGCGGGCCGGCGGCCGTGTCGTGCTCGTGGTCTGGGGCTCGCGAGAGACGAATCCGTACTTTCGAATCCCCGGCGACATCGTTGCCAGGTATTTCGAAGCGCCTCCCGATCCGCCGGACGCGCCGGTCGCGTGGCGATACGCCGAGCCGGGCAAGCTGGCAAATCTGTTCGCAGCGGCGGGTGCCGCAAATGTGACGGAGAAGTTCTTTCAGTTCGACATCACGTCCGATCTCGATTTCGAGAAGTTCTGGAACGCACGGCAGCAGTTGTCGGGAAGCCTGCGCGAGAAGCTCGCCGGGATGACCGAGTCGATGCGCGAGACGATCCACGACGAAACCCGCGACGCGATGAGCGAGTTCTTTGTGACGGGATCCATGCGCATCCCTGCCGAGGCGCTGGTGGTGACCGCACACGTCGGCTAGAACGCCGGTCGGGTTTCGCGGGCTCCGTCACCCGCCGCCTACCGGCGGCGGTACTGTGGCGACAGTCGATCACCTTTGTGCCCAATCGGTAAACCGTCGCCCCAGTACCGCCACCGGTAGGTGGCGGGTGACGATCTGCAGATTCGGCTGATCCGCGAAAATCTGCCTGATCTGCGTCATCTGCGGCCCTTCTTCCGTGCGCCCGGGATGCACAAGATCCCGCCCCTGTGGTAAATGAACCCGCATGGCAATACTGCTCGACGGGAAACGCATCGCGGACGAGATCCGCGCCGAGGTCAAGCTCGAGGTCGACGTGCTCCTCGCCCACGGCCGTCGCCCGCCGGGGCTCGCAGTCATCATCGTCGGCGGCGATCCGGCGTCGCACGTGTACGTCGGGTCAAAGGTCAAGGCGTGCCTCGAACTTGGCTACCACTCCGCGCGCCACGACCTGCCGGAGACCGCGACGACAGCCGAGCTCCTCGACCTGATCGACGCGCTCAACAACGACCCCGCGATCGACGGAATCCTCGTCCAGTTGCCGCTGCCGCGCCAGATCGACTCCACTCGGATACTGAACGCGATCAGCCCGCACAAGGACATCGACGGGTTTCATCCGCTCAACGTCGGTCAGCTGTATCTCGGTCACGAACACGAGGCGCTGTCGCCGTGCACGCCTGCCGGCATCATCGAACTTCTCCAGCGGTACGACATCGACGTTACGGGCAAACGCGCCGTGGTCATCGGCCGGTCCGCGATCGTCGGCAAGCCGATGGTGTCGTTGCTGATCAATCGCAGCGCGACGGTGACGGTGTGCCACTCACGGACGCGTGACCTCCCCGGCGTGTGCCGCGAAGCCGACATACTCGTCGCCGCGATCGGCAAACCGGGCTTTGTCACCGACCAGTTCGTGAAGCCCGGCGCCGTGGTGATCGACGTCGGCATCAACCAGGTCAGCGATCCGGCGATCGTTCGGGACATGTACGGCGAAGACGAAAAGCGGCTTGCGTCGATAGAAAGACGCGGCCAGACACTGGCGGGCGACGTCAATCCTCGGCTCGTCGAGCCCGTTGCCGGCTGGCTGACGCCGGTACCTGGTGGCGTCGGGCCGTTGACGATCGCGATGCTGATGAAGAACACGCTGAAGGCCTACGGCCTCAGAGAACAGCACACGGCCGTCGGAGAACCCGCGTGAGCGTTTCGCAGGCGCCTGCGCTCGCTCGCCGGCTTCGGAGTGCGCCCCGAGCATGCTCAAGGTAGGCCTCACCGGTTCGATCGCCGTAGGCAAGACGACCGTCATGCGGCGATTTGCCGAACTCGGCGCCGTCTGCTTCGACGCCGATACGATTGCGCGATCGGTGGTCGAGCCGGGAACACCGGCGCTCGCCGCAATTGTCGCCGAGTTCGGGAGCGGCGTGCTCGCGCCGGACGGCTCGCTCGATCGTGAAGCGCTCGGACGAATGGTCTTTGGAGACTCCGAACGGCGCGCGCGACTCGAATCGCTGCTGCACCCGCCCATCATTGCCGAGCAGGATCGCCTGATTGCCGAAGTCGCCGCACGCGATCCGGACGCGATCGTGATCGTCGACGCCGCGCTGATGGTCGAGTCCGGCGGCTACAAACGCTTTGACGGCCTGATCGTCGTGCATTGCGACCCCGAGCTGCAGCGCCAGCGGCTGATGCGGCGCGGCAAGCTGTCCCGCGAAGCAGCCGACACGCGCATCGCGGCGCAGATACCGCAGGAAGAAAAGCTGAAGCACGCCACGTGGACCATCGACACGTCCGGCACGCTCGACGACACGCGCCGCAGAACCGATCTCGTGTGGCAGAAGCTCGTCGCCGCGCGTGACGCTCTGTAGGAATCGCGGTCCCGTTGTACAATCGCCGCCAATGGGCACAGGCGACGTACTCCTCTCCGTTCGAAATCTCGAAACCCATTTCCATGGCGAAGACGGAGTCGTCAAGGCCGTGAACGGCGTCAGTTTCGACCTGTGCCGCGGCGAAACGCTCGGCATCGTCGGCGAATCGGGCTCGGGGAAGTCCGTGACCAACCTCTCGGTCATGCGCCTGATTCCCAGCCCGCCGGGAGAGATCGTCGGCGGCGAAGTGCTCTTCGACGGCGAGGACCTGCTGAAGGTGCCCGACGAAGTCATCCGCGGCATCCGCGGCAAGCGGATCGCAATGATCTTCCAGGATCCGATGACGAGCCTGAACCCGTTCATGCGGATCGGAACGCAACTGATGGAGCTGACGCGGCTTCATCTGGGCCTGTCAAAGGCCGAAGCTCATCGCCACGCGATCACGATGCTCGAGACGGTCGGGATTCCCGACCCCGAGGTTCGGGTCGACGACTATCCGCACCAGTTCTCGGGCGGCATGCGCCAGCGCGTGATGATCGCGATGGCCCTGTCGTGCAAACCCGAACTGCTGATTGCCGACGAGCCGACGACCGCGCTCGACGTCACGATCCAAGCGCAGATCCTCGACCTGATCAGAGAGTTGCGCACCGAGACCGGCACGTCGGTGATCCTCATCACGCACGACCTCGGTGTGGTGGCCGGAATGACAGACCGCATCGTCGTCATGTACGGCGGCATCGTGATGGAGTACGCGTCGACGGACGAACTGTTCGCCGAGCCGAGCAATCCGTACACGCGCGGATTGCTGCAGTCGGTGCCCGACCCGCTGTCGGACGCGGACCGGCTGTTCCAGATCCCTGGCCTGCCGCCTGACCTGTCGCAACTGAAGCCGAATCAGTGCCCGTTCGCCGACCGCTGCCCCGAGGTCATCGACCGTTGCCGGACCGACACCCCGCCGTATCACGAGGTCGGCCCCGGCCACTTCTCGACATGCTGGGTTCGCTGAGGAACGAATGACGGAGCCGATGATCAGCATCGCGGACCTGAAAGTGCACTTTGACGTGTCGCGCCGCGGCGTGGTCAATCGCATGCTTGGAACGGCGCACGAACGCATCGTGAAG
Organism: Blastocatellia bacterium; assembly: GCA_044224215.1. Classification (GTDB taxonomy): domain Bacteria; phylum Acidobacteriota; class Blastocatellia; order UBA7656; family JADIYM01; genus DAOMFM01. The sequence continues at coordinate 71,294 of JBGAKX010000006.1, forward strand.
GCTGTCGACGGGATCTCGCTGGACGTCGTCGCGGGCGAGACGCTCGGGCTTGTCGGCGAATCCGGATGCGGCAAGTCGACCACCGGTCGCGCGATCCTCCAGCTCATCAAGGCGACCAGCGGGAAAGTCGTGTATGCCGAGACCGATCTCGTCTCGCTCGACGAAGAGCAGATGCTCGCGTTCCGTCGCCGGCTGCAGATGATCTTCCAGAATCCGTACGCATCGCTGAATCCGCGCATGACGATCGGCTCGATCATCAGCGAGCCCATTCGCAACTTCCGGTTGCTCGAAGGAAAGGCCGCTGACGAGCGAACGCAGGAACTGATGCGGGTCGTGGGGCTCAACCCGAGGTACGTGAAGCGCTATCCGCACGAGTTTTCGGGCGGCCAGCGGCAGCGGATCGGCATTGCGCGCGCGCTCGCCGCGGATCCGGAGTTCATCGTGGCGGACGAGCCGATCTCGGCGCTCGACGTCTCGATCCAGGCACAGATCATGAACCTGATGGAGGACCTCCAGCAGCAGTTCGGATTGACGTACCTGTTCATATCGCACGATCTGCGCGCCGTGCGCCACATCTCGGACCGCATCGCGGTCATGTACCTCGGAAAGATCGTCGAGCTAGCGCCCGCGAGCGAGGTCTACTCGCGCCCGGTGCATCCGTACACGCGGGCGCTCATTTCGGCCGTCCCGGTGCCCGATCCGCGAATCGAGAAGCAGCGGCGGCGCATCGTGCTGCAGGGCGACGTGCCGTCTCCCGTGAATCCTCCGTCGGGATGCCATTTCAGCACGCGATGTCCGTACGCGATCGCCGAATGTTCGCGGCTCTCCCCGATCCTTCGAGAGATCTCGCCGGGACACCAGGCGGCGTGCATCCGCGTGTCGCCGGAGCATCCGGACGTCGCGGCAGTCGCGGCGGCCGATGGCGG
>JBGAKX010000155.1:0-9573 GCA_044224215.1 Blastocatellia bacterium
CCTCGTCCGGCTCGACACCATCGAGATGCCCAAGAACACGACGTTGTCGGCGAGCTACTCGATGGGGTTCAACAGCCAGACGCAGGGGAAGCCGTACCTGTCGTACCCCGGAGGCAGCCTCGACTACTTCGGCTTCGGCGTCGGAGACCGCGCGTTGCCGGACATCATCCCCGTCAACGAGCGGGTCGTGCGCGGCAACATCTTCGTTCCTGGCGGCTTCACGCCCACCGAGCTGCAGACGTTCGGACAGGCCTTCAACAACGTCTGGTCGCCGACCACCGAGGAGGGCGCGCGCCCCGAACAGACGCTGAATCTGTCTGGCGGCACGACGTGGAAGCGATTCGGCATTGTCGCCGCCATCGGAACCAAGAACGTTCCGAACACACAGACCGAAGAGCGGAACTACTACCAGATCGATTCGGGCGGCGAGCTGACGCCGACGAGCTCGTATGTCTACAACGTCAGCGAGGAGCTCGCACGGTTCGGCACGGCGCTGAACCTGTCGTACAACATTTCGACCAACCACTCGATCTCGTTCAAGAACCTCTTCACCAACCAGTCGACGGACGAGGCGCGCATCTTTCAGGGACCGAACAGCGACCGTGGGTCGGTGCTTCGCAACCAGAGGATCGAATACACGAACGAGCGGATCTTCAGCAGCCAGCTCTCGGGCAACTCGCTGTTCCCGCAGTTCGGCGACCTGGTCGTCAACTACCGCTACACGTATGCACGGTCGAGGCTCGATCAGCCGGACCTGCGCGAGGCGCTGTACGAGCAGAACCCGATCACCGGGGACTTCAACTACCTCGACCAGAACCAGAGCCTGTTCCGGCTGTTCAGCCAGATGCGCGAGAACGTTCGCGAGCCCGGGATCGACATTTCCCGGTACTGGTTCCTCAGCAAGGTGTCGTTCAACGTCAAGTTCGGCGGCCTCTACAGCAACCGCGATCGTTCGTTCAACTCGCGGCGGTTTCGATTCACTCCGCGCGGACTGACCGGGATCGACCTGACGTCGAGCCCCGAGGAACTTCTGGTCGACGAGAACATATCGCCCGACCGCGGATTCGAGCTTCGCGAGGAGACTCGAAACACCGACGCGTACGTTGCCAAACAGGACATTACCGCCGGCTACCTGATGGGAGACATCACGTACGGCAGATGGCGGTTTCTGGGCGGCGTGCGCGTCGAGCGGTCATTGCAGAAGGTCACGACTTTCGAGCCGTTCACCGAGAGCAGCCCAGTCGAGACGGCCAATCTCGACAATACCGACTGGCTTCCGGGCATCGGGGTCGTGTTCTCGCTGACGCAGACGATGAACATCCGCGGAGGGTACTCGCGCACGGTGTCGCGGCCCCAGTTCCGCGAGCTGAGCCCGTTCGAATTCACCGACGTGACGGGAGGCCGGTCGGTCGTGGGCAACCCGGATCTCGTTCGAACGCTCATCACGAACTATGACTTGCGCTACGAGTGGTATCCGGCAACGAACGAGGTGTTCGCGGTCAGCTACTTCTACAAGCACTTTGACGACCCCATCGAGACGGTCATCGAGCCCGGCGCAGTGAGCCGCTCGTCGTTCCGCAACGCCGAAAGCGCAAAGGACCAGGGCATCGAATTCGAACTTCGAAAGGGGCTCGGGTTCATATGGGACCGGCTCGACAACCTGTCGGTGAACTTCAACTACACCTACGTCAAGTCGAGCGTTCAACTGGGCGCGCAGGATCTGGTGATCAACACGACCACCAACCGGCCGCTTGTGGGTCAGTCGCAGAACGTCGTGAACGCGATCCTCGTATACGAGATCCCCAAGTGGCTGTTCGACGCGCGCGCGTTTTTCAACTACCAGGGCGAGCGGATCACCGACGTCGGCTCGCTCGGCCTACCCGACATCTACGAGAAGGGCTGGCCGTCGTTCGACATGCGCTTCTCAAAGAAGCTTGGCGGCGAGCGCAAGCCGTGGGCCATCGACTTTGAACTGCAGAACATTCTGAACCGGCAGCACGATCAGCGCCAGGGAGGCCTTCCGTACCGCGTCTACAGGTCCGGCAGGGATTTCACCGTCGGCGTTTCCTACAACTTCTACTGACGATGCACGCGCAGCTGTCCCGCTCTGGGCGTGCTCGCCCCGAGGCTCTACCGCAGGCGTGTCAGACAAAACTTGAATCCGACAATACGGAACTGGAGTGTCAACAATGATTCGGAAACTCTCACTTAGTCTCCTTGCACTGGCGATGGCATTCGTGACCTTTGGCGAGCGGTCCAAGCCGGTGTTCGCTCAGGGCAGCGGTGTCGTGGTGCTGTCAGGCGACATCACCAGCAACATGAAACTCAAGGCCAAGAAGACGTACCTGCTTCAGGGCGGCGTCTTCGTGCGGTCTGGCGCATCGCTCAAGATTCCCGCGGGAACCAAGATATTCGGCGACACGGGATCGTTCCTTGTCATCGACAAGGGCGCCAAGATCATTGCCAAGGGCAAGGCCAACAAGCCGATCGTCTTCACGAGCGCTCAGGCCGCCGGTCAGCGGCGTCGCGGCGATTGGGGCGGTCTGATCTTCAACGGCAACGCGCCGATCAACGTACCGGGCGGCGTCGCCGAGGGCGAGGGCGGCACCGGTCAATACGGCGGCGCGGATGTGTCCGACAACCAGGGCATCCTCCGATACGTGCGTGTCGAGTATGGCGGCTTCCCGATCAGCCCGGACAACGAGCTCAATTGCGTCGCGTTCCAGGGCGTCGGCAACGGCACGACCATCGACTACGTCGAGGCGCTCTATGGCGGCGACGACGCATTCGAGTTCTTCGGCGGAACGGTCAATGCAAAGCACCTTGTGGCGGTCGGCGCGCTCGACGACAACTTTGACTGGACGTTCGGATGGACGGGCATGCTCCAGTTCGGAGTCGTGCAGCAGCGCGCGGATGGAGCGGGCGTTGCGGATCGCGCGATCGAGGCCGACAACAACGAGACCGACTTCAACCTGACGCCGCGTTCGAACCCGTTACTCGCGAACCTCACGCTCATCGGCGACCCGAACCAGACGTTCCCCGGCAGCACTCAGGGAATGGAGCTGCGCCGCGGGACGGCAGGGCAGATTCGCAACTGCATCGTGACCGGCTTCAAGGCCAACGGCTCGCGAATCACCGATCAGGCATCCTACGACCAGTACTCGGCCGGTGAGCTCGATCTGCAGGGAATCATCTACTTCAACAACAAGGGCGGAGCGAATCTCGAAGGCACGACGCTCGCGGCGCTCGAAGGCAAGGGGCTCGCGACGCTCCGAATCCTCAACCAGGAGGATCCGCAGCTCGTGGCGCCGTTCAACTTTGCCGCGCCGAACTTCCAGCCCGCAGCCGGTTCGCCGGCACTGAATGCGGCCAATGTCGCGCCAAAGTTTGCGGATGCGTTCTTTGAGGACGCTCCGTATGTCGGCGCGTTCGACGGCACGAACAACTGGATGGATGGTTGGACGAACTTCGAAGTCGCAGGGAACGGGAACTGATGACCTTCGGGTATTTCAGGAGGGCTGCCGCGCGAGCGGCGGCCCTCTTTGTTCTTTCGTCGGCGATCGCCGGTCTCGGCGCATTCCAGGGATGCCGTTCGGTCTCGTCGGCGCCGCGACCGCTCGTGAATGCGCAGGCATCGCCGGACGATCTCGCTCGGCGATTTCTCGACTGTCTTGCGCGACACGACGTCGAGTCGATGAAGGCTCTTCGGATCACGAAGGACGAGTTCTGCCGTTACGTGTTTCCCGAGCTCCCCGCGAGCAGGACGCCGAACGTGTCGTGCGACTGGGTGTGGGACCAGGCCACATTGAAGAGTATGGCGGGAATGACGCGAATGCTCGACGACAACGGCAGCGCGAACTACGAGTTCGTGTCGATGAGTGTCGCGTCGACGGAGCGGCACGAGACGTATGCCGTGCTGAAGAACCCGGTTGTGACAGTCCGCGACGCCACTGGATCGACGCGCGACGTCCGGCTGTTCGGCTCGGTTCTCGAGCTCGACGGCCAATACAAACTGTTCAGTTTCGTCGTCGACTGATAAATCTTGTAACACGTTGTTCACATTGATTTAACGAACGGTTAAGACTCGCCACGTGCTAGTCTGGCTCCACGGTTGAAGTTCGGGTTTCGGGTTCACGGCACTCGCAACAATTTCGTGGAGGTCGGGCCATGGCACGTTGCTTCCCGCTCGTTCTGGCGATTCTGGCGCTCGGCCTTCCGCCGGCCGTTGGAAGCACCCGAGCGGCAACGCACCGCACGGTCGTCGTCACCGGGGACGTAACGCATGACGTCACTCTCAGCCGGAGCAACGTCAACGTTCTGCGCGGATTCGTGCGAGTCCGCGCGGGTGCGACACTTCGTGTAAAGCCTGGCACGACGGTTCTCTGCGACATCGGAGCGGTGCTTGTCATCGAGCAGGGCGCGAGGTTGCGAGCCGTAGGAACGAGCCTTCGGCCGATCGTGTTCACGAGCGCGCAACCCGAATCGGAGCGGCGCCGCGGGGATTGGGCGGGCATCGTCGTGAATGGCTTCGCGCCGGTGGCGTATCCGGGGGGCGTCGCGCAGGGCGACGGCGGCACCGGCACGTTTGGCGGGTATGACGGCGGCGACAGCTCCGGCGCGCTGAGTCACGTGCGCGTCGAGTTCGCGGGATTCCCGATCACCGCAGCCGACAGGTCGGATGCGCTGTCGCTGAGAGGCGTCGGCAGCACGACTCAGGTCGAGCGCGTAGAACTGCTCAACTGTGACGGAACGGGTTTGTCAGTCGTGGGAGGCGAGGTCAACCTGCGCCGCGTGGTGTCGATCGGCAACCGGCGCTCGGGGTTCTCGTTCACGAAGGGCTGGACTGGTCACGGCCAGTTCCTTCTGGCGCAACAGCGCTCGGACGTTCGCGATGCGGCATACGGCGGCATCGCAGCGGACCACGCAACCCCAATGATTGCAAATGTTACGGTTGTCGGTGGTGCGGCGGGGCTCGTATTTGGCGCCGGATCGCGCGGGGTATACCGCAACGTAGTCGTCGTCGGGTGCGACTGCATCGGCGTGTCGGCGCCCGATGCGTCGGTGATCCAGGATCTCGAGCGCGGCGACCTTGCGCTCAATGGCGCGGTGGTCGAGGCCGCGACGTCCGCCGTGGCGCTGGATTCGAGAATCCGAACGGCGCTCGTTGCGTCCGGCTCGCGCTTTGTCGAGCGGTCTGCGCGCCTCAAGAATCCTCACGACGAGTCTGCGCCCGAATTCGAACCCGGGCCGGATTCGCCCGCGCTCGATCCGCCGAATGTCGCGATGGCGTCGACGGACGATTTCTTCGAGCACGTGGAGTTCGCCGGCGCGGTCGGGTCGAATCCTGAAGATCGGTGGTTATCAGGTTGGACGAGCTTTGAGCTGCCGCCGGTTCCCCGGTACCTGGCCAACGCGATGGCGTCGCCGGAGGGCGTCGCGGCGGCATTTCTCGACGGTCTCGCGGCGGGGAACATTCGTGCGATGCAGCGACTGAGGATCACCAAGGACGAGTTCTGCTGGTACGTCTGGCCGGAGCTCCCGGCGAGTCAGCTCCCGAACGTTTCGTGCGACTTTGCGTGGAGCCAGGCGACGTTGAACAGCCTATCGGGACTCGATCAGACGATTCGAAGCTACAGTGGCCGCCGGTTTGCGTTCGTGTCACTGCGATTCGCAGGGGGTGATGAGGTGTACTCGACCTACACGGTGCATTACGACACGCGGCTGGTGCTGCGAGATGAATCGGGCGACGAGCGCGAGCTCAAGCTGTTCGGGTCGATGCTGGAAACGAACGGCCAGTGGAAGCTTTTTAGTTTCGTCGTCGATTAGTTGACGGTGCCCCCGTGCGCCTGCGCGGGGGCTTTTCTGCGGGCAGGGCAGTTCACATGGAATTTGCACAACGTGAAATTCGAGTATCACGGCGACGCGCGGGTCTGGCGTTGCGTGGACTTGTCGTCGCGTTGGTGCTGTTGCTCACCGTCAGCAGCTCGATTGCGCGAAACCGCGCAAGACCCTCGCCTTGCGAAGCGCCGCCGGCGAAGGGCGTACGCTGGTCCTGGCCGCAGGGTACCCGCGTGGTGGTAAACGTATCTTCCGCATTCCTGCCGGCGGACGGTTCGCGTCAGGCGATCGAGGCAGCGTTTCGTCACTGGGAGGACGCCGGATCGGCAGCCCGCAATGGCTCGGGAGTGACGTTCGTCTTCACGTACGAGGCGCAGCCGGTTTCCCGCGCGTTCCTCTTTCAGGTGCGACGGGGCCGGATCACGAGCGGCGGACAGGCCCGCACGGTCATGTCGAGTGCGCCGATCGGCGTCCTGACCGCGGTGTGCGTCGTGGATGACCGCGTGACCGATCCCGTTGCGCTCGTCAACGTGCTGGCTCACGAGATCGGCCACACGTTCGGGCTGGCCGAATGCGACACGTGTGATATGGGAAGTTCGGTGATGACGCGGTTCAACGGCGACTTCAACGACATAAAGAGCGGACGCAACTCGCCGTCCGAATGCGACGACGCCGCGGTCCGCGCGAATGCCGGGTACCCGGTCTGGCCCTGATCGGACTACTCGTTCGCGGCGATTGCGAGGAGTGGCGCCTCGGCAAAGCTCTTCATCCGAAGCGCGATCTTGTCGCGCACCCGCCGGAACGTCGCGAGCTTCTCGTCGTCGGTCCCTGTGGCGGCCGCCGGGTCGTCGAACCCCCAGTGAACACGTCGCGTCTTTTCAGGGAAGAAAGGACAGTCCTCGTTCGCGCGGTCGCAGACAGTGATCACGTAGTCGAAGTTCTGGCCGATGAACTCGTCGACGGACTTTGACCAGTGCGCCGAGATGTCGATGCCGACCTCGCGCATCGCCGCAATGGCGAAGGGGTTCACGTGCGAGGGCCGCGTTCCGGCGCTGTGGACGTCGAAGCGATCGCCGCCGTAATGACGAAGAAAGCCTTCCGCCATCTGGCTGCGGGCGGAGTTGCCCGTACAGAGGATCAGGACGCGCGTGGGACCTTCCATGGTGACGTTCTCCATTGCCCTAGGATTGTGTCTGCGGGCTCGCCGGCGCGAAGTACCGTCGCCGGAAGACGAGAGCGACGTTCACCAGCCCGATCAGGACCGGTACTTCGACAAGCGGTCCGATGACCGCGGCAAACGCGGCGCCCGAGTTGATCCCGAACACCGCAACCGCAACCGCAATCGCCAGTTCGAAGTTGTTGCTCGCGGCCGTGAACGAAAGTGTCGCGGTCCTGGGGTAGTTCGCACCGGCGCGATGACCGAGATAGAAGCTGACCAGGAACATCACGACGAAATAGACGAGCAGCGGCGCCGCGATTCGCAGGACGTGCGTTGGCAGTTGCACGATCAGGTTGCCCTTGAGGCTGAACATCACGACGATCGTGAACAGCAACGCGACGAGCGTGAGCGGGCTGATGCGCGGAATGAAGCGCGTCTCGTACCATTCGCGGCCGCGGAGCTTGAGCAGCACGAAGCGCGTCAACATTCCCGCGAGAAACGGAATGCCGAGATAGATGAAGACGCTCTGCGCGATTTCGGCGATCGAGACGTGGACCGCTGTGCCCTCGAGGCCGAAATATGGCGGGAGCACCGTGATGAAGAACCACGCGTACACGCTGTAGAAGAGCACCTGGAAGATGCTGTTGAACGCGACAAGCCCGGCGGCGTACTCGGAATCGCCGTGCGCCAGCTCGTTCCACACGATCACCATCGCGATGCAGCGCGCGAGGCCGATCATGATCAGCCCAACCATGTAGTCCGGATGGTCGCGCAGCATCGTGATCGCAAGTGCGAACATCAGCACCGGACCGATGAGCCAGTTCTGGACGAGCGAGAGCCCGAGAATCCGCCAGTCGCGAAACACGTCGCCGAGCTCCTCGTATCGAACCTTGGCCAGGGGCGGATACATCATCACGATCAGCCCGATTGCGATCGGTACGTTCGTCGTGCCGGCCTGAAATCTGTTGATGAACGATTCGACGCCCGGAACAAGGAAGCCGAGGGCGACGCCGGCAACCATCGCGAGGAGAATCCAGAGCGTCAGAAACCGGTCGAGAAACGAGAGGCGCGGCGATGGGCTCGCGCATTCGATCGACGCGTTGGACGGCGTGGTCATGAGCACGTGTCCCGCTCCGGAGTGGAGCATTCTCTTGCACCGTGACGGCGCACGAGCCCGGTGCAGCAGAGGATCATCGTGCAGCAGACTTTTTCGAGCGCCTCGATCGTCCGGTGCGCGGTCCGAAGCCAAGCGCGCAATGGCGAGACGCCGGTGGAATCGAGCTGGCCGTTGCGCGGAGAGAGCGCACCGAGCTCGCCCAGGGATTCCCTGAGCGAGCCCAGTGCCGAAACCGGCGCGTCGCGTCGCGCTGAATCAAGTGAAGCACTCATGACTGACTCTCCTCGTAGCGCTTGCCGACTAGCTCGTGCTGGCGTTCAGGCGCGCGTGAGACTGACCGGCTCGGACGTTGCGCACGATGCACCCGCGGCCGCGTCGTCGCCGACACAGCACATGGCCGTTTCGGTGAGGTTGTCCTTCAGCACGACAAAGACCTCCCACTCGTTGCCATCCGGATCCGAGACCCACGTCTTGTCCTGGATCGCGTAGCAGCAGTTGGTCTGCATCTCGTCGCGTGTTGCGAGGCCCGCGGCCTGCCAGCGGTCGCGCATCGCGAGAACGTCCTCGGTCGACGCGACCTGGATTCCGAGATGCGAGAGCGCGCCGCGTTCGCCAAATTTGACCTGGTTCAGGGTCAGATTGAGCGGCGGGTTCTGGACGTCGAACTTTGCGTAGCCGGTGCGAACCTTTGACGGCTCGATACCGAGCATCCTGCGGTAGAAGTCAAGGCTCACCTCCACGTCGCGGACGTTGAGCGCGAGGTGCGCCTTGAGGGTCTGAATCTGGTGTGACTGTGCTTCCGGCATCTTCGTGTCCTCCTGTTCGACTGCGTATCATATACGCCTGAACGAATGTGAATACAAGGTAGTTCGATGAAACATATATGTCAAGGCAAATATTTGCGGATTGTGCTACACTTCGGGCGTGACTGGAGCCAAGTCATTCGATCTGGAGAGTTTGTTTCTTGCGCTGGCGGACCGGACGCGGTTGCGTTTGCTGAACCTGATGCGTGATGGCGAGGTCTGCGTGTGCTTCTTCGTCGAGGTGCTCGGCGAGAATCAGCCGAAGATTTCGAGGCACCTGGCCTACTTGCGGAAGGCTGGCGTCGTGGCGGCGCGCCGGCAGGGCAAGTGGATGCACTACAAGATCGTGACGCCTGCGGATCCGCACGCGGCGCGGGTGCTCGAGGAGGCGCTGGCGTGGGCGGCGGATGACTCGGGGATGTCAGCGGACCGGGCGCGGCTCGTCAACGTGTGCTGTACGCCGCAGATGCCCGTTCGCCTGCAGATGGCGCCGCGGCCAGCGGTGCCGGCGGACGAGGCGACCCTTACAGGGTCGCGATCGGGTGGTTGAGCTGACCGGGGGTCGTCGTCGCTTCGCTCCTTGACCCCCGGCTATTGTGACGCACCCCTTCGGGGTGCAAAGAATGTGACTCCGCACACTTGGCGAAAGCAAGGAT
>JBGAKX010000156.1:0-9480 GCA_044224215.1 Blastocatellia bacterium
GGCTGTTCGAGATCCAGGAGCACTACGCCCGCAACATCGTGATCGCGTTTGCACGGCTTGGCGGCCGGTCCGTCGGCATCGTCGCGAACCAGCCGGCGTACCTCGCCGGGGTGCTGGACATCGACGCGTCGGTCAAGGCGGCACGGTTCGTCCGGTTCTGCGACTGCTTCAACATTCCGCTCGTCGTGTTTGAAGACGTCCCCGGTTTTCTCCCGGGCGTCGAGCAGGAGCATCACGGGATCATCCGTCACGGCGCAAAGCTCCTGTATGCATTCGCCGAGGCAACGGTGCCAAAGCTGACGGTGATCACGCGAAAGGCCTACGGCGGGGCGTACTGCGTCATGGCGAGCAAGCACATCCGCACCGATGCCAACTTTGCGTATCCAACTGCAGAAATTGCGGTTATGGGCGCCGAAGGCGCCGTTGGCATCCTCTACCGTCGCGAAATCGGCGAGGCCGCCGACCCGGACGCATACCGTGCCGAGCTCATCGCGGAGTATCGCGAGAAGTTCGCGTCGCCGTACATCGCAGCCGAACGCGGCTTTGTCGACGAGGTCATCGAGCCGCGGTTGACACGGCCAAAGTTGATCGCTGCGCTCGAGATGCTCGACACCAAGCGCGAATCGATGCCGCAGAAGAAGCACGGCAACATTCCGCTCTAGAACGCGTGCGGACCGCCCCGCAAGGGGGCGAAGATCAACGGGAAGACCCGGCTCAACACAGACTCGGAACCATCGATCTCACCTATGAAAGAATGCGCGACCTGCAACGGCTGCTTCGACGACAAGGCGAAATACTGCCCGGCGGACGGCCTCGAGCTTGTACAGACCATTCCGGGAAGTCGCGACCTCGACGGGCGGTGGCGGCTCGTGACCGTCGTGGGTGTCGGCCGGCTCGGGTCGGTCTATCGCGCGCGTGACCTCGTCGAGGGCAACGAAGTGTTCGTGAAGACACTGATGCCCACGCTGTTCGGCCGCGAAGGCGCGCTCAACGAGTTCTTCGAGGACGTCGAGCGGCTCAAGAAGCTCGACCATCCGGCCGCTTCCAGGACGTTCGCGGCAGGTCGTCTTCAGAACGGCGGGGCGTACGTTGCGATCGAGCTGCTGGAGGGGCAGACGCTGAAACAGGTGCTTGCCGAGGCGCGAACACTCGACGTGCGAACCGTTGTCGCGGGCGGAGCGACGGTGTGCGAAGGCCTCGGCGCGGCGCACGCGCTCGGTATCGTGCACCGGGACGTAAAGCCCGACAAGGTGATCTTTGTCGAAGAGAACGGCGTCGAGCAGGCAAAGCTGTTCGACTTCGAGATATCGAAGTGGATCCAGGGCGCCGGCGGCTCAAACGTGACGGCGACGGGCTCGCTCGTGATCCGGCTGCCGCACTATTCATCGCCGGAACAGTGCAAGGGCGAAGAGGTGGACGCGCGAGGCGACGTGTATTCGGCGGCGGTGGTGATCTACGAGATGCTCACGGGCCGGCTTCCGTTCGAGGCGCCGTCGCCGATGGCGCTGATCATCAAGCACGTGACCGATCCTCCAGAACCGCCGACGTCGATCCGGCCCGACATCCCGCCGGAAGTCGAGCGTGTCGTTCTGCGGGCGCTCGAAAAGGATCCAGCTCGGCGGTATCAGAACGGAACGGACTTTGCCGCTGCGCTGCGCGCGTCGATCGGCGACGGGACCGGCGTCGACGCCGGCTTCCCGGCGTTCGTCACGCCATCGGGCGAGCACATTCCGCCGTCTCCGCCGCCGCCTCCCGAACCTGCGCCCGAGCCAAAGGAGAAGCGGAAGATCCCCGCGCCGCCAACGCCGCTGAAGATGCGCATGACGATCATCGACGCCGACAACGACGCGAACATGTCCCGGCTGATCGACGGTCAGGTGCTCGACGTCAGCGAGTACGGTATGCGCATCACGACCGGCACCGTGGCGACGGGCCACCTGAACATCATTCGAGATCACACGACGGCGTTCAAGAACCGGTTGGAGATCGACGTCGAGCTCCCGTCGGGAAAGGTACGCATCAGCGGCTTTGCCGCGTGGTACAAACCGTCGCCCGACGGCATCAACTGGTCGGTCGGCGTCTATATTCGCGACATGACGAGCGCGGACCGGCAGGCGTACGACGCATACCTGCGACAGCTGGCGGCGAGCGCGTAACCGCGAGCTTTTCATGACGGTCGGCCTGCGATCCGCTATCATTTGCCACCGACCAAAAGGAGGACGCAGCAATGGGGTACACGTCGGACGGCAGCCACAAGAACTGGCTGCAGCAGCTCGTCGAAAAGATACCGGGCATCTCGGGCTACCAGGCCAAGGAGACGCGGCGCGACGTCGACAAGCTCTATCGCGAGAATCTCGCGGACCGGTTGCGTGCGACCAAGAACTCGATTGGCGGCGTCGTTCGCGACCTGACCGATGGCGGCCGGCTGCTCGAGGTCACGCCGCTGGAACGAATTTCAAAGAAGATCGACACGATCGAGAATCGCGTCCGCCACGCGTCGTACGGCTATTCGGGGTTCTTTGACGCGGTGCAGATCAAGGAGCAGCAGCTGGACGCGCTCTATCAGTTTGATCTGCGACTGGTCGAGCGTGTCGAGGCTGTCGAGGGGCAGGCGTCGGGACTGCGAGCGGCCGAGGGGACGCCGACGGAGCTGAAGACGGCCGCCGGTGGGCTCGAGCAGGCCGTCGACGATCTCGGCGCCGAATTCGACAAACGGCAGCAGGCGATCGACGGGTACGCCGAGGCGAGCGCCTCCGGACGTCCCCTGTTCTCGTAGGAGGAGGTTCCATGACAATCGAAGTTCTTCAATATATCGACGAGTCCGGGACCGAGATCGTTCACCGCGTGCCCGAGTCTGGTCCGGCCGACATCAAGATGGGCGCCCAGCTCGTCGTGCAGGAGAACCAGTCGGCGGTCTTCTTCCGGGACGGCAAGGCACTGGATGTATTCGGCCCGGGCCGGCACACCATCACGACGATGAACGTGCCCGTGCTGTCAAATGTCTTCAAGATTCCGTTCGGTGGCGACGCGCCGTTCACCGCAAGCGTTCTGTACGTCGCGCGGCACACGTTCATCGACCTGAAGTGGGGCACCAAGGATCCGATCATGCTGCGCGATCCTTCGATGGGCGGATTGCCGGTTACGCTGCGGGCGTTTGGAAAATTCTCGATGCGCGTCGCGGACCCGCAGCTGTTCGTGTCGACGGTCGTCGGAACGCGCGGATTCGTCTCGACGAACACGATCGTCGACTACCTGCGCGACCTGATCGCGAGCAACCTGCGCGACATCCTCGGCACGAACTTCAACGACGTGTTCGCGCTGCCGAGCCTCACGAAGGAGATCGAGGCGGCGGTCAAGGCGGCCACTGCGACGGAGTTCGCCCAGCAGGGTCTCGAGCTCGTGAACATCGTGCTCGGCTCGATCTCGCTCCCGGAAGAGGTCCAGGAGATGATCAAGCAGGGCCAGGCAAAGCTGTATGCCGCGAACTACGAGACGGCGGCGCAGAAGCAGCGCCAGGAGCAGCTTGGCGTCGACTACATGAAGTACCAGGCCGGGCAGGCGCTCAACAATGCGGCGCAGAATCCGGGCGGGCCGAGCGAGGGTATGGGTCTCGGCATGGGTCTCGGCATGGGCCAGATGATGGCGCAGCAGATGTCGCAGGCCATGCAGGGCGGGGCGCCCGCGGCGGGCGGTACGCCGCCTGCGGCTGGAGGCGGCGCGGCCGGCGCCGACGGGCCGCCGACGCGCGAACGGATCCAGGCGACCATCGACAATCTCGACGAACAGCTTGCTGCCGGCAAGATCTCGGAGGAGACCTACAACAAGCTGTCGGCGAAGTGGCAGAAGAAGCTCGAAGAGCTCGGCTGAGACGGCTCGCCGTACGAATCATCGAACCCCGCGGGACCACGGGACGCCTCGGAGGGCGCCTGCGGGTTCGCGGGGTTCTGTGTTAGAAATCAGGAGGTTCGCCGCATCGGCTCGCCTCCGGAACGTGACTATGGCCTCGATCTCGCGCTGGGTAGCGGTCCTCGTTGTTGCGTTGTTCGCATCGCACGTGGTCGTGCCGAGCGCGCTGGCCAGCAGCTCGACGCTTCAGGACGGCGCGCGGGATGGGTCAGCCCCGGCGGGAGGCTCGGCGGAGGTGCGGGCGCATCTCGACGAACGGATTGCCGGCGTCATAGACGAGGTCGTCGACGGCGCACGCGCGGTCGATGATCCGGCGTTCCGGCAGGCGTGTCGGATTGGCGCGGCGGCGTTGATCTGGCCGCGCAGTCCGGACAAGGCTCGAGCAATCTACCAGGCGTCGTTCGACGATCTGCAGAACCAGGTGGCGGCAGAACACGATGCGGTCGAGGCGTCCTCGCGCGCGCTCGACAACCTGATGGCAGAGGTGGCACGGCGCGATCCCGCGCTCGCCGAGCAGTTCGCATCCCGAATCGCCGATTCCGGACGGGCAGGTGCGACAGCTGGCCCATCGCGGTCCGAGGCGCTCGTGGCCGCCGGGATCGCGATGCTCCCCAATGATCCAGCGCGTGCAGAGGCGCTCGGACGGCTCGCGCTTGCGGACGGGGTGTCGCCGGATCTCGTGCGGCTCGCGATCGTGATGCGAGGCGTCGACGCACGGAGGGCCGATGCGCTCTACTCGATGGCGCTCGGCGTGTTTGCGCGCACGCCGAATCCGGCACTGTCGGACGTCGGGACGCTCGCAGGCTACCTGGGCGCAAACGGACAGAGCGTGCTCGAGAACGTGTCACCGGATGCGCTGCGCGGATTCCTCGTCGTCGCCGTGCGGTTGATCGAGGGAACGCCGCTCGATTCCGAGGATGCGCGCACCGCATATTTTCTCGGCCGCTCGCTGGTCGTCGCCGTCGCGCGCTACGCCGCGGACAGGTCCGCCGCGCTCGATGCGCGGCTCGGTCTGCTCTCGCGGTCGGCCGGCTTCGAAAAGGCGTCGTCCGCGAGCAGACCGGCCGACGACGCGTTTCTCAACGATCCGCACGCCGTCGCCGCTCAGGCAGCCATCGACCGCGACGACTTCAAGACGCTCTGTGCCGAGGCGGCTGCTGTCGAGAACGAGAGCGTCCGGTCGATCCTGTTTGCGCGGATGGCGATCTCGTTGTTGCGGCAGAAGAGACTGTCGGAGGTCGCGGCGGTTGTCGACAAGGTGCCGTCCGCCATGCGCAGGTCGATGCTGTTCGTGCAGCTGGCGTATGCGGCGCGCTCCGAAGGAGATCTCGCGCTCGCGTCCCAATCGTTGTCCGCCGCAGAGCGGGAAGCGCTTCGCGAATCCAATGCCGCATTCCGCGTTCAAGCCTACTTTGCCGTGGTCGCCGCGTGGGTCGACGTCGATTCGCTCGGAGCGTTCGAAGCGATGACCGGATGCGTCGCCGCGCTGAACAAGGCATCGCTCACTATCGACAGCGGTGGCCGCGCTGCGGCCGACGTGGTGTCGCGCCGGCAGACGTACGACACGTCGCTCGGGCGTCTGGCCCAGGCCGACTTTGAGCGGGCGCTGCTGCTCGCGCGACAGATCGACGATCGCGGGTACCGGTTGCTCGCCGAACTTGCCGTGTGTCGCGGGGGCCTCGCGGGAGCAGGTGACGAGGGAGCCGAGGACGAACTGCTGAGCGAGGACGCATCGTGAGCGGCACGCGCGATGACCTGCGCATCGTGCCGCCGCTGGAACCCGGCAACGTCACGATGATGTGCCGCGATGCCGTGGGAATGGAGTTTCGCCCCGTCCGCATCGCCGGGGCACGGTTTCGCATCGGCCGCCGCGCCGAGAACGACCTCATCATCGCGAACGCCAGCGTGTCGCGCCAGCATGCCGAGTTCCTCTTCGAGAACGGACGCTGGTTCGTCGCGGACAACGACAGCAAGTTCGGAACGTTCGTGAACGGCGAGCGCGTGGTGCGCGCACCTGTTTCGCACGGCGACGAGATCCGGCTCGGCGGCGATGACGGGCCGTTGATCGTCTTTGGCGTGGTCGGGCAACCGGCGGGGACGCCCTTCGTCGCCGACGACACGGCCGAGCCTCCGACGACGGGTCGCGGAATGCCGCCAGTGCGCCGTCAAGGCGAGTCGGTCGATCCGGGCGACGCCGCGATGCGGCTGGTCGAGCGGTTTCGCGCGACCAGCCTGATCGGCGATTACCGCGAGGCGTTGACCATCGTGGTGGACGCGGCCCTTCAACTGACGCAGTTCGACTTCTCTGCGCTGTGTCTCGTCGACGACGAGGATGCTGATTCGTCGGGCGTCCGTACGGAAGTCGCGCGCACGGCGTCGGGCGCGAGCGGAGCCCCCAATTCAGCGCGCGTGGCGCGATTCGTGATCGATGCGGCATCCGTCGGCACGGTGCTTTTGCTGCCCTCGGAGTCGCCGCCTGGTGACGGCGGATCCGATACGCTTCGCACGGCGCGCGCGGCCGGTGTCCGGCAGGTTGTGTGCGTTCCGATCGCGGCGTCTGCCGGTCGGCCCGAATCCGACGCCTCGCCGCCGCGAATGATCGGCGGCCTCTATCTCGAGGACACGTCGGGGGCGCCGACTGTAACTACGCGCGTTCGAGACGCGCTCGCGTCGCTGGCGGCCGAGGCGGGCGGCGTGCTCGAGCGCATGAACGCGCATCAGCTCGAGATTGGGCGCGTGCGGGAGCGGCTTGCGCGCGCTGCGTCCGAGGATGCAGTGCGCGCCAGCGACACGTCGCTCGCGATGGTCGACCGCGCGCGTGCCGCGTGTGCGCTCGCCGAGTACCTGCTCGTCGTCGGGGACATCGACGCGGCCCAGGCCGCGCTCGAGGAGTTCTACGAGACGTCGCAACGGTCCGCATTGCCGGACGTGGATCGTGCGGCCTTGCTGAGGACCCTCGGCAAGGCGCACATGTGGCGCGCCCGCTGGCATCGTGCGGTGGGCATACTGAACAGCGCGCTCGATGCGCTGGGCGACAACCAGAACCTGCAGATCGAGATGGAGACCCGATCGCTGCTCGCGCGCTGCTACTGCGAGATTGGAGAACTCGGTCTTGCGCGCGAGTTCGTCCTGAAGGCGCTGACGTCCCTGCGACGCGAAGACGACACGTCCGCGGCCTACAGCACGTCACTCATGGTCGCAGGCGTGATCGCCGAGCGCGACGGCGACCTTGCGTCCGCCGCTCACGCATTCCGCGAGGCTCTGCGCATCGCCGATGCGACATCCAACCTCTCGATTGCCATCGCTGCGAATTACCGCCTTGGCCGTGTGCATTTTGCTCGAGGCGACACGGACGAAGCGAAGACGAGTTTTCAGCGCATGCTTGAATTGGCGCATCCGATGGGCAACGGGATTGAGTTGTCGCTCGGCCAGGCGGCATTGGCCGCGGGCCTTGTCCGCGCGGGAGCATGGCGACGGGCGGACGCCGTCATTTCGGCCGGAATCGCCACGGCGACGCGTGCGGGGCGCGACGATGCGTTGGGACAGCTTCTGATTCTGGCGGCGACGATTGCGGCACATCGCGACGGTGGAGCGGCCGCAGATGCGGCGATCCTTGCACTGCGCGAATTCGCGGAGCGCACCCAGAACGCCAGGGCCGTCACCGAGACCGATCTGCTCGAGGCGGATCTGCTTCTCTCGTCTGGCGAAACCGACGCGGCGCGGCAAATGCTGATCGCCGCCATATCGCGGGAACGCGACTCGGACGATCCGGTGACAATAGCGCGCCTCCACCTGATGCACGCCGAGGCGGAGCGGCAGTCCGGCGATCTTGCAGCTGCCGAGGCGTGCGTGCGGCGCTCGCACGATGCGATTGCCGACACGCGCGACTTGATGGTCGCCGGGCTTGCGCAGCGGGCAACTGGACGGATCCACGCCGACGCGGGGCGTCACACCGAGGCTCAGCACAGCCTTGCGCAGAGCTTGTCGATCTTCCGAACCGTCGACGACCGGCGACTGATTGGACTGACGCATCTGGACATCGGCAACCTGATGCTGGCGGCATCGGATCCCGCGTGCGCGCGAACGCACCTTCGACAGGCGTCGGACATTTTTGGCGAGCTCGACATTCGCGCGCTGCGCATGGCCGCCGAATCGGGATTGCAGTCGGCAATGGCGCAGGGCGGCGTCTCGTCATCGGCGTCATATTCGTCGATCGTGCTCGGCGCACGCTCGGAACCGCGATTCGTGCGACGACTGCTTGAAGCGGCACAGTCGCGCGAACTCCTGCTTTGCGAGCTGACGTCGATCGCGCTCGACGTCTCGCTTGCGACGTCGGCCGTCGTGGCGGGCTGTTCGGCGGACGCCGGCGTCGCGGTGCTCGCGTCGTCGGGTGCGAACCCGTCGGGCGGGTTGCCGGTCGCGGGACTGCTCGAGGCGGCGCGGGGCCAGATCGTGCGCACGAACGCCGTCGCGATCTACTCTGTGGAGCAGGCGTCGTCTGCGGGATCGGCGGGGATCGCAACGGTCCTGTTCGTAAATGTCCCGGTCAGTTCCGGGTCGCGTGCCGATACCGCGCTGAAGCTCGTGGTGCAGCTTGCGCGACAGGGCCTCGAGCTCGTGTCGCTGCGAACGCCGGCTCGTCGTGACGGTACGATCCACGACGATCCGCTCGTTCGGACTCGAAGCGCCGCGGTCGATCCGGATGCCGACATCCTGTTGTATGAAAGCGCGGGAATGCGGCAGCTTGCGGATCGCCTGCAGCGGATTCGGACCTCGTCGTCCACGGTGCTCATCACCGGCGAATCCGGGGTCGGGAAGGAACTCGTCGCGCGTGCGATTCACGCGACCATTCCGAGGCCCCGGGCGCCATTCGTTCCGTTCAACTGCTCGGCTGCCCCGCGCGACCTGATCGAGAGCCAGATATTCGGGCACCGGAAGGGGGCGTTTACAGGCGCAACGTCGGACAATCCCGGTCTGGCGCGTTCGGCGAAGGGCGGGACGCTGTTCCTCGACGAAATCGGCGACCTGCCGCTCGAGTTGCAGCCGAAATTCCTCAGGTTTCTCGAGTCCGGCGAGATCCTTCCGCTCGGCGCCACGGCCCCGATGCACGTCGACGCGCGCGTGGTTGCTGCGACGAACGCCGACCTGGAGGAGCTTGTCGCAACGCGGAAGTTTCGCGAGGACCTGTACCACAGGTTGAACATCATCCGGCTCCACGTGCCGCCGTTGCGCGATCGTCGCGAGGACATTCCGCTGCTCGCCGGCCATTTTCTCTCGCGTCTGTCCACGCGTGCAGGACGCGCGACCCCGTCGCGGCTGTCAAAGGAGGCGCTTGCCGCGCTCGTCGCGTATCCGTGGCCGGGAAACGTGCGTCAACTCCGCAACGAGATCGAGCGAAGCGTCACTTTCGGCGCTGAAGGCGTCGAAATCACGCTGGAGCATCTGTCGGACGAGATTCGAATGGCGGTTGACCGGGACAAAGCGAATCCGTGGACGCGCGGCGACGGCCACACGTCGACGGACGTCCTGACCGAACGGCTTCGTCAGTACGAGATCGACGAGATCCGGCGGGCG
>JBGAKX010000157.1:0-9355 GCA_044224215.1 Blastocatellia bacterium
ATCGCCACGTCGCCGGCGGACGAGCCGAACAGCCTGCGGTCATCTATGACAGCCCCGTGACCGGCGTGAAACGATCGCTCACGTACCGAGAACTGCGTGACAAGGTCGCCCGATGCGCGGGCGTCCTGCGATCGCTCGGGGTGGAGAAGGGCGACCGGGTCGTCATCTACATGCCGATGACGCCCGAAACGCTCGTCGCGATGTACGCGTGCGCGCGCATCGGGGCCGTCCATTCGGTCGTGTTTGGAGGGTTCGCGTCGCACGAGCTCGCCGTGCGCATCGACGACGCCACGCCACGGGTCGTCGTGTCCGCGTCGTGCGGCATCGAGGTCACGCGTGTCGTTCCATACAAGCCGCTGCTCGATCGCGCGCTCGAGATGGCCGAGCACAAGCCGCGGCACTGCCTCGTCCTGCAACGCGACGTCGAACGGTGCTCGCTCGTGCCGGGGCGCGACGTCGACTGGCGCGAAGCAATGGCAACTGCCGAGCCGGTTGACTGTGTCCCCATCGAGGCGACCGACCCGCTCTACATCCTCTACACGTCGGGAACGACCGGCAGACCGAAGGGCGTCGTGCGCGACACAGGCGGCCACGCGGTCGCGCTCGCCTGGTCGATGGCGAACGTCTACGGCGCCGAGCCGGGCGAAGTGTTCTGGGCGGCATCGGACTTCGGGTGGGCCGTCGGGCATTCGTACATCGTCTACGGACCGCTGCTGCACGGATGCACCACCGTCGTCCACGAGGGGAAACCCGTGGGCACGCCGGACGCGGGCGAATTCTGGCGCGTCATCGCGGAGTACAACGTCCGGACGCTGTTCACTGCGCCGACCGCCTTTCGCGCGATCAAGAAGGAAGATCCGTCGGGCGACTTCTACAGACGCTACGACACGTCGTGTTTGCGAAACCTGTTTCTCGCCGGCGAGCGTCTCGACCCCGACACGTACCACTGGGCCCGCAACCTGCTCGAACGGCCCGTGATCGACCACTGGTGGCAGACCGAAACCGGCTGGCCCGTCGCGGCCAACTGCATGGGTCTCGATCCGTTGCCGTTCAAGCCGGGATCGCCGGGGCGGCCCGTTCCGGGATACCGCGTCGAGGTGCTCGACGACGAGGGCCGCGCCGTTCCCGCCGAGAAGGACGGAGCGGTCGCCATCCGGCTTCCGTTGCCGCCGGGCACACTGCCGACGCTGTGGAACGACGACGAACGGTTCGTCGAGACCTACCTGTCGAAGTTTCCCGGCTACTACGTGACCGGTGACGGCGGGTACATCGACGAGGACGGCTATGTCTTCATCATGGGTCGCATCGACGACGTCATCATCGTGTCGGGACACAACCTGTCGACCGGCAGCATGGAGGAGGCGATCGCCGGCCACCCGGACGTCGCCGAGTGCGCCGTGTTCGGCGTGAGGGATCCGCTCAAGACACAGCTGCCGGTCGGGCTCGTCGTGCTCAAGAGCGGCGTCGCGCGGGATCATTCGCAGATCGTCGCGGAGTTGATCGCCGTCGTGCGTGACCAGGTCGGGCCGGTCGCAAATTTCAAGACGGTCGGCATCGTCGCGCGGCTGCCAAAGACGCGGTCCGGCAAGGTGCTGCGCGCGACGATGCGCAGGATCGCCGACTCGGAGCCGTACCAGATGCCGCCGACCATCGACGACCCGGCGGTGCTTGACGAGATCACGGCGGAGCTCCGAAGGCTCGGCTACGCGCGCGAGTCGCCGTCGCAGATCGGGGAGTGATTCTGCCGCCGTTGGCGCAGCACGCCTCCTGCCCGTACACTGGCGATGAGGTCTGACGCCGTCCGATTGCGGGGAGATACGCCATGCGCGTGGGTCGATGGAGCTTACTGCTCGCGGTACTTTTGATCACGGTCGAGGGACTGCCAAGTCAACGCTCGGCTGCGGCAGCGAGCGCTGTTCCCGCCGGCGCGCCGGTGATCTTTTCCGCGAGCCCGGCGGTCGCGAGGATCGAGGGCGGGGAACTGGTGACGGTCATGGGAGTGAATTTCACATCCGGAATGACCGTCACGCTTGGTGACGCGGTGGTCGACGACTTAACGGTTCTTGACTCGGGTCACCTGACGTTTCGCGTGCCGCGACAGAAGGCCCCGGGCCGCCGCACGCTCACAATCCGCAATGTGGCCGGGTTCGACCAAGCGCCGTTTCGAATCGCTCCGACACCGCTTGAGGAGCTGCCACCGTGCGGGATCACGACGGTCGCGGGCGGACTGCGCGACGCCGGCGATCGCAGCGGACGCGATTCCGGACGCATCGTGATTTCGCCGTACCGCCTAGCGATCGATCCACAGCGCAACGTCTTTGTCGCCGACCGCGCGAACCACCGCATCCGTCGTATCGACGGCTCGGGAGGCAGGGTGTGGACGGTCGCCGGGTGCGGCCGGAAGGGCTCGGACAGCGACGGTGTGCCTGCCGTCATCGCGGCGCTCGACGCTCCGCAGGGCGTCGCGGTTGACGGCGCCGGAAACTTGTTCTTCACCGACACCGGCAACAACCGCGTCCGGCGTGTCGACTTCGTGACGGGCGCGCTCACCACCGTAGCGGGCACCGGCGCCGCGGGATTTGGCGGGGACGGCGGTCCCGGAGTCGAGGCCGTGCTGAACGCGCCGGACGACGTGGCGACGGATTCGGCGGGCAACGTGTACTTCTCGGATGCCTTGAATTACAGAGTTCGCCGCGTCGACGCCGCGACGGGCGTGATCACGACGGTTGCCGGCGGCGATGCGTGCGGCGAGGGAAACGGCGATGGAGGTCCCGCGACCGAGGCGTGTCTTTACCCGTCGGGAATCGACATCGACGCGACCGGGAACCTGTTCGTGTGCGACCAGCTTCGCAGCCAGGTCCGGCGCGTCGACCGCGCGACAGGGTTGATCTCGACGGTGGCCGGTTCGGGCGCAGGGGGGATTGGTGACTATGTGGACGGGCCCGCACTCGAGATCGTGCTCGACGCACCATTCGACGTGGACGTCGCCGCCGACGGTTCCATTTACGTGACCGACGGCAGACCGACCGACTTTGATTACATCGGCGAGGGCTACATCAGGCGCATCGACCCCGTCACCAGCTGGATGTCGATTGTCTTCTATCAGCAGGGGTATGTCAGCGGGATCGCGCTCGACGATGCCTCGAACCTCTACCTTGTCGACACGGAATCGTCGGCGGTGCGTGTCATCAGCGCATCGTCGGGGCTGCTCTCCGATTACGTAGCGAATGAATCGTACCGGTCGTACGCGCCGGGGTACGGAGCGCCCGCGACCGAATGCAGCTTTGCAAGTATTCAGGACGTCGATGTCGATCCTCAGGGCAATCTCTTTGTGCTCGAGGGCGGGTTCTTTACAACCTATATGGTCAACCGGGTCGACGGGGTGACCGGCGCGACGGCGCGGGTTCGATTCGTTCCGGACGGCGAGTATTCAAGCGATGGCATTGCGTTGTCCGCTGGAAGCAACGGCCGCGTCTACGTTGGCGAGGCGCATTTCTTCCAGCCCGGCGATGTGCGCCGTGCGACGTTTGACGCTCTGGGCTCGAAGGTGGTGGTCGGCGGCGGCTCTCGGCCCGCCGAGCCGGGCCGCAAGGGGTCAAAGGTCGTCATCGGCGGAGTCTACGACGTTGCGATCAATCGCGACGGGATGCTCGCGATCGCAGCGGCAACCGAGACGCTGCTCACATTCGACACGCGAACCGGGCGCATCGCTGACGTCAGCCCCCTGTTTGCGCTGCACGTGGCGTTCGACGAGTCGAACCGGCTGTATCTCTCGGGCGGGCGCACGGTGGATCGTGTACGGCATGGGCAGGCAATTCGCATCGCCGGCACGGGCGTCGACAGTTTCAGCGGCGACGGTGGCCCTGCGACGGCCGCCGGTTTCGAGTTCATCGCGGGCATTGGATTCGATCGCGACGGGAATCTGTTCATTCTGACCGGCAATCGCGTCCGTCGCGTCGACCGGGCGACTGGAATCGTCACGACCATCGCCGGCGCAGCTGAGTCCGGCTACACAGGTGACGGCGGCCCGGCTGCTGATGCACGTCTCGACGAGCCGTCAAGCCTCGCCGTCGACGCGAGCGGGAACATCTACATCGGCAGCTACGATGGAACGGTTCGCGCCATCCGATCAGGCCGCGCGCCATAACGCGACCGGTCGATCTTCATGATGGACTCGTCCTCGGTCGCCGGCTGGCTCGCGAACCTCGTCCTCGTCGCGCACTTCTGCTTTGTCGCATTCGTCGTTCTCGGCGGGCTGCTCGTGATCGCGTACCCGAGACTGGCGTTCGCCCACGTCCCCGCCGTCGTCTGGGGCGTGCTGATCGAATTCGCCGGTTGGATCTGCCCACTGACGCCGCTCGAGAACGCGCTGCGACGGCGTGCAGGCGAATCGGGTTACGAAGGCGACTTCATCGCGCACTACGTCACGGCGCTCATCTACCCCGTCGGATTGACCCGCGCCACACAGATTGTGCTCGGAAGCCTCGCGCTCGCGTTCAACGCGGCGGTCTACGTCGTGGCGTGGCGCCGGCTGCGCCGCTCCGCTGTGGCCCCTACGGACACTTCGGCAGCTTCGTCCACGCGCCGTCCTTGAACTCCCACATGTCGCGCACCGCCCTGTTCCCGGCCTTGTCGCCGCCAAAAAGCACCGCGCTGCCACGGTCCTGGTCGTATGCGATGCCGTGCAGGTACCGTGCCGACGGTCCGCGTCCGGTGAATCCCAACCACGACTCGCCATTCCACATGTACGTGCCCTTTGCGGGATTGCCGTTCTCGGATCCGCCGTAGAAGATCACCGGCCCGTCGGTGCCGATCGACGTCAGCACGCGCCCGGCGAGCAGCAGCGGCCCCGTCTCGCTGACCCGCGTCCACGTCGCGCCGTCCCACGTCCACGTGTCGCGCAACATCGGCCCCCGGTCCTGCAGCCCGCCGAAAAGCAGAACGACCTTGTTCCTCTCGTCATAGCCCATCGCGTGCACGCCCCGTGGCGAAGGACCCGCAACATCCAATTTCGTCCACTGAGCGCCGTCCCACTGCCACGTGTCGCCGACATGATGGTTGGCCACAGGATCGTAGCCGCCGAACAGGATCACCTTGCCGCGCTCGCGGTCGTAGGCCGCCGCGGTGTGAGGGAGGATCCCGGGACACGACTCCGAGACGCGCGTCCACGCCGCACCGTCCCATTCCCACGTGTCGTTGAAGAAGGTCGGAAAGTTCTGACCGCCGCACAGCACCGTCCTCTGGCGGCCGGCGTCGTACACCATCACCGCGTCGAGACGCGGCGGAGGCCCGTCCTCGGCCAACAGGCGCCATCCAGCCGCGTCCCACGCCCATAGCTGGTTGTTCGGATTGGGTCCGTTGCCCACCCCGCCGAACAGCAGCAACACGTGGCGCGCCTCGTCGTAGACCATCGAGTGGTTCCCGCGCGCGCTCGGCCGCGGACAGCCCGCCCGTGCGTCGGAACCGCGAGGCGCCGCGCATGTCGTCTTTACAAGACCCCCGCAACAGATGCAGATCGTGGCGAGCGCGAGAACGACCGAGTACCGCGTCGCTACAAAAGCCAGGACGCCGCATATTCGTGGATTCATGGCGTGATCCTCTCGGGGGGCGCGAGGTTGGGCTCACATCTTACCCGAACGGCTGACCGTCAACTGTAAACGAGGCGTAAATTCAGGGCGCAGGACATTGGGCGCAGGGTACAATCCAAGGGATGACCGCGGAAGTGAAACGGCTCCAGACGCCCGGCGAAGACCTCGCCAATTCGATCAGTCACGGCCTCGGCGTCGTGAGCATCGTCGTCGGCACGCCGTTCCTCGTGCTCGCGGCCTACCACAAGGGCGGGGCGTGGTCGATCGTCGGCTCGAGCATCTTTGCCGCGGCCGTCGCAATGCTCTACCTGGCCTCGACGCTCTACCACGGCCTTCCGGAAGGGAACGCAAAACGCATCTTCCGCATGATCGACCACGGCGCGATATTCCTCCTGATCGCCGGGACGTACACGCCGTTTACTCTGGGCGTGCTGCGAGGGCCGTGGGGCTGGACGCTGTTCGGCATCATCTGGGGTCTCGCCGCCGTCGGGCTCTTCACCGTCGCCCACCCGAGGACAAGGCACCACAGGCTCACGGTCGCACTCTACCTGGCGATGGGATGGATGATCGTCATCGCGCTGCGACCGCTGATCGCCGCGGTCCCGTTGCCGGGAATCCTGCTGCTGGTCGCCGGCGGGCTCGCCTACACGGGCGGCGTGATCTTCTACGCGACGGACCGGCTGCGGTACTTCCACCTCGTGTGGCACGTGTTCGTGCTCGCCGGAACCACGCTGCATTTCTTCGCCGTGCTGAACTACTCGGCCTGACGCGATACGCCGGCGTTCGAAACGAATCCGGGCCGCGCGGTGTGCGCGCGGCCCGGGTGTTTTTCGGCCGAAGTCCCGTTGCGGGACGTGATCTCTAGCGGATGCCGCGGTACTGCATGCCGACCATCAGGTGCTCGAAGTCCACGGTGGTTCCGCGCGAACTGAGCGGCGCGATGGCGACCTGCGCGCCCTTGGGAATCGCGACGCGGAACGTGCGGCCTTCGTCGCGGACGGTGAGCGTGTGTGCGGCACGGTCAATCGAGACGATCGAGCCCGTCGGAGCCTGGACGCTGGCGCCAAACGCCGAGCCTGCCGAAATGGCGGTAGTGGCTGCGATGGCGGTCGAGAGAATCGCGTTTCGAAGTGTGCTGGTCATGGTGTCTCCTCCTCGGTGCGCTGAGCGCTTTTTAATGGCAAGTCGCTCACTCGGTCGCGATCGTCTTGCACCTCGTCGTACGCCACCCCCCGGTTGGGAGTTGTGAAGGTTCCCTGAAGTCTCTCTGAAGCCTGCGCAACGCCGCCGCCCGGCGCGAACCGTCCCGGATTCGGCGTCGATCGGGCATAATCGTTCGCCTATGGGAATGCTCCTCGTCGAGAAGTTCGGGGGAACGTCGGTCGGATCGACCGAGCGGATCGCGCAAGCCGCGGCCATCGCGCGCGAGAGCGTTGCTCACGGCGACCGGGTCGTCGTCGTGACGTCGGCGATGTCGGGCGTCACGAGCATGCTCGTCGCCGCCGCCGAACGCGCGGCGCGCGGGTCGTGGTCATTCGACGAAGGCGACGCGCTCTACGGGCGACACAATGCCGTCATCGAGGCGCTCATTGCCGACGGATACGAGGCGGGCATCGTGCGCGCGGCGCTCGCGCGCGGCCTCGAGCGCATCAACACGCTCTGTCTCGGGTTGTCGATGGTGCACGAGCTGACGCCGCGCCTGCTCGACGCGATCTCGGGAACCGGCGAGATGCTGAGCGCTCCGATCCTGGCGGGCGTCATCAACGCGCAGGGAGGACGTGCCGAAGCGGTCGAGGCAACCGAGCTCATCGTGACCGACAAGCAGTTCGGCGACGCCGAGCCCGACATGACAGCAACTGCGGAGCGGGCAAAGTCGCGGCTGCTGCCGATGCTCGAATCAGGCGTCGTCCCGGTTGTCACGGGGTTCCTCGGCGCAACGCCCGAAGGCGTGCTGACGACGCTTGGTCGCGGCGGCTCGGACTACTCGGCGACGATCCTCGGCGCCGCGCTCGGCGCGGACGAGGTCTGGATCTG
The DNA here is from genome assembly GCA_044224215.1 of Blastocatellia bacterium. GTDB lineage: Bacteria > Acidobacteriota > Blastocatellia > UBA7656 > JADIYM01 > DAOMFM01. Next base: position 7,623 of record JBGAKX010000157.1, read on the forward strand.
GACCGACGTCGACGGCGTGATGACGGCGAACCCGAGCGAGGTCCCGACGGCGCGCACAATCCGCGAGATCTCGTTCAGCGAAGCGTCCGAGCTCGCGTACTACGGCGCCAAGGTGCTTCATCACAAGACGATCCTGCCCGTGCTGAAGGCGGGGATCCCGCTCAGGATCCGGAACAGCTTCACACCCGATGCTGCGGGAACTCGCGTGAGTCTCGAAGGACGGCCGTCGCCGACCGGCGTCAAGGCGGTGACGTCGATCCGCAACGTCAGCCTGATCACGGTCGCCGGGCGCGGGATGCAAGGAATTCCGGGAATCGCGGCGCGGGCGTTCGGCGCGGTGGCGGCCGAGCGCGCGAACGTGCTGATGATTTCGCAGGCGTCGTCCGAGAACAACATCTGTCTCGTCGTGCGCTCGGACGAGGCGGAGCGTGTGGCCGCGGCGCTCGGCCGCGCGCTCGAGCTCGACATCATCAAGGGTCACATCGACGAGATCCGGGCGGATTCGTCGATCGCGATCATCGCGGCCGTCGGCGACAAGATGGCGGGCGCGCCGGGGATTGCGGCAAAGGTGTTCGGGGCGCTCGGCGCGGCCGGGATCAACGTGATCGCGATCTCGCAGGGGTCGTCCGAGCTGAACATCTCGCTCGTCGTCCTCGAGAACCAGGCCGCTGAGGGTGTGCGCGCAATTCACGAGGCGTTCGAGTTGGGTAGCCGCAGATGAACGCAGATCTGCGCAAATCCGCGTAGATCTGCGGCAGTTTTTATACCCCTAACGCGTTACGGATCTCGTCGAGCGACGCCCCGACACGGATTGGCGCGTTCGCCGTGGGCGAGGGGATCGGCGCGCCGTCGTGCGTCAGCCGCCCGAAGTGGTAATCCACCGTGTAGTCCGGGTCCTTCAGCAGATGTCCCGTCAACACGCAGACGATCGTTTCGTCCCGGTCGACGCTCCCTGCCGCAGCGAGCCGCCGCAACCCAGCCACCGTCGTCGCCGACGCCGGCTCGCACCCGATGCCGTCGCGGCCGATTTCCGCTTTGGCCTCCGCAATCTCGGCCTCGTCGACCGCAACGACTTCGCCGCTGCACGCCTCGATGGCACGTCGGGCCTTTGGCCACGACACCGGCGCGCCTATCTTGATCGCCGTCGCGCGCGTCGACGCGTTCGGGACGGGGTCGAGCGACTCGGCGCCCGTGCGCATCATCGCCTCGAACGGCGCCGCGCCCGCCGCCTGCACCACCGTCAGCCGCGGCAACCGGTCGATGAACCCCCACTCGTAGAGTTCCGCAAAGCCCTTCCCGAGCGCCGAGATGTTCCCGAGATTCCCGCCAGGAACCACCACCCGGTCCGGCGCCTTCCAGCCAAGCTGCTCGCACATCTCGGCCGCGATCGTCTTCTGCCCCTCGATCCGGAACGGATTCACGGAGTTGAGCAGGTAGACCGGGGCCCGATCCGCCAGCTCGCGCACCAGCGCGAGCGCCGCGTCGAAATCGCCCGCGATCTGCAGCGTCGTTGCTCCGTAGTCGAGCGCCTGCGACAGCTTGCCGAGCGCGATCTGGCCGTCGGGGATGAACACCGCCGCACGCATTCCCGCGCGCGCCGCATACGCCGCCATCGACGCCGACGTGTTGCCGGTCGACGCACACGCGACCACGCGCGCGCCCAGACGCGCGGCCTGCGTGACACCGGCCGTCATCCCGTTGTCCTTGAACGAGCCCGTCGGGTTCATGCCCTG
>JBGAKX010000158.1:0-9228 GCA_044224215.1 Blastocatellia bacterium
GATGTCGTGGTTCACCTCGTCGACGACGGGGAGCGTTACAAGCGGCTCGCAGAGGTCGAACGGGCGATCGGCGCCGCGGTATCCGGCGACCTCGAGCGCGGCGATCCGGTCGTCGCCGTGGGCGGAGGCGTCGTCGGCGATCTTGCGGGGCTCGTCGCGGCGCTCTTCATGCGAGGAACTCCGGTCGTGCACGTGCCGACGACGCTGCTCGCGCAGATCGACAGCTCGGTAGGTGGCAAGGTTGCGGTCAATCACTCGATGGGGAAGAACCTGATCGGCGTGTTTCACCAGCCCGTCGCGGTCTATTCGGATCCGGACACGCTGGCGACGCTGCCCGGGCGCGAGCTGAGGGCGGGCCTGTTCGAGGCGGTCAAGTACGGCGTCCTCGCGGACGCCGCGCTCTTTTCGTGGATCGGCGAGAACCTCGAGGTATTGCGCCGCGCGGAGTCGACGTCGGTGGCGCGTCTCGCGGAGCGGTGCTGCCGTATCAAGGCGCGGATCGTCGCCGCCGACGAACGCGAGGCCGGGATTCGCCGATACCTCAACCTCGGCCATACCGCCGGACACGCGCTCGAGACCGTTACGCGGTATCGACGGTTCAGGCACGGCGAGGCAGTCGGCTACGGTATCGAGGTCGCGGCGGAGCTCTCTCGTGCCTCCGGACGGCTGACGGACGCCGAGTCCCTCGCGGTCCGCGAGCTCGTCGGTCGGGTCGGCCGGCGGCCCGAAATCTCGGATCTCGATCCGGGCGAACTTGTCGCCGCGATGCGCCATGACAAGAAGCGTTCGGCGGGTCGGATCGGGTTCGTCCTTCCGGTGGCGATCGGCAGCGTCGTGTTCGAGCCTGCGGTCGCAGAGCGCGACATCATGCGAGCGCTGCGCGCCGTAGCGCGTGGAACTGTCGTATAGTACGGTTGTGTCGATCCCCGCCCTGGGGACGCCGATTCCAATCACTCAGGAGAACGAGCATGACGAGCACACCTTCAGTGCGGGGGCGGGCCGCGGAGCGCGGCGAGGGGAATCTGAGGCTCATCGTCTTTCTGCTCCTTGTCGCACTTATTGGGTACCTGGGAATCAAGAACGTGCCAACGTACTTCGCCATGCAGAGTCTGAAACAGGACCTTGCGGAGATGACCCGCGGCGACGGCACCGCAAACCAGCCGGTCGAGAAGATCCGGCGCAAGGCCGATTCGATCATTGCGGAATACGGACAGTGGGGCGTGAAGTCACAGGACGTCCAGATACAGAAGGATGGCAAGCTCACCACCGTGACATTCCAATGCACGCAACCGATCGACTGCATCGTCACGACGTACGACTGGCAGATCTCGGAGGTCTACAAGCAGCAGGCCTACTAACCGGGGTGCGGGTGCAAGCGTGGGTTTCGTCTCATCAGGTGCGGTTCGGCTGCTGACGTGCTGTGTGATCGGGTGCGCGCTCGCCGTGCCCGCCGTCCGAGCGCAGAGCGGGCGCGTCAGGCCGCGGCCGACCCAGCCCGCGCCGACCGCTCCGCAGCCGAGCGAACCGTCGACGCAACCGGCGCAGCCGCCACCCGCATCGGCCCGACCGCAGCCCGCACCTGCCGCACCACCGGTGCCTGCGGGCGGAAAGATCGCAGCGCAGAGCACGTCGGGAGCGATCATCAGAACCGCGCTTGCGAACGGGCTCGTGCTCGTCGTGCGCGAGAATCCCGCGACGCAGCTCGTCGCGGTCACAACGCGCATCGCGGGTGGCTCTGGGGCCGATAGCGCACGCTCTCTCGCCGCGGCGCGAACGGCCGTGTCTGCGGAACGCACCGGTGGGTCCGTTGCCGCGCGTGTCCGCCTCGCCGGTTCATCGATCGACGTGTCGGTCGACGGCGACTCGACCACGTTCGTTTCCATCGTGGATACGCGAGGCGCGGGAGCGGTGATCGAGGCGCACGCGCGCCTGCTGGAACCACTACCGCCGTCTGCGACCGTGGTGCCAGCCGCGCCGCGCTCCGATCCCGGGGACTTCGCCACGGCCGCGTTCGCGCGGACTGCGAGGGCTGCGCGCGGCATCGCCGACGGAGACGATGCCGGGCCGGCGGGTTCGGCCGACATTGCGGCGTTCATCGCAATCAGGTATCGGACGAACCGCGCGTCGATCGTGGTCGCTGGAAACGTCAATCCGTTCAACGTGACACGCGAGGTTCAGGTGGTGTTCGGTGCATTGGCTTCGGCCGACGTGGTGCCGCCGCCTGCACCGCCGCCTGCTCCCGTCGTTGTATCGGCACCCGCGCCAACGCCGGTGTCGTCAACCGGCTATCGCTTTCAGCGTGCGGATTGCGGGATTGCGTATGCAACCGTCGGCTACCCTGTGGGCGGAATTCTGGAACCGGGCGGCGCGGCTGCCGAGATCGCCGTCGCGGCGCTGGCGTGTGGAAGGACGTCGCGCCTTGGGCGCCTGCTGGTCGGGGCGGGTCTCGCGGCGAGCGTCGACGGGCGCGTGGTGTGGGGCGAGCGCGGCGGGGCGATCGTCGTGCAGGTCGGATGCGATCCAAAGCGGATCGATGCGGTTGAGGCGGCATTGTTTCGCGAGATCGACCGGTTCCGACGCGAGCGAATGTCGGATGCCGAACTGCAGCGCGCTCGCAACATCTTTGAGTTGCGCTTTGTGCGTTCGGTCGAGACGATCGAGGGCGAGGCGGAATCGCTCGCGACGTTCGAACAGGCGACCGACGACCCTGGCGCGCGGGCGGCGTTTGCGGAGCGCGTGCGCGCGCTCGGCGCAGCCGACGTGCAAACGGCGGCGGTGCGACTGCTCGCGTCGAACATGGCGGTCGTCGACGAGCTTCTTCCGTTCGACGCGCCCGACAGGACGTTTACCGCGGCGGCGTTTGCGGACACGGTCCGAGCGTGGGCTCCGGGATCGTCGGACGCGGTGGATCCCTCGTCGGTTCGAGCGGCGGAGCCGGCCGCCACCGTTGCCGAGGGTTCGCGCCGTCGCCAGCGTGAGGAGACCGGCGAGGCCGTCCTGCTGCCGGTTCCGGTCGGCGTTCGCGATTTCTCGACGCTCAACGGACCGAAGGCGTTCGTTCGCGAGGACCAGTCGCGCCCGATCCTGTCGATCGGCTTCTACTTTCCCGCCGGGCGTGCCTCCGAGGCGGCGGACGAGCGCGGCATCACGGTGCTCATGCTGAGGGCGATGCTCGAGGGGTCTCGCGCCCGACCCGGCGACAAGGTGCTGAAGGATCTCGAACAGCTGGGGGCCGAGGCGCATGCCTTTGCCGGTCCCGATTATTTTGGAATCGTGGTCGACGTCGTGTCGCGCAATGCCGACCTGGCGATGGACATTGCGATCGAAGCGATCGAGCACCCGACATTCGCCAAGGAACCGGTCGCGCGCGCGCGGGATGCGCTGCTTCTCGATCAGCGCGCTGCGAGAGCCAATGCCGGACCCCGTTCTGTGGAGCTGTTCTGGCAGAACCGCTTCCCGACGCATGCCTACGGGGCTCCCGAGCTCGGGCTCCCGGATGCGGTTGCGCGGCTCACCGACGAAAAGCTCAAGGCGTGGTATGCGCGGTCGATTGCCAGCCAATATCCGCTGGCGGGCATCGTCGGCGACACCGACGGCTCGTCGCTGGTGTCGCGTCACCTGACGGATTCGTTCGACCGGCCGGAGGGTGAGCCGACGCAGTCGGCCGTGCTCCCGCCACCCAATGTGACAGGGGAGTCGGTCGACATGACACGGCGGAACCTGACGGTACAGACGCTCGGGTTTCCGTGTCCGGGTTTAAAGTGGCCGGCGCTCGACGCGCTCGACGTGGTCGGCGCCGCGTGCGGCGCGATCGTCGAACGGCGACGGCTCGGGGGTGCGCTGCGGACGACGATCGATTCGGCGGTTGGCGACGAGTCAAGGGATCGTGACCGGGCGCTCGCGAGCATGTCCCGTGTCGTCACCACGGAGCTCGCGGACGACGAACTGTCCGCGGCACGCACCGCTGCTGCCGTGGCGTATTACCGCCGCGGCCAGACGTTCGACGCGATGGCGCTGCTGTACGTCGACGCGGCGGCCTGCGGAACGCCGCTCGACTCGGTCGAAACATACGGCGATCGCATCCGCGCAATCACTGCAGGCGACGTCAGGCGCACGGCCGCCGCGGTGATGATCCCGGCAACCGGCGGCCGCGGCATCGTGCGCGGGCAGCCGTAGGAGGCGTCGCGTGCCGCGTCACTCGGGCATCGTTCAGTGGTTCAGCCGCGCGAAGGGCTATGGCTTCATCCGCGAGGACGATGGCAGCGACCTGTTCGTGCACCATACCGGAATCAGGATGTCGGGCTTTCGCGCGCTCGAGGCGGGTCAGCGCGTCACGTTCGAGATCGGCAACGGGCCGAAGGGGGCGCAGTGCGAGGACGTCGAAACCGAGGAGTCGCGCAAGTGGGGCGACAGAACGCCGATTCGACGGATTGGTGGACTAACACAGATCTGAACGTTTGTGTTTCCGATCTGCGTAAATTCGCGTCGCGCCTGACCGTAGTGTAATCTCACAATTTCCTCAGGGTCAATCGCTCATCTGGGTCAATCTGCATCGCACTTTCCATTACTGCGTTCGTATCCCGCGCAAACGCGCAAGGCCGCCAAACCGGCGGCTCCAATCGCATCGTCTACCGCCGGTCAAGGAAACATTCCTATGCTGATGCCAAGCCGATTGTCGAGGCGCTCGCGGACCGGCTGCCGCCTGGGCTCGCAGGTAAGACGCCGGCGGAGATCGAGGCTGCGTGGAATACCTGGGTCGCGCAACGGGACGCCGAAATACGCGATCGGTTGGCACGCGGCGACGAGGATTCGATCGTCAACTTCCTCCTCTTCGGCACGACGTTCACCAGGCAGCCGCGGGCGACGCCGCACGACATCGCAAAGCTCGGCGATCGCGCAAACGTCTCCGAAATCCTCGCTGGCCGAATTGAGGACATGGTGGCCGGAATCGCGGCCCCGGGGACGAACGAGCGGCTTCAGTTCGCCCGGCAGGTCGTCGAACGGCGGGGCATCGATCCGTCGACTTTGCAGTAGCGAGGGCGACCAGGTCCGGCCACCTCGTCGAAGCGTGCTGCGGCGCGTGCTCGCCGAGGTCGATTCGTTCCGCAAGACGAACCGTGTCCGCAAAGCCGTTGGAGACCTGGAGCGTGTTCGCCGAACGTTCGACACTGTACCGCGAACGGGGACTCTCGTCGGATACGTCGATCTACCCGGATTTCGCGCTCGAGCAGTCGCTCGACGAGATCCGTGCGAAGGGACTCCTCGGCTGCAGGCAGCGTCCGGCGCGTCGCCATCGTCGGACCCGGGCTCGATTTCACCGACAAGGGCGAAGGGTACGACTTCTACCCCCAGCAGACGATCCAGCCATTCGCAGTGATCGATTCGCTCATACGGCTCGGTCTGGCAAAGCCCGACGCGCTGACCGTGACGACGCTCCACCCTGAGCCCGCGGATCAACCAGCACCTCGCGGCGGCTCGCGACCGGGCCAGGGCCGGCACGCCGTATGTCGTTCAATTGCCGAGGGATACGGAGACGAACTGGGAGCAGCCGCTCATCAAGTACTGGGAGCGGTTTGGCGACCGGATCGGCGAGGACGTCAAGACGCCGGCGCCTGTGGTCGGCATCGAAAGCGTCCGGATGCGAGCCATCCGGATCCGGCCGGCGGTCGTGCTGTCGATCACGCCGCAGGACCTGAACGTGGTCCTTCAACGCCCCGAAGGCCTTGCGCCCGGCGACCGATACGACCTGATCATCGCAACGAACATCCTCGTCTACTACGACGTGTTCGAGCAGTCACCGGCGCTGGTGAATGTCTCCAAGATGTTGCGTCCAGGCGGTTTCCTGCTTTCGAACAACGCGTTGTTCGAGCTCCCCTCGACGCCGATGCGTTCGGCCGGCTACACGACGGCCGTCTACTCGGACAAGCCCGATGACGGCGACCACATCGTGTGGTACCAGCGCCAGCCCTGACGGCCCGCCTTCGACCGCTCACAGTGATTCCAGAATTTCGTAGTTTTCCTACGAAATTCTGAACCCAACTCTTCCGAAACGTCGGATTCCAGTACACAACGACAGCACATTACTCCATTAAAGAGAGCAGCTTGCGACACTTTTACAAGCTGTTTGCGCACGTGGCCCGCCTATTGCAAGCAGGAAGGCCGCTCAGGCGCCGGACTTGCGCGCAACGCAAGCAAAAACGCGTTCAGGTCCACGAGGACCGCGCGGGACCGGGGCAGGGGCATTGACCAAGAAGAACAATTGAGAGCACTCAAAAACTCTCTTTAGAGGAGATTCAAGAATGAGATCTTTACGACAGTGCATCTCGAGCAGGGGAATCAGCGCGGCGCTGATTTTCATGCTCGCGCTTCTGCTCGTTCCGAGCGTTGCGATGGCACAGACCGAGACGGGACAGATCTCCGGAACAGTGACCGACCCGCAGGGTGCGGTGGTCGCTGGTGCGACGGTCACGGCAACCGAGAAGGCGACGAACGCGCCTCGGACCGCGACGACCTCCGGAGAAGGCAACTTCCTGATCACGAATCTGAAGCCGGGCAACTACGAGGTCCAGTTCCAGGCCGCTGGCTTTGCCAACAAGATTGTCCCGTGGCCGTCAACGTCGGCACGAAGACCACGATTGACGTCGAGCTCAGCATCACGAGCACCGAGTCGATCGACGTCGTCGCCGGCGAGGCTGGCGTTCAGGTGAACACCTCGAACGAGCAGATTCAGACGGTCGTCTCGGAGCGCCAGATCAAGGAGCTCCCGACGATCACGCGCAACCCCTACAACCTCGTTGGACTCTCGCCCAACGTCAACCCCAATGATGCTGGCGGCGGCGGTGGCCGTGGCGCCGGTTTCTCGATCAACGGGGCACGCAACTCCAGAAACAACATCCTGCTCGACGGCTCGGACAACAACGACCAGTTCACGGCGTCTGTTGGTCAGGACGTCCCGCTGGACTCGGTTCGGAGTTCACGGTTCTGACGAGCAACTACTCGGCCGAGTATGGCCGCGCCGCTGGTGGCATCATCAATGTCGCGACCAAGTCGGGTACGAACGAGTTCCACGGCACGGTGTACGAGTTCAACCGTGTGTCGGCGCTCGCCTCGAACAGCTTTGAGAACAACGCGAACTATCCGCCTGCTGGCGCGAACGAGATCAAGAAGGGCGTCTTCACGCGCAACCAGTTCGGTTACGCAGTCGGCGGCCCGATCATCAAGGACAAGCTCCTGTTCTTCCAGAACACGGAGTGGACGCGCGTCCGCAGCTCGGACACGGTTTCGACGTTTGTGCCTACGGCCGACTTTATTGCGGCTTCGGCACCTGCGACGCAGGCGTTCTTTGCCGGCTATTCGACCACGACGCCGATCAACGGTCGCGTTCACGGTCAGCGATATCAGCATCGGCGGAAACTTTGCGCCTGGCGGCGCGTTCAACGGGCTTCCCGCGAACCTCCTGGCGTTCGGCGAAGTTCTCGAGTCGGTTCCGACCGACGCCGGTGGCGGTCTTCCGCAGAACCAGTACGCGCTTGTTGGCCGTGTTGACTACAACATGACCGACAAGACGACGATGTACGGCCGCTATGCGCTTCAGAGCCAGGACTTCTTTGACGCGACGAATGCGTACAGCCCGTATTCCGGCTTCAACACCGGAGCGACCACGTTCAACAACAACTTCCTGTTCTCGTTGACGCACGTGTGGTCGGACAACTTCGTGTCGCAGTCCAAGTTCGTCTACAACCGCCTGAACCAGGACCAGCCGCTCGGCGACGCGCCGCTTGGCCCGACGCTGTACCTGTCGGGTAGCGCGAGCTACCTCCCCTCGGGCGACATTATCGCGCTGCCCGGCTACCTGCCGTTCAGCCCCGGCAATGCCATCCCGTTTGGAGGTCCGCAGAACCTGTCGCAGCTCTACCAGGATCAGACCTGGACGATCGGCGACCACTCGCTCCGCTTTGGCGGTTCGTACGTCCGCATTCTCGACAACCGCACGTTCGGCGCGTACGAGAACGCGGTTGAGGCTCTCGGCAACTCCTTGCAGAGTGGCCTGAACAACTTCGTTCTTGGAACGTATCGCTCGTTCCAGGTTGCGATCGATCCGCAGGGCGGCTACCCCGGCGATCTGATTCAGCTTCCTGCGACGTCGCCCCAGTTCTCGCGCAACAACCAGTACAACGAGTTCGCTCTGTACGTGAACGACTCGTGGAAGATCCATCCGCGCGTCACGGTCAACCTTGGCCTGCGCTGGGATTACTTTGGTGTCCAGCACAACAAGGATCGCGACTTGACTCCAACTTCTACCTTGGCTCGGGCGCGACGACACAGGAACAGTATGCCAACGGCAAACTGATGATTGCCGAGGACAGCCCGCGTTGGCGCGTGGGACGTGTTTGGCGATGGAAGCAGGACAAGAACAGGACACTTCGCACTGGCGCGTCGGTATCGCGGACGTTTGGCGATGGCAAACGTTGCCCGCGGCGGCTACGGCATCAGCTACGACGGTGGAAAACGTGACGTTCAACGTCATCCAGAATCCGCCCAACTATCTCGTAACGTCGATCACAGCCCCGCCAGGCACGCCAATCGTTGCGGACAACTTTGGTCCGTTTGCAACGGGCACGGGACAGATCACCGTGCCACGCGCCACGGTTCGTGGTGTCAACCCTGACATCAACACGGCGTATGCCCAGTTCTGGAGTGCAGCGGTAACGCACGAATTCCTGGGTACCTATGTTGCGTCGATCGAGTACACCGGTTCGCACGGTGCGCAGCTCTATTCGATCAGGAACGGTACAACAACCTCCAGTCGGCAAATGCGTACGGCTTGCCATTTACGCCGGCGCCATACCCGGCGTCCAGCCCAGCAACGGCAATGCGTACTCGAATCCGCAGTACGGGCTCATCAACGAGCGCGGCAATGCGGGCTACTCGAACTACAACGGGTTGGCATTCCGTCTCGACACGCGTCAGATCGGCAACACGGACTCCAGTTCCAGGCCAACTACACGTGGTCGCACTCAACGACAACCTCAGCTCCCCTCCTTCTCGGAGACATCGACGACATGTCAGGGTCGGCAACCTCGGACTCCTGATCCGTACAATCAGCGACCATGGCAGCTCGGCGCACGCACATCCCGAATCGCTTTGTCACCAGCGGCATCTGGGACATCCGTTTGCCAACATGGAAGGATGGAAGAAGGCCGTGTTCGACGGCTGGCAGATCACCTA
>JBGAKX010000159.1:0-9443 GCA_044224215.1 Blastocatellia bacterium
GGCGGAAAGAAGAAGCCGGTGTTCGTGATCGCGCTGCGGATCCGCTGCCTCGATTCGCGGACCGCGGCATCCGGGAGCCCGACCATCAGAAACATCGGCGCGACACCCTCGGGCACTGGCGTGATGTCCACCTCCGCATCGACCCTGTATGCCTCGACGCCGCACAGTGCGGCCGTACGCACGGTGAAATGCACGACTAGTCCTCCACGCAGCGAGATCCGACGGGCCATGATCGGCCCGCCGACCGCGGAGGTTGCGTTGTGGCCGGACTTTCGACCGTCTTGCGGCACGGAGTAGAATCCACAGCATGAACATGAACCCCATGCAGGCAACGTCGTTTGGCGCTTCGGCCGCATATGAGCGCGCCGTTCCCGAGTTCATTCGCCGTGTCTTCCTCTGGATGGCCGGCGGACTCACGATCACCGGAATCGTGGCATTCGTGGTGGCATCGTCGCCGGCGCTGATCGAGGCGATCGTCCTGAACCGCATGGTCTTCTATGGGTTGATCATTGCCGAGTTCGGTCTCGTGATCGGCATCTCGGCCGCGATCAACAAGATCTCGGCGACGGTGGCGGCGCTCTTGTTCGTCGCGTATTCAGCCATCAACGGCGCGACGCTGTCGATCATCTTCCTGGTCTATACGGCGTCGTCGGTTGCGACGGTGTTCTTCATCACCGCAGGGATGTTCGGAACGCTCGCCGTCTATGGATACGTCACCAAGCGCGACCTGACATCGATGGGTCAGCTCTTCTTCATGGGGCTCGTCGGAATTGTGATCGCAAGCGTCGTGAACATCTTCATGCACAACGACGCGCTGACGTGGGCGATCTCCATCGTCGGTGTGGTCGTGTTCTGCGGCCTCACGGCGTGGGACGCTCAGAAGATGCGCTCGTTTGCGCTCCAGAATGCAGGCAACCTGGGCGGCGAGGTCGCCGGAAAGGTCGCGATCCTTGGCGCGCTCACACTCTACCTCGACTTCATCAACCTGTTCCTGATGCTGCTGAGATTGCTCGGCGGACGGCGCAACTAGACGCCGCAGATCGCACGATGGGCGCCTCCGAATACGTTCGAGGCGCCCATCGCCGACTCCGGGCACATTCGACTGCCGCCGCTACTCGCCGAACTTGATCCCCTGCGCGAGCGGAAGCTCGGTGCCGTAGTTGACCGTGTTCGTCTGGCGGCGCATGTACGCCTTCCACGAATCCGATCCGCTCTCGCGACCGCCGCCGGTCTCCTTCTCGCCGCCAAACGCGCCGCCGATCTCCGCGCCGCTCGTCCCGAGGTTCACATTGGCGATTCCGCAGTCCGATCCGACAGCCGAGAGGAACGTCTCGGCCGATCGGGCGCTGTCCGTGAAGATTGCCGACGACAGACCCTGCGGCACGTCGTTCTGAACGCGAATCGCCTCGTCGAGCGATTCGACCTCGATGATGTAGAGGATCGGAGCGAACGTCTCGTCGCGAACGATCGACATGTCGGGCGTCGCTCGCACGATTGTCGGCTCGACAAAGAACCCGGGCCGATTGATCCGGCCGCCGCCGCAGAGTACCTCGCCGCCCTCGGCACGCGCCTTCTCGATCGCGGCCATCATGCCGTCGACCGCACGCTGGTTGATCAGCGGTCCCATCAGCGTCGTCGCGTCGAGCGGGTCGCCAATGCGCACCGTCGCGTACGCGGCGACGAGCCTGCGCGTAAATTCGGCTGCAATACCCTTCTGCACGAGCACACGGCGCGTCGTCGTGCAACGCTGTCCGGCAGTCCCGACCGCGCCAAACAGAACGCCCGTCAGGGCGAGCTCGAGGTTCGCGTCGTCGAGGACGATCAACGCATTGTTCCCGCCGAGCTCCAGCAGTGACCGACCGAGTCGCCTTGCGACGGTCTCGCCGACCGCCCTGCCCATCGCGCAACTCCCGGTCGCGGAGACGAGCGGAATCCTGCGATCGGAGGCGAGCGATTCGCCGATGTCACGCCCGCCAACTACCAGCGTGAACAGGCCGGCGATGCCGTGCTCGCGCAATACCGGCTCGACGATCCTTGTGACGGCGACTGCAGTAAGCGGCGTCTCCTCCGACGGCTTCCAGATGACCGAGTCACCGCACACCGCGGCGAGCAACGCGTTCCACGACCAGACCGCAACAGGAAAGTTGAACGCCGAGATGACACCGACCGGCCCCAGCGGGTGCCACTGCTCCATCATCCGGTGGTTTGGCCGCTCGGAGGCTATCGTCAGTCCGTAGATCTGCCGGGAGAGCCCCACGGCAAAGTCGGCGATGTCGATCATCTCCTGGACTTCGCCTTCGCCCTCGGCGCGAATCTTTCCCATCTCGAGCGAGACGAGCGCACCAAGTGCGGCTTTCTTCTCGCGCAGCGCGTTGCCGATCTGCCGCACGATCTCGCCGCGCTTTGGCGCCGGAATCACGCGCCACGCCGCAAACGCCTTTTCGGCCGCGACGACCGCGGTGTCGTAATCCGCACGGCTCGCCGTCATGACCCGCGCGATCGGCTCGCCCGTCGCAGGATTGATCGAAGCGATCGTCTCGCCGCCCGGCTTTGCCACCCACTCGCCGGTGAATACGCCCGAATTCAGCTCGGCGAGGCCAAGCTCCGTCAGAATCTCGTTCATTGCTGCGCCGTGCGCCGCCTCCTTCGTCTCTCGATTGACTGTCTCGTCACGAACGGAACCGGGTACTTTACGCCACCCGTCAATCCGGCCGCCAGTCGCTCGGGAAGAGGCTCTCCTTGACGCCGACGGCTGCGATGAACGCGAGGCCGAACGCGAACGTCCCAAACACCCAGTCCGTCGACGTGGACTGTTCCCCCACAAAGAAGGACACGGCCCCGGCGACCGACGCGCTCGCAACCGCCAGGTAGATGCCGGCAGCGACGAGGCGAATCCACAGCGGCGAGCACGCGGGATCGGGCTCTACCACGACCGTGGCGCACTCGGCGGTCACGTCGACAAGCGCGGGCTCTGCTGAAACGAGCTCCACCGTCGCAGGCTCGACCGACGCCGGTCCGTCCGTCGGTGGTTCGACGACCGGGGGTTCCGGACGGTGCTGTGTCTCGACGTCGACCTTATGCGTTGACATGGGGGGTGTCGGTCTTGTGAATGAGTGCAACCGCGCGGGCCGCGATGGCTTCGCGCCGGCCGATGGGACCCAGTCCCTCGTCGGTCGTTGCCTTGATGCCGATGCGATCGGCCGGAACATCGAGTGCGGCCGCGAGGCGCTTCTGCATCTCCGCGATGTGCGGCCTCATCCGCGGAGCCTCCGCGATGATGATGGCATCGACGTTGCCAACTTCAAACCCGCTGCGGCCGAGCAGCACGACCGTCTGCTCGAGCAGGTCCACGCTGTCGGCGCCACGCCAGCGCTCGTCCGTGTCGGGAAAGTGCTGTCCGATGTCGCCGAGCGCCGCCGCGCCGAGCAGCGCGTCGATGATCGCGTGTGTGAGCGCATCGGCATCGGAATGTCCGAGCAGCCCAACGTCGGAATCGATCTGGACGCCTCCGAGCACCAGTCGCCGGCCCTCCACAAGTCGGTGAATGTCGTAGCCAATACCAACGCGCACGTCTGGCATCGACGTGATCATAGCACGCCCGGACCGGCTCAACGCCGGTCGCGAAGCCTCCTCGAGCGCCCCTTTCCGGAGGCGCTCCGACCGAACTCCTCCTCGAACAAAAGCTCGGCGAGCGCCATGTCGTCCGGGTGGGTAATCTTGATGTTCCGCGAAGATCCCGCGACGACGGCGACTGTACCTCCCGCCTGCTCGACAAGCGATGCGTCGTCGGTCACCGTCCATCCCTCGTTCGCTGCGCGCGCGTGCGCGTCGCGCAGGATGCCGTACGCGAACGCCTGCGGTGTCTGCGCGAGCGCGATGCGACTGCGATCGAGCGTGCGCACGACCTTGCCGTCGCAGACCTCCTTGACGGTGTCGCTCGCCGGCTGGGCAAGAATCGCGGCGCCGTGGATCGCCGCCGCGGCAATCACCTCGGCAATCTGCTCGCTCGTGACGAACGGCCGCACGGCGTCGTGCACGACGACGATCCCTGCGCTCTCGGGCCGGATCGAGGCAAGCGCACGGGCGACCGACTCCTGGCGTTCGGCGCCACCAGGGATGACGCGCTCGATCTTGCGCAATCCGGCACGCCCCGCAAGATCCAGAAACATGGCCACGTCGTCAGCCGGAACGGCGACGATGACCGCGTCAACAGCCGGGCACTCGTCAAAACGGCGGAGCGTGTGAATCGCGACGGGCTCGCCGGCGAGCTCGAGAAACTGCTTGGTCCGGTCTCCTCCCATCCGTCGGCCGGCGCCTGCCGCCGGGATGATCGCGTAGTTCATACAGTGGAGTGGCGCAACACTCGTTCGAGCGCATCGACGCGCTCGATCCGAGGCAGATTACGTCGCGCGCGTGGGCGCAGGCTGCGGTCGGCGCTCGGCGTCACGCGAGGGCTCGCGCGGCGCTTCACGTCCGGGCTCGCGTCCGCGCGACTCGTCGCCAAACCGTCCGAAGATCATCTTGCCCGCGGTCGTCTGCAGGACGCTCGTCACGCTGATGTCGACGTTCTTGCCGATCAGTCGACGCGCGTTGTCGACGACGACCATCGTGCCGTCGTCGAGGTAGGCAACGCCCTGGTTGTACTCCTTGCCTTCCTTGAGGATGTACACCCGCATGACCTCGCCGGGCAGAACGACGGGCTTCAGCGCATTGGCGAGTTCGTTGATGTTCAGCACCGTCACACCGCGCAGCTGGGCAACCTTGTTAAGGTTGAAATCGTTCGTCACGATCTTTCCCTCCACGCGCCGCCCCATCTCGATCAGCTTGTGGTCGACCTCGCGGATCTCGGGAAAGTCCATCGCCGAGATCTGAACCTCGACATTGGCCGTCTTCTGGATGCGCTGCAGGATGTCGAGCCCTCGACGGCCACGGTTGCGCTTGATCGAATCCGCACTGTCCGCGATCTGCTGCAGCTCGTGAAGCACGAATTGCGGAATCACGAGCGGGCCAGCGAGAAACCCGGTCTCGCAAATGTCCGCGACCCGGCCGTCGATGATCACCGACGTGTCCAGGATCAGCGGATGGACACGAGGCCCGCCGCGTTCGCTGAAGATGCCGCCGAGCGCCGACAGATCCAGAAAGTCGCCCTTGGCAGCGCCGACGATCAGTCCGACGTACGCCATGAACAGCATCAGCGCAATCGTCACGAACGAGCTCAGCTCGGCCGGAAGCGCCGATTGCGCCGAGATCAGAAACCCGATCAACGCCGCGCCGACGATCCCGAGGATCGATCCCACCGCGGCACCGATCAGGGTCTTGAGCGTCGCCCGTCGGACCCTCGTCTCAAAGAAAATGATCGCGACCGAAATGACCAGTGCGAGTGCCGCCGACAGAAGCTTCTGACCCGGAATCGGGCTCAGAAGATACCCCGCACCAATCAACAACGCAGAAAAAACAACACGAATGATGAAAAAATCGAGCTGCATAAAATGATACCGTTCCGGCCCCGGACCGAAGCCGTAAGTGGAAGTAAGAGAGGCATATTACCGCATTCTGAGGCGTTGTGAAATGACTTGGGGCATTCGACGGCCGAGCTCGCAGGCCGAATTCGAGGTCGCAACGCCCCTGGACAACACGTCCGAATGGTTGCCAACAGATGCCTTCCCGCCATCGACCGGACCGGGTCCGGGCGCGACTACAGGAGCGCCGCCAGCGCCTCGGCCACGGTCCTGACGCCTACGATTTCGAGGCCGTCGTCGAATTCGGGCAGCCGCGCGAGGTTCGACCTGGGAATGACGGCCCGGCGGAAGCCCATGGCGATCGCTTCGCGCAGACGCGTCGACGCCTGCGAGATGGCTCGCACCTCTCCCGCCAGGCCGACCTCGCCAAAGACAACCGTTCGTTCGTCGATCGGCCGATTCTGGAAGCTCGACGCGATCGCAGCGACAAGGCCGAGATCGACCGCAGGCTCGTCGAGCTCGAGACCGCCTGCAACGTTCACGAAGACATCGTCTCCGATCAGCTGCAGGCCGATGCGCTTCTCGAGCATCGCCATCAACAGTGCAACGCGATTCGCGTCGACGCCGCGCGTCATGCGCCGTCCGGTTCCGTACTGCCCTGACGACACGAGCGCCTGCAGTTCGACGAGCAGCGGACGCGTACCCTCGACCGCGGCCACCACGATCGAGCCGGCGACGCCAATCGGCCGCTCGCTCAGGAAGATCTCTGACGGATTCGCGACCGGGATCAGTCCCGACTCGGTCATCTCGAAGATCCCGAGCTCGTTCGCCGGTCCGTATCGGTTCTTCACGGCGCGAACGATGCGGTGGTTGTGGTGCCGTTCGCCTTCGAAATACAGCACGGTATCGACGATGTGCTCGAGCGCCTTTGGCCCTGCGATCATTCCGTCCTTCGTCACGTGCCCCACGAGAAACACGGGGATCGACCGGTTCTTTGCGAGCATCAGGAACTGGCCGGCGACCTCGCGCACCTGACTCACGCTGCCGGGCGCCGACTCGAGCTTCATCGAGAAAACCGTCTGCACCGAATCGACGACAATCGCGCCGGGTTCGAGCGCGTCGACGTGCTCGAAGACACGCTCGAGACACGTTTCGGGCAGGAGGTACAGATTCTCGGCCGAGAGCCCGAGCCGTTCACCGCGCAACTTGATCTGCCGTTCCGACTCCTCGCCGCTGACGTACAGCACGCTGCCCCACAGCGTCGAGACCCGCGCCGCAACCTGGGCCATGAGGGTGGACTTGCCGACGCCCGGTTCGCCGCCTATCAGCACCAGACTGCCGGGCACGATACCGCCGCCGAGCACACGGTCGAATTCAGCGATCCCCGACGATTGGCGCGAATCGTCCTGGCTCTCGATCTCGGCGTACCGGCGCGGCCGCGCTTCAGCAGCGCGAAACAACGCGCCGCGCGGCGGCGTGCCGTCCGCCGGGGTGGCCTGGCGCTCCTCGACGTAGGAGTTCCACGCGCCGCAGTCAGGGCACTTGCCGATCCACTTTGCCGCCTGCGCTCCACACTCCTGGCACGCGAAGACCGTCTTTGGAGTCCTTGTCCTGGCCATTCGATCGTGCAGGCGGGCCGGGCGCGGCGGATCGGTGCACGCGCGCAGCCGCTCGCTACTCCTTGTTACCCACCCGTCGCGCGTTCGAGTCGTCGGCGATCAACCAGGCGCCCTTGACGTTGTTCGTCAGGTCGCAATATTCGAAGCTCCCGGCTCCCGCGTCATAGATCCAGACACCCTGGTACCCGTTGCCGTTGATGCGACATCGCCGAACGAGCGGGTTTCCCTTCTCCTTGATCTCGAATCCGGCGCGCGCGTTCTCGACGATGTCGCAATCCTCGATCGTCCCTTTGCCTCCGCTGTAGACAAAGACACCGCCCTGCTGGCCCTGATGGATGCGCGTTCGGCGGATCACCGGGTCGCCCGATTCCGTGATCTCGATTCCTGCGTAGCCGTTGCCGGTGACGTCGCAGTCCTCGATCACGCCCTTTCCGAGCGCGTTGATGAAGATCCCGCCGGCCTTGCCTTCGTACACGCGGCAATGCCGAATCGTCGGATTGCCTCCGCTCTTGATCTCGATGCCCGCAAGCGTGTTGGCGAACATCTCGCAGTCTTCGAAGAGACCGAGCGCGTTCACGTTTGCAAACAGGCCGACCTGCTTGCCTTCGCGCATCTTGCAGCGGCGAAACGTCGGCGCGCTTCCGTCCTTCACCTCGACGTTCCCGAGCTGGTTGCGATAGACGTCGCAGTCCTCGAAAAGACCGCCGCCCGACTCGTTCACAAAGACACCGCCCGCCTCGCCGTCGTGAATCCTGGTTCGCCGAACCGTGAGCGAGCCACCCGTCTTCACCTCGACGTTTGCGAGCGTGTTGCCCGAGACGTTGCAGTCTTCGACGACACCCCTGCCATTGCCATAGCAGAAGACGCCCCCGGCGCTGCCGTCTCGCACACGGCATCGACGAAACGTCGGGTTCGTGCCGATGCGTGAATCGCCACGCACGCAAGCGAGTCCGACGTAATGTCACCGTCCTCGAAGACCGGCAGGCGCGGCGGTCGACCCCGTAGAATTTGCCCTCGTTTCGTCCGGCGATCGACCGAATGGTGAAGCCGCGCACCGTGACCGCATCGCTGGTCTCGATGAGGATCCCGTCCTTGTCGGGCGACTCGATGACGACAAGGAACCGTTCGTCCGCGATCGTCCGTCTCGAGCACAGGCCCCTCGCGATATGTCCCCGGACGAACGAGAATCCGCGCCCCCGGCGCAGCGGTGAACGCACGAATCGAATCGAATTCTCCCGATCCGTCGAGCGCGACGATATAGGCCTTTGTCCGGACAGCGACTGGCTTCTTTGCCGTTCGAACCGCCTTTGGCTTCGCGGGCGCCTTGGTTCGACCGGAGTTCGAGCTCCTCTGAACCTGAGGCTGATCGGTATCGCCAATCTGTGCCGCGACGCGCGCGCCGAGACCCGGCAATAGTGCGAAAACGCCCACCGAAACAGCGATAACCGCACGTCGTACCATTGCGATCCGATCCTCTCAGCGCAGAGCCATGACACGTGATGGCACGTACTATCGAGGCTTTACGTGCAGGTGTCAACGCCCTGAACCAGCGGCGTCCACGCGGTGTTCTGGACGCTGTGCTGGTTTCGCGGCACGGTTGCGCGGCTGTTTGCGGGTCTTGTAGATTCACGGCTTGCAGGAGGACTCCGCAACACAACCAAGCGCCGACGCCGCGCCGTCACGAGCCACGGGCCGAGTTGTTCGCGATGCGGGTGCGTTGATGGCAGGCGACGTCGTCGACCGCGGTCTCGGGTTCGTCTTTCTCATCACGGCGACCAAGCTGTTCGGTCTCGAGATCTACGGCGCGTACCAGCTCGCGCTTGCAGTCTTCCAGATCGTGCGAACGCTCGTGAGCTTCGGGCTCGGACGCAGCCTCGTCCGGGATACGGCGGCTGCGTCGGCCTCCGGCGATCCCGCCCGCATCAAGGGCTCGATTCTGCTCGGGCTCGCCATCAGCGGATCGCTCGCGATCATCCTCGGCGCCGCACTGTTCTTCCTGTCGCCGACGCTGATATCGGTCGTCTACCCGACACATCCGGAAGCGATCGAACCCCTGCGCGTTTTCGGTCTTCTGACGCCGCTATTCGCGGTCAATTTCGTGCTTCTTCAGGCGTTCTACGGTCTCGATCGCATCCGGCTGATGGTCGTGGCGAACAACCTGGTGGAACCGCTTGCCCGGCTCGTGGCGCTTGTGTCGCTGTTCGGTCTCGGCCTGGCCGGGTACTACGCGCTGCCGTTCTCGTACCTCATCGCACTCGTGGTCAGTTCGATCTTTGCCATCGTCTTCTTCAGACGCTTCTTCTGGCGCCAGCTTTCGGGAATCCGTGCCGACTACCGGGTACGCGAGACACTCGCGTTCACGATT
>JBGAKX010000160.1:0-9109 GCA_044224215.1 Blastocatellia bacterium
GAAATGTGTTCTCGGGCGCCGCGCCCCTTGGTCGCGAGCAGAGCATGGCGTGCTCCGAGAGGCTTGGCGTGACGGTTGCGCAAGGCTACGGAATGACAGAGTCGAGCCCCGCGACGCACCTGACGCCAAGCGATCCGGCGAGTGCAAAGCCGGGGTCGGTCGGGTACGTGGTCCCGAATACCCTGTGCCGCCTTGTCGACGTGGAGACCGGCGAGAACGTCGGTACGAATCGCGAGGGCGAGATCTGGGTGTCGGGCCCGCAGGTGATGAAGGGCTACCTGAACAACCCCGAGGCGACCGCCAACACGGTCGACGCCGACGGATGGCTGCACACGGGTGACGTGGCCTACGCCGACGAGGACGGCCACTTCTTCATCGTCGACCGGGTGAAAGAGCTGATCAAGTACAAGGGATTCCAGGTGTCGCCGGCCGAGCTCGAAGCGATCCTTGTCACCCACGCGGACGTCGCGGATGCCGCGGTCATCGCGATACCGGACAACGAGGCGGGCGAGGTCCCCAAGGCGTTCGTCGTCCGGCGCGGGGATGTGGACTCGGACACGTTGAAGCTCTTCGTGGCCGAGCGTGTCGCCCCGTTCAAGAAGCTGCGCGAGATCGAATTCGTCGACACCATCCCCAAATCGCCGTCCGGCAAGATCCTGCGGCGCGTGCTGACGGCCGAGGAGCGTGCTCGCCGGGGCTGAGCGGTGCAAGACGACGTGGTGCGGCCGCGTTCCCCAGTGGTGGTTGGTATGATGTGTCGCCTATGAGACAGCTCGCCGCCCTCATCGTCGCCCTCCTCGTCTCACCGACGCTCGTGCTCGCCCAGGCCTCCGATTACGGCTCGACAAAGGCCGAGGCGGAACGTCTCGTTGCCGAAGGCTCCTACGCGCGGGCGCGCGTCGTGTACGAGCGCGCGCATGACATCGAGCATCCGCCGTCCGAGGACCGATGGATCGCGTTCCGTCTTGCCGATCTGCAGTGGCGCTCGGAGTCGGCGACCGACACGTCGGACACGTCCAAGATGGAGGCCGCGCGAAAGCAGCTCGAGACGCTGGCGGGCGACGTCGAGCGCGAAGACGACCGCGACCGCGTCTGGGCCGAGGCGAACGAATCGCTCGGCGACTACTGGTGGGTGCGGCGCAACACGCGCAACTGGAGCCAGGCGTGGCAGTACTACCAGAAGGCGCTCGACTGGTGGGCGGGCGCGCGCGACGTGGACCTCGCGCGGACGCGCTATCTCGCGATCATCTGGCGCGCCGCGGAACCTCCCGGCCGGCCGTCGTTCGAGCAGTACGGCTCGTACGGACCGACGCTGCCGACCGACGCGCTCGAGAACGCGTTGACCGTCGCGCAGTCCGAGGGCGACAAGGCGCGCGCGCACTACCTGATCGCGATGACGCTGCAGCAGAGCGGCGACCTGTCGCAGATGGCGCGCATTCCCGAGGAGTACGAAGCCGCGCTCAAGGCCGGCAAGACCGTCCCGTGGTACGACGACGCGCTGTATTCGTACGCGAGCTTTCTGACCGAGGGCGGCCGCGTCATCGTCGACGAGAACGGGCAGTGGCGCCGCGAACAGGACTACCCGGCGGCGCTCGACCTGTATCGCAGGTTGACGACCGAGTTTGGCCGGACCGAGACGCCGTACTACGACGAAGCGGTGGCACAGGTCGACAGGATTTCGCGACCGCAGCTGACGGTGATCGTCTCCAACGCGTTCCAGCCCGGCACGGTCATGCAGTACGCGATCGAGTGGCGCAACACGCCGAGCATCAGTCTCGCGCTGTATCCAACCGACCTCGCACGCGACGCGACGTTCCCAGACCGCAGCGCCGACGTGCGCGGATGGATCGGCGCGATCCCGCTCGTGGGAAAGGCTCCGATCGCGACGTGGGTCAAGGAGACCGGCGACACCGGCGACCATCGTCCCGGCCGCGACGTGCTGACGCTCGAACAGAAGCTCGAACCGGGAGCGTACATTCTCGAGGCGCGCTCGGACGCCATTACGTCGCGCGACGTGATCCTCGTCACCGATGCGGCCCTCGTCGTCGAGACATCCGGTTCCAAGGCGATCGCGTTTGCCTGCGGCGCGCTCGACGGCGCGCCGATCTCCGGCGCGCGCGTTGCGTTCTGGGAACAGGTCTACGACTCTGCCCGCCAGACGACGACGTGGCGGCGAACCGACGGAACGACCGACAAGGAAGGCGTGGCCACCGCCGATCTGACGCCTGGCGGCCCAAGCGGACCGGTGGTCGCGTTCGCGGCGGCCGAGGAGCGGCAGACGTTCGCGACCGGGTTTTCGTACCGGGCGTCGAGCTCCGCCCAACCGTGGAAGATCTACGTCTACACGGACCGCCCGGCGTACCGCCCCGGCGAGGAGGCACAGTGGAAGATCGTCGCGAGGCAGTATGCCGACGGCCAGTACACGACGCCCGCCAACCGAGCCGTTGAATTCCAGGTCGACGACGCGCGCGGCGCCAAGGTGACTGCGGGTCGCGCAAAGCTCAACGAGTTCGGCAGCGCGTGGGGCTCGCTCTCGTTTTCGGAGAGCATGCCGCTCGGCGAGTACCACATCACGTTCTGGGACGAGGGGCGCCGGAACACGATCGGGTCGGCGACGCTGCTCAGGCTCGAGGAGTACAAGCTGCCCGAGTTCAAGGTCAGCGTCTCGCTCCCCGAGGAGAACGGCCGGAAGAAGGCGTTCCGGCTCGGCGAGAAGGTCGACGTGAGCGTCGACGCGGAGTACTACTTTGGCGGCGCCGTCGCCAACGCGACGACCGAAGTCATCGTCTACCAGAACTACTACTATCGTTCGTGGGGCTTTGACCGGCAGTACGCGTGGCTCTACGCGGACAGCGAACGGCAGTATTCCGGTCGCGGACAGATCATCAAGCGCGAGACGCTGCAGACCGACGCCGAGGGGCACGCCCGGATCTCGTTCGATACGCCGCGGTCCGCGCAGCAGGATTTCGAGTACACGATCGAGGCGCGCGTGACCGACACCTCGCGGCGCGAGATCGTCGCGAGCGACACGGTGCGCGTGACGCGCCAGAGGTTCTACGTCTACGCGCAGCCCGACCGCACGCTCGTGCGGCCCGACGACACGACAAAGATCCACATCAAGACGATCGACGCCAACGAGCAGCCCGTCGCGGTGGAGGGAACCGTGACGATCACGCGCGACTACTGGACCGAGGTGTGGATCGATCCGAAGGGGAAGGAGGTCCGCGGCGACGATCTGCGCAAGCTCAAGGAGAAGTATCCGAACTTCCCGCCGCCGACAAAGGCGAACGAGAAGAAGTGGCAGATCAAGTCGGAAGGGTACGAGCACGACAAGATCTCGGAACAGACGTACACAACAGGCGCCGATGGAACGCTCGACATCCCGTTCAACCCGACGCGCGAGGGCTACTACCGTTTTGCGTGGGTCAGCCGCGACAAGAACCTCCCGCCGATCGAGGCGGACGCCTCGGTGTGGGCGGCAAAGAGCGAGACGGCCGAGCTCGGGTACCGCTCGGGCGGGCTCGAAGTGATGGTCGATTCGGCGACGGCGGAGGTTGGCGGCAAGGCGCGGGTGATGATCGCGGCGCCTCCGGGCTTGAAGGCGGCGCTGCTTACCGTCGCCGGCGACGAGATCTACGACTACCAGGTCGTCCGGATGAACGGAACGGTCAAGCTGCTCGAGCTCGACGTTACCGAGAAGTGCGCGCCCAACGTCTATGTCACGGCGGTCGCCGTGGCCGACGGACAGATGTTCATGGCGACGACGGAGATCGTCGTTCCGCCGGCAAAGAACTTCCTGAACGTCGAGGTGAAGGCCGACAAGCCGCTGTACAAGCCAGGTGACGAAGGCACGCTGACGGTGACGACCCGCGATTCGTCTGGGCAGGGAGTGCCGGCCGAGGTCGGGTTGTCGGTTGCCGACGACGCGGTCTACTACATCCAGGGCGACCTGGCGGGCGATCCGCGCAAGACGTTCTTCGGGCAGCGGCGACAGTTGCTGACGAATGCGCAAAGCACTTTTCAGTCAAAGGTTTACGCGCGGCTGGTGCCAAAGATTGTTGCGCCCCCCTCGAGTGACCAGGTTCGACCAATTGGCGGAGTCGTGGACCTGCCGATCAACGGGAGGTCCACGTTGGGCGTGACGGCCGAAACCGAAACTCGAGGAATGGACGCGTTCGCGCAGAGGCCAGCTGGAGCGCCGGGGCAGGAACTGACGGCTGCGACTGTCGAACCCGCCGTCGTCGTGCGAAGCGATTTTCGCGCGACGGCGTTCTGGCAACCGGACGTCATCACGAACAGCGAAGGCACGGCCACGGTCCAGGTGAAGTTCCCCGAGTCGTTGACGAGCTGGCGCGCCACGGCGCGCGTTGCCACGACCGGAAACCAGTTCGGCATCGCGACGGCTGCTGCGCGGACCCGATCGCCGCTCACCGTACGGCTCCAGGCGCCTCGGTTCTTTGTCGCGGGCGACGTCGTCACGATCTCGGCGATCGTCAACAACAACTCCGACGCGGTGCTCACGCCGCGAACGGTCCTTCGTGCACAGGGCGTTCGCGTGACCGGTTACCTGCGGCGCTCGTCGGGCGGCGACGTCAAGGTCGTCGGGTATGACTCCGATGCGAAGGAGTTCGTGGCGCCGGCCGAAGAGATCTCGCCCGGAGGCGAACAGCGGTACGAATGGGAAGTGCGCGTCGAGCGGCCGGGCGACGTGTCGCTGCAGGTCGAGACCGCCGGCGGCGAGTACGGCGACGCGATGGTGCAGAACTTCGTCGCGCACGAGCACGGCGTCGAGAAGCTCGTCGCGGGCGCGACGCGCACGCGCGGACCCGAGGCGCTGGTCGTCGTGAACGTCCCCGCCGCACGCCAGCCTCGATCGACAAAGATGTCGGTCCGCGTCTCGCCGAGCCTTGCGGCGACGATGCTCGACGCGATTCCATACCTCGTCGAGTATCCGTACGGATGCACCGAACAGACGATGAGCCGGTTCATGCCGGCCGCGGTTGTCGCAAAGACGCTCGCCGACCAGGGCATCAAGCTCGAGGACATCGAGGGCCACATCTTTGGTCCTCTCGACGCTGCCACGCCACCACCCGAGGGGTCCGCTGTGACGCCGGCAGAGCCCGCGACCGAGCAGAGCCTCGGCGACGTCGAGAAGGCGGGCCTCGAGCGGCTGTACGAGCTACAGCACGACGACGGCGGGTGGGGCTGGTGGAAGGACGACGCCAGCGATCACTACATGACGGCGTACGTCATCTGGGGGTTGACGCTCGCTCGCGGGGCGGGGCTTGCGGTCAAGTCGGATCGCCTTGCGAAGGCCGCCGACTGGCTCAACGACGAGCTCGTCAAGGAAGAGAAGAACCTCGACATGCAGGCGTGGATGCTGCACGCGCTGGCTGTCTACCACGGGTCGCAGAACGAGGAGGCGGGCCTCGAGGAGCTCTCCGCATTCGACAACGTCTACACGAACCGTGACCAGCTGGCGGCGTACACGCGCGCGCTGCTGGCGCTCGCGGCGCACTACTACAAGCTCGAGGACCAGACGCGCGTGCTGGCGGACAACCTTGCGAACGGCGCGAAGGTCGAGCGCGCTCCGGGCGTGTCGACCGCGACCGGCGTCGAAGGCGCGCCGGTGACCGAGGTCATCGCGACGGCGCACTGGGGCGAGGAGACCGACTGGTGGCGCTGGTCGGACGGCAGCATCGAGGCCACGGCGTTCACGCTGTCGGCGCTCGTGACGATCGATCCACAGAACGAACTGATCGAGCCCGCGATGAGCTGGCTCGTGCAGAACCGCAGCGGCGCTCGGTGGACGAACACGCGCGACACGGCGTTCGCCGTGCTGGCGCTCAACGACTACCTGAAGATGTCGGGTGAGCTTGGCTCGGACCTCGAATACGAACTCGTGGTCAACGGTCAGTCGGTGGCGTCAAAGGCAGTCGGGCGCGATGGGATGATCGCGACTGCCGGCTTCTATCCCATCGACAATTCACTGATTCGAGACGGCGTGAATGAGGTTCGGCTCGTCCGGAAGAGCGGCGAGGGCCCGATGTACCTGTCGGCCGAGGTGCAGTTCTTCAGTCTCGAGGAGCCGATTGCCGCCGCTGGAAACGGCCTGTTCGTGTCGCGCCAGTACTTCAAGCTCGTCGCGCAGCCCACGCTGCTCAAGGGGTACTACTATCAGCGGGTGCCGCTCAAGGACGGCGACACGCTCTCGAGCGGCGACCGCGTCGAGACGGTCGTGACCGTCGAGACAAAGAACGACTACGACTACCTGCTCGTAGAGGACCTGAAACCGGCCGGTCTCGAGGCGGTCGACGTGCGCAGCGGCGCGTCGATCACCGCACGCCAGCTCACGGCGGCGGCGGCCGCGGGCGAGCGGCGGGGCGATCCGAGCGAATACAGCGGCAAGCAGGAGATCGTCTACCGCGAGCTGAGGGACCGGAAGGTTGCCCTGTTCGCGTCCAAGCTATCGCAGGGTGTGTGGGAGGTCCGGTACGAGCTGAGAGCCGAGACGCCGGGCGCGTTCCACGTGCTGCCGGTCGTAGGCGAAGCGATGTATGCGCCGGACATCCGCGGAAACGGCGCCGAGGGCCGGCTTCGCGTCCAGTGACCCGACCGGCAGCCCCCAACGGAGAACCATGACCATCGACATCGATCGAGCGCGCGCCGAGACGCCCGGCTGCGAACGGCCATGCTCTACTTCAACAACGCCGGCGCTGCGCTGCCGCCGCAATCGGTGCTCGACGCGGTCATCGATCACCTTCGTCTCGAAGCGTCGATCGGCGGATACGAAGCCGCGGACGCCCGGGCAGACGCGATCGACGCGGTCTACGACTCGGCGGCGCGCGTGATCAACGCGCGCTGCGACGAGATCGCCTCGTCGACGACGCGACGCGGGCGTGGACCTCGCGTTCTACTCGGTCCCGCTCGCGGCGGGCGACCGCATCCTGACGTCCGTCTCGGAGTACGCGGCGAACTATGTCGCGTTTCTGCACGCGGCGCGGCGGACCGGGGCTGTGATCGAGGTGATCCCGAACGACGAATCGGGCCAGGTCGACGTCGCGGCGCTCGAGCGGATGATCGACGACCGGGTTCGCCTTGTCGCGATCAACCACATCCCGACAAGTGGAGGGCTCGTCAATCCGGCGGCGGCGATCGGCCGGCTGGCGCGGGCCGCCGGCGTTCTGTATCTGCTCGACGCGTGCCAGTCCGTCGGGCAGATGCCGATCGACGTCCGCGAGATCGGCTGCGACATGCTGTCGTCGACAGGCCGAAAGTTCCTGCGCGGGCCGCGCGGCACGGGGTTTCTGTTCGTTCGAGCCGATGCGCTCGACCGCATCGATCCGCCGATGCTCGATCACCACGGCGCCGAGTGGGTGACGCGCGACGAATACGCGATTCGCTCGGACGCGCGGCGCTTTGAAAACTGGGAAGCGAGCTATGCGTGCCGGCTCGGTCTCGGCGCGGCGATCGATTATGCGCTGGCGCTCGGGATGGATGCGATCCGCGACCGCGCGTGGGAGCTTGCGGCAACGCTTCGGAATCGATTGTCTGCGATGGACCGCGTGACGGTGCGCGACGTAGGCGCCGAGCTGTGCGCGATCACGACGTTCACGGTCGATGGATGCGACGCAACGGCGATCAAGAAAGCGCTGGTACGACGCGCGATCAACGTTTCGGTTTCCGACATCTACTCGGCGCGCATCGATTTCGAGGAGCGGCACCTCGAGCGCGGCGTGGTGCGCGCTTCGGTGCATTACTACAACACCGAGGACGAGATCGACCGGTTCGTCGCGGCGCTGGACGAGGTCGCGCTGGAACTTCTTCAAGACTCCGGAGTCTAAAGGCTGTGAACGGCCGGAAACCACCGGCCCGGGCACAATCTCCCGCAACGCGTGCCGCACGCGGAGCCACCCGGCTTCGGCTCGGAGCGGTGCGCGCGACGGACTCCACGGAGGCTCACGATCATGTTCGATACACTCGTCGAATCCACCTCGCAACGCCGTGGCGCGCGGACGTGGCTCTACTTTGCCGTCTCGTCCGTCGTCTGGATCGTCATTCTGACGGGTGTCGCCGTCGCCGGGATCATGACCTATGACGAATCGCTGAACGCCGACTTCCAGAACCTCGCGCTCGTCGCGGTCGTGAAGGTGTCGCCGCCGCCGGCGCGTGCACCCGAACACCCGTCGGCTCCGCGAGCCGCGGCGCCGTCGTTTGCGGCCGTGCTGCATCCACCGACCGAGATCGGACCGCCGGTGCCGCGACCTCCCCAACTCGGCGGCATCGATCCGAGTGGATCGACGGTCGGCGTGGTGGGCGGCGACCGCGAAGGCTGGCCGAACGGCCTACCCGGCACGGGTGACGGACCGGTGGCGCGCGTCGACCCGATCATGATTCCTCCGCCGCAGCCGCCGCACGATCCCGTGTCCGAGAAGGTCGAGCCGCCGGCACGACGTGTCGTCTCGAAGGGCCCGCTGAACGGCGTTGCGATTCATCGCGATCAACCCCCGTACCCCACGATCGCCAAGGAGACCGGCATGACCGGCACCGTCGTCGTCGAAGTCACCGTGTCCGAGCAAGGCGACGTGGTCAGCGCGCACGCGATCTCGGGGCACCCGCTGTTCACCCGCACCGCCGAGCAGTCTGCGCGCAACTGGAAGTTCTCTCCGACGACGCTTGGCGGCATTCCGGTCAAGGTGGTCGGAACGATTACGTTCGTGTTCAAGCGCTCGTAGGGTTCGAGGGCTCGACCCGCGCGGGATGGTTTCGTTAGCGCACTCCCCGCCCGGCTCGAAGTCTGGGAATTGCACGCCGCAGAGCCGATCGCGTGAGCGATCGGGGTGATCTCGAGGCTCGGTATCGATCCGAGCACCCCGGAAGGGGTGCGCCACAATAGCCGGGGTCGAGGAGCAAAAGCGACGACGACCCTGAACCGCAACAAGCTCGGTAGACCTGGGGTCGGGCTCTGGCCTTGAACGGTCACGCGTTGTGCGCGCAGAAGGCCGACCCCCTTCAGGGTCGGCGACCGACGTTTTTCGTGAGCCTGGGGTCATCGTCGCGCTGCGCGCCCCCGACCCCCGGCTATTCTCCGGCACCCCTTCGGGGTGCT
>JBGAKX010000007.1:0-67855 GCA_044224215.1 Blastocatellia bacterium
GTGAGCGATCGGGCGAGACTGACGATTCGCGTGCCGTGGAGTCTCCCCGATCCCTGACGGGATCGGCTCGGCGTCCGGATCTAGCTACGTTTCGACCGCCAACGGCCCGCGCGCGCGCAGCCGCCCGACCCAGTGGTAGACCGAATCGATCATGATCACGACCGCACTGACCATCAGGATCGCGGTCAGGCTCGCATCGATGAACCCCTGCAGCGCCTGCGACGAATTGGCGCTGCGCGCAAGCGGCAGGTAGATGTCGCGAATCGAAAGATATCCCGCGGTCAGCGTGACGCTGCCTACGAACGACAATGGCAACAGCGTCGCCCACGCGTACCTCACACGCCCCGAATTGATGATGACCGTCGTGCCGACACACAACGCGACCGCGGCGAGCAGCTGGTTCGCGATCCCGAACATCGGCCAGATCGTGCTGATCGACCCCGTCAGGATGAAATACACCCACCCGGCGACGACCAGCACGCTCGCAACGATGGTTCCCGGCAACCAGTCGGCGCGCCCGAACGGCTTGTAGAAACGGCCCGCGAACTCCTGCAGCATGAACCGTGCGACACGCGTGCCGGTATCGATCGTGGTGAGGATGAAGAGCGCCTCGAACATGATCACGAAGTGGTACCAATACGCGAGCAGCCCCCGCATACCGGGCAAGCCCGTGAAGATCTGCGCCATGCCGATGGCCAGACTCACCGCTCCGCCCGTGCGTCCCGCAACGTTCTCGCCGACGAGCGCTCCCAGGTCGTTCAGATGCACCGGCGCCATGCCAAGCGCCGCGAACTTGTCGACGGGAACGTTGATCGCGAAGTAGTCGGACGGCTCGAGCGAGCACGCCGCGATAAGCGCGACGACGCCGACGAGGCTCTCGAGCAGCATCGAACCGTAGCCGATCGCGCGGCAGTCGGTCTCGCACGCGATCATCTTTGGCGTCGTGCCCGACCCGACCAGCGCGTGGAACCCCGAGATCGCGCCGCACGCGATCGTGATGAACACGAACGGAAATACCTTGCCGGGAACGATCGGTCCGCCGCCGTGGACGTACTCGGTCAGCGCCGGCATCTTGAGCGTCGGCTGCACGAGCAGCACGCCAATGACGAGCACGCCGATCGTCCCGAGCTTCATGAACGCCGACAGGTAGTCCCTCGGACACAGCAGCAGCCAGACCGGCAGGATCGACGCGACCAGACCGTAGATCCCCATTGCGATCGTCACCTGAGTGCTCGACAACAGGAACCACGATTCGAACGGCGAGCCCTTGAGCATCCCACCGACGACGACGGCGCCGATCAGACAGACGATCCCGATGACCGACGCCTCTGCGATCTTGCCCACGCGAAACCGGTACATGTACCAGCCCATGAACAACGCCACGGGGATGGTGACCGCGATCGTGAATGCGCCCCACGCGCTGTCCTTGAGCGCGTTGACGACGGCGAATCCAAGACCAGCAAGCGCGACGATGACGATCACCAGAATCGCCAGTGCGCACACAAATCCCGACACCGGCCCGATCTCGGTGCGCGCGATCTCGGCGAGCGACTTGCCGTCCCGCCGCACGGACGCCGACAGGATGATGAAGTCATGGACTGCCCCGCCGAGCACGACGCCAGTCAGAAGCCAGAGGAACCCGGGGAGAAAACCGAACTGCGCGGCGAGCACCGGACCGATGAGCGGGCCCGCCCCCGCGATTGCCGCAAAGTGGTGCCCGAACAGCACCCATCGATTCGTCGGGAAGTAGTTCTGTCCGTCGTAGTGCGTGTGCGCCGGCGTCGGGTTTCCGTCAAAGAGCACCATGACGCGCGCCGCCAGGAACGCGCTGTAGTACCGATAGGCGAGGGCGAAGACGCACAGCGTCACCACCATCAGCCAAATCGCATTCATGCACCGCTTCCCGTCTTGGGACGACCTTCAGCCGCCTGACACTTCACGCACTTGCCGAAGATCCTCAGGCTGTGCGTCTCGGGCCGGAACTTGTGTCGCGCGGCGATCTCGTCCTGCATGTTCTCGATGATTTCGCTGTAGAACTCGATCAGGATTCCGCAGTTCGTACAGATCAGGTGGTCGTGGTGCGCGTGCTTGAAGTCGTGCTCGTAGAGCATCCGGCCGTCGTAGTACTGCACGTTGCGCGCAAGCCCGCACTCCTGCAACAGCTTCAGCGTCCTGTACACCGTCGTGAAGCCGACCGATGCGTCGTGGGTCTTTACGAGCTCGTACAGGTCCTCGCTGCTGACGTGGTCTTCCGTGCCGAGGAACACATCGAGGATCAGGTCGCGCTGGGCCGTCCGCTTCAGGCCCGACCGCTTGATGTGTTCGTGGAATACGCGAACTTCTTCGCGCTCTTCGGCGAGCTCGTCAGTCTTTGCGCGAGGCCGTTCGTTCGACCGGTTCATTCGACACTGTTCCCAATCGCGAGCTGAGAATTCCCCGCGATACTACCACAGGCGCACGCTGGCGCGACGTGCCGCGGCGCGCGTGCGGCCGTGCTAGACTGACCGCGATGTTGCGTCTCCGATCCACCATTCTTGTATGCGCTCTCCTCGCGGCGTGCGTGCCGGCAACGGCGTCCGCACAGACGATCGGACGGGCGGGCGACGTGCTCGAGTTCGGGCTCCCGCGTGTCGCGTCGGTGTCGACGGAAGACGTCGTCGTCGAGGTGCCGGTCCGGCTGCGGCCGATCGGCGTCGGCGGAACGATCGAACACGTCGTCTTCACGGACATGCGGTTGAACGGCATTCCGTTCGAAGTCGAGAACTACGACACGCAATTCGACCTGCCTGCCGATGCGCCGGTCGATCTGCCGCAACCGCTGCGGCTTCGTGCGAATTTCGCGAATGTGGCGCCGGGCGTGCTCGGCGAGGCGATCATGCCGAGCGATACGCTCAATCTGACCGGACGCGTGCTCGTGGCGGGCACCTTCCGCAAATGGGTGTTCTCGTTCCATCGCACGGCCGAGATGCGCATCGACGAAACAGGCCCGAATCCACTGGCGGAGTATCACCCGCTGCGCGTCGTGCTCGAGCACCTCCAGGATCTCGACAAGCTCGGAATTCACCTGCCGTTCTAGGGATCCTGCTTCAGGCCGCGGCGCCACGGGAGCGCCGGCGGGCCGAACGCCGGCGCGGATTGCACCGCAATGGATCGATCCACGCGTCCGGCTCGAACCGAATGTATGCGTACTCGATCAGGCTCCAGACGATCTGGCGCCGGGACTCGAGATAGTCCCCCGCAAACCGTCGGCCGAGCAGTACCAGCGCTTCGTCGAGCGTGATCGACTCGAATTTGGCCAGCCGGTCCACCTCGAATACCCAGGCGCCGGCCGACAGCGTCTTCAGTCGGTCGGCGAGCTTTTCGCTCGCAGCCTCGTGCGTTTCCGCGTGCATCGCGAACCGTCGATTCGGGGGATCAGGGACCGTTCGTGGAGGGGGGCAGTCAGCAGGAACAGGGGCGTACTGTAGCACATGGACCCCCCAGTTGACACCCCCCGGGGGGTCCAATAGAATCCCCGGCTCTCGTGACGAGCCCGGAGGAGACACATGGCCACCGAAGCGCACTCCGTGCGCGCTGAATCGATGCCGAACGGACTTGTTCGCTATGCGACGGAGGGGGGCATCGCCACGATCGAGCTCTTCGCTCCGCCGGCAAACACCTATTCGTATGACATGAACCGGGACCTCGACGAGGCCATCCTGCGTGCCCGGATGGACGAATCGGTCCACGTCATCGTGCTACGCGGCGCGGGCGAGAAGTTCTTCTGCGCCGGCGCCGACATCTCGATGCTGAATTCGGTCACGCCGCAGTTCAAGTACTACTTCTGCCTGCACGCGAACGAGACCCTCAACCGGCTCGAACAGACGCCAAAGCTCGTGATTGCGGCTCTCAACGGCCACACGGTTGGAGGCGGCATGGAGATCGCCATGGCGGCCGACATGCGGATTGCGCGGAAGGGCGCCGGGAAGATGGGGCTCCCCGAAGTCTCGCTCGGCGTGCTGCCGGGCACCGGCGGGACGCAACGGCTCGCGCGACTCGTCGGCAAGGCCCGCGCGATCGAGCTCATGGCGACCGGCGAGCTCTTTTCGTTTGAAACAGCCGCCGAGTACGGCGTGGTCAACAAGGTGGTCGAAACCGATAGTTGCGACGCGTTCATGGACGAGGTGTATGTGACCGCCCGCACGTTTGTGCCTCCGGCCCGAGCGGCGATGGCCGTCGGACGGATCAAGCGCGCGGTTCAGACCGGTCTCGAAGTCGGATTCGAAGCCGGTCTCGCGCTCGAGCGCGAACTGCAGCAGCAATTGTTCACGTCCTCGGACGCCGCCGAGGGAATCCGCGCGTACGTCGAGAAGCGCAAGGCCGAATTCAAGGGGCAATAGCACATGGCATATGAATGCGTCATCGTCGAAACCAACGGTCCGGTCGGCCGGCTGACGCTGAACCGTCCCGAGAAGCTGAATGCTTTCGCAGGCCCGATGCGCGACGAGATCTTTGATGCGCTCGCCGAGCTCGATAGACCGGACGTCCGCGTCGTTGTCATCACGGGCGCCGGGCGCGGGTTCTGCTCGGGCGCCGACATCAACTACCTCAAGGAGCTGCTTGCGGCAAACGACACCGACAATTTTGCGAAGCTGCTCGACGCGGGCCGCCGGGTTGTGACGCGAATTCGGGAAATGTCGGCGCCCGTCATCGCGTCCGTCAACGGGCCCGCCGCCGGCGGCGGTCTGAACCTTGCGCTCGCATGCGACATCCGCATCGCGTCCGAGACCGCGACGTTCGGCCAGACGTTCACGCGTATCGGGCTTGCTCCCGACTGGGGCGGTCTCCATTTTCTGCCGCGCCTTGTCGGCGAGTCGCGCGCGATCGAGCTGATGATGACGGGCGACGTGATCGGCGCGCACGATGCGCTGCGGATCGGGCTCGTCAACCGCGTCGTGCCGCTCCACGAACTCGCGGAGGAGACCGAGAAGCTGGCGACGCTGCTCGCTTCGCGATCTCCGCGCTCGATGCGCGCGATCAAGCAGGGTGTTTACGCCAGCGGAACCCGCACGCTTGCCGAATCCATCGACGCCGAGAATTCCTTCCAGCTCGAGTGCTTTGCGTCTGACGACGCCCGTGAGGGCGTCGCGGCATTCTTCGAGAAACGGCCGCCGCAGTTCCGGGGCCAGTAACAATCACATCGCCAGCCAGGGGTTATGGGAACTATCGAGAGCATTGCAGTCATCGGCGCCGGAACGATGGGTCATGGAATCGCCCACGTGTCGGCCGTTGCGGGATATCGTGTCGGCCTGTTCGACGCCGTCGAAGGAGCAGCCGGGCGAGGGCTCGAGCGTGTCCGCGACAATCTCGACAAGGGGATCTCGCGCGGCAAGGTAACCGAAGCCGAGCGCGACGCGGCGCTCTCGCGCCTGAGAGCGTGCGCGACGCTTGGCGATGCGGTCCGCGACGCCGATCTCGTGATCGAGGCGGCGCCCGAATCGATGGACATCAAGGCGCCGCTGTTTCGGGATCTGGACAAGCTTGCGCCGCCGGCTTCGATCCTCGCTACGAACACGTCGTCGTTGTCTATCGACAGAATCGCTGGTGAAACGACGCGACCTTCGCAGGTCATCGGCATGCACTTCTTCAACCCGGTGCACGTCATGAAGCTGCTCGAGGTCGTGGTTCACGATCGAACGGCCGACGAAACGAAGGCGAGTGTTCTCGACGTGGCGCACCGCCTCGGGAAGGAACCGATCGTCGTTCGCGACGCGCCGGGATTTGCCTCGAGCCGTCTTGGCATCGCGCTCGGGCTGGAAGCCATGCGCATGCTCGAACAGGGCGTGGCGTCGGCTGCCGACATCGACAAGGCCATGGAGCTCGGCTACAACCATCCGATGGGTCCGCTCAGGCTGACGGATCTGGTCGGTCTCGATGTGCGGCTCAGCATCGCGGAGTATCTTCACAAGGAGCTCGGCTCCGAATCGTTCCGCCCACCCGAGCTGCTCCGTCGAATGGTCGCCGAGGGAAAACTCGGCAAGAAGTCCGGCGAGGGCTTCTACAGCTGGTGAATGGTGAATACTGAAAGGACTCATATGTACGAGAACGTCATCCTCGAGCGAAAGGGCCGCGTTGCGGTCATCACGATCAACCGTCCGGACAAGATGAACGCGCTCAACCACGCGACGCGCAACGACATCACCGCCGCGTTCGACGAGCTGCGCAACGACGAGTCGGTCCGAGTCGTCGTCGTCACCGGCGCCGGCGAGAAGGCCTTCATCGCGGGCGCCGACATCGCCGAATTTGCCGGCCGCACGGCGCACCAGCAGCGCGGCGTGATGCAGACGATGCGCGTGTTCACCGTTGTCGAGGACTTTCCGAAACCCGTCATCGCCGCGATCAACGGCTTCTGTCTTGGCGGGGGCTGCGAACTTGCGCTCGGCTGCGACATCCGCATTGCCTCGAGCAAGGCAAAGCTCGGCCAGCCCGAAATCAACCTTGGCATCATTCCCGGAGGCGGCGGCACGCAACGGCTCACGCGGCTCGTCGGCGAGGGCAAGTCGATGGAGCTGATTCTCACGGGCAAACTGATCGGCGCGGCCGAAGCGCTCGCGATCGGGCTGGTGAACGAAGTGTGCGAGCCCGAGGCATTGATGGATCACGTGATGGAGATCGCAAACGCCATCGCGGAGAAGAGCCCGATTGCGCTGCAGGCTGCAAAGGAGGCGGTCAAGACGGCGGCTCGCGCGAACCTGCGCGAAGGCCTCGACCGCGAGATCGACCTGTTTGCGCTCTGCTTTGCAAGCGAGGACAAGGAAGAGGGCGTTACGGCGTTCCTCGAGAAGCGGAAACCTGAATTCAAGGGGCGGTAGCGGGCCGCACACACTGGTGAGAATGGAATGGCTACTCTGAAGAACAATCGATGGGCATCGCTCGTCGCCACAATGCTGCTCGCCGCCGCTGCCATGTGCGCCGCGGCGTGCGAACCTGCAAACACCGCGGCGCCCGGTGGAAACACGGCCGCGCAGAACGCCTCGAACGCCCCTGTCGCCGCGACGAATGCCGCGCCGACGGCGCCGGGCACGATGCAGCCGCCGCTCGGCAGCGAGGACAACATCGAAGGAACCGTGGTAGGCCTGATCTGCTACAAGGAGAATCCCAAGGCCCCGCCCGAGAAGCTGGCCGAATGCGCCAAGGCAAACCTCGAGAAGGGCGGCTACCTCGGGGTACTGGGCGCGGACGGAACGCTCTACATCAACGCCGACGCGGACGTGCGCGTGAACAACGCGCAGTTGCGCGACTTTGTCGGCCAGCAGGTCACCGTCCAGGGCCAGATGATTGGCGACGCTCCCCAGCTCAGCTGGGAGGGTGTCACCGTCAAGAAGTTCAAGATGAAGCTCGTTCGTCGAAAGGGACCGCCCCCGGCGGGAACGCCCAAGAACATGACGAACACTGGCCAGGCCGGCGGCGCGCCGCCCCCTGTGAAGAAGCCCTGAAGGACGTGCGACCGCACGTGCCGATCGTGTCGGGAACCGTGGATTGACATGGTTCCCGACGGTCGGTACAGTGCGGCGTCCTTGCGAGACCGAATCATCTGTTGGAGGCAGCACGAGCCGTGAGCATCAAGTCAGACGTATGGATCGAGCGCATGTGCGAAGAGGCCGACCTTATCAAGCCCTTCATGCGCGAGCTCGTGCGAGCGGTCGATGATCGCCGGATCATCAGTGCGGGATTGTCGAGTTACGGGTACGACTGCCGGCTCGCCCGCGACGAATTCAAGGTCTTCTCGCCGATCACAGGGACCGAGATCGATCCCAAGCGCTTCGACGTCAACACGCTGCTTGATGTACCGCTTAAGACCGACGAGCAGGGCGCCGAGTACTGGCTGCTGCCGCCCCACTCCTACGCGCTCGGCGTTACGATCGAGACGTTCACGATTCCGCGCAACGTCACGTGCATCGCTCTTGGAAAGAGCACGTATGCTCGCTGCGGTCTGATCGTCAACACGACGCCCCTCGAGGCCAACTGGCGCGGACGGCTGGTGGTCGAGCTCTACAACGCTGCCAATCTTCCCGTACGGTTGTACGCCGAGGAAGGCTTCGTTCAGATCCTCTTCTTCGAGTCGGACGAGGAATGCCGCACGTCGTATGCCGACCGGGCCGGCAAGTACCAGGGGCAGACGGGGCTCACGCTGCCGAAGCTCTAGGGCGTCAGCCCGCCCGGCACCGGCGCTCCCGGCAGATTTGGTATCCGCGGGAAGTTCGGCGTTTCGGATGCGGCACGGGTCCTGACTTCGTCCAGCGTAAACACGACGTTCGCCTTTGACAGGTCGAGGTCGACGATCTTCCATTGGCGGTTCGGCATGCGGGTCATCGTGATCACGGTGGTCGACCCGTCGGACGCGTTCTTCAACGTCACGACCGCGCCGTCGTTCACGTATGACACCGAGTCGATCGACATCGCGAGCACCGGCGCACTCGTGGGGTCGGCAAGACTGTCGTCGAGCCGCTCGCGGATGATCTGGCCGGCCGCCGGAATCAGCGAGTCCGTCGCATGCTTGGACATGATCCGAGGGCCGGCCGGGATTCCTCCCACCGCTCGATCCACGGCGTGCGAGACGACCTGTGTCACGTCAAAGTGCTGATTGAATGTCTCGCGGTCGCCCGCGAGCGCGGCCCGGCGCATCAGGTACAGCGAATACTGCGGCGTTCCGGCGATGTAGTACACCGTGCCGAAGATCGCCACTACCAGACCAGCCGCCACCGCGGCCATGACTTTCCACTTCATCGACAAACCTCACGCTCCGTCACGAGTCAAACGTATCTCGCAAACGACGTATTGTGTCGGACCGTGGTCGCGGCGGCAAGGGGACACACGAACGGCGAGCCGGGTGTCGAATGCTCGCGTGTGTTACGCGTACAAGGCTGCACAGATCCTCAGCCCGCGGCCTGCTCCAGCAAGTCCTGCAGCTCGTCGAATCGATAGCTCTTGATGAGAGAGGCGAGCTGCAGCGCGAGCGCCGCATCGTGCGATTCCAGGAGCTGGACAAGCCGCGACGCCTGTTCGACATCGCCTTTGACGACCGCGTCGCTCAGCTTCGACAGCCATTCGACGGGAAGCTCGCGCAGGCTCTCGGGTGGCACGATCCCAGTCGACGCGGAGCCAGGTGATTGTTGTGTCGACGTGCCGGTTCGAAGGAATCGCGCGCCAAGGTGTTTGGCCAGCTTCTCGAAGAGCGCGTCTTCCCGAAACGGCTTGGTAAGAAAATCGTCGCAACCGGCCATCAGGATCTCTTCGCGCTCGTGTTCGAACGCACTCGCGGTCAACGAGATGATGACCGTGCGTGCTCCGTTTCCGACGTCGAGCGCGCCAAGCATCTCGCGTTCGAGCCGCCTGATCTCGGTCGTGGCGGCGCGTCCGTCCATCACCGGCATCCGCATGTCCATGAGGATCGCGTGCGGCTGCCAGTTCGTCCAGACGGCGATCGCATCGCGGCCGTCCTCGGCCTCTCCAACCGTAAACCCGACGGCCGAGAGAAGCTTGATCAGAAGCTCCCTGTTCCGAGGCGCGTCGTCGACGACGAGGATCTTGAACTCCCGCTGGCCGGGCTCGAGCTCGAGGATCGCGCGGCGACCTTCCGAGAGGTCCGCATCCTCGGCGCTCGGCAGCTCGACGTCAAACCGGAACGTCGTGCCCTTGCCAAACGTGCTCTCGACTCCGATATGGCCGCCCATCATCTCGACAAAGTTGCGGCTGATCGCGAGCCCGAGACCCGTGCCTTCCTTCGCGCGCCTCCCGCTCTCGGACTGGACGAACGGCTCGAACAACGTCCCGAGCTCATCCTCCGCAACGCCGACGCCCGTGTCCGACACCGTGAACTCCGCGATTCCGTCGCGCCACGATGCGGCGAGCGTCACCGTTCCCTGCTCGGTGAACTTGACGGCGTTTCCAAGCAGGTTGATCAGCACCTGGCGTAGCTTTCCTTCATCGCCGAGCACCTGCCTCGGCAGCGCGTCGCCCTTTGCGACGACGAGCCGCAATCGCTTTGCCCGCGTGCGGCCTCGCAGCATGGCCTCGACGCCGTCGATCGTCCGGTGCAGATCGAAGGGCTCGACGGAGAGCGACAGCTTGCCGGCCTCGATCTTTGATAGCGACAGCACGTCGTTGATCAGGTGCAGCAGATGCTCGCCGCTCGACATGATCGCGCTCAAATGGTCGCGCTGATCGACCGTGAGCGTCGGGTCACGCTCGAGCAGCTGCGCGAAACCGAGTACGGCATTCAGAGGCGTCCGCAGCTCGTGGCTCATGCTCGACAGGAAGACGCTCTTTGCGTGGCTCGCGTCGAGCGCCTTGTCCTTTGCGGCGATGGCCTCGGCCTTTGCACGTTGCGCGTTCCGCTCGGCGGTTCGCAACTGGTCGACGGCGAGCGCCAGCTCGTCCGCCTTCTCGCGCGTGATTGCCTCCGAATGGCGCAACTGGTCAACCTTTGCCGCGAGCTCGGCTGTCTGCTCGCTCACCGTCGCCTCGAGCAGCTCGGTGCGATGCCGGAGCGTGTGCAATCGCCACTGGACGCCGCCATAGGCGGCTCCCATCGCCGCGCCGGCGTACCCGAGGTACGCCCACCACGTTCGCCACGGCGCGCGCCGGACCTCGAACCCGACGGATTCGGGTCCCGTGACGTTCCCGGCATAGTCGCGCCCCCACACCCGAAACGAGTATGTGCCAGCCGGGAGATTCGTATAGGTACGCTTCCACTCGGGAGACCAGTCCGATGGAACCTCGTCGAATCCGCACAGTTGCGTGCGATACCGGGTGTCGGATTCGCGGAAGTAGCTCAACAGGTCGAACGTGAAGACGATGTCGCTCTGGTTGTGTTCGAGCGACTGGTTGTTCGCAAGCGTCCTGCGCCGGCCGCGTCCGTACACGGCATTGACGTGGAGCGGTTTTGTGACGCGGTCCTCGACCTCGCTGTACGGGTCGAACATCGCGGCGCCCGCAACGGTGCCGACCCACAGCCGGCCCTTCGAATCGACGAGACCGGCGTTTGCGTTGCACTCGTTGCTCGGCAGGCCGTCGTCGGTGGTGAATACGTAGACGGTGAACGAATCGCTCCCGTCCGGTGTCAGGCGCGCGACGCCCTTGTTCGTCGCGACATAGACGCGGCCGAGCGCATCCGACAGGATCTTGTACACCGTGTTGTTGGGAAGCGCGGGCTGGGTTTCGTCCGAAATCGTCCGCCAGCCTCGCCGTTCGTCGTCGAGATCGAGCCGTGCGATTCCTGCGCCGAGCGTGCCCGCCCACAGCTCCCGCGCGCCATCGGCGAAACACACTTCGCGAAGGCAGACCACGGCGTTGTTCGGAAAGCCGCTCGACGTATTGAACGATGTGATCCGTTCGCCTTCGAGCCGCGCGAGCCCGCCGCCGTTCGTGCCGATCCAGATGATCTCGGCCCCATTCGATGCGCGCGTCGCGGCCAGCGACGTGACGTAGAGATGAGGCAACCCGTCGTCAATCCCATACCTCCGCCACACGCCACGCTCGCGGCGAGCCACGCCGGCATCCGAACCGACCCACAGGACGTTCGATCCGTCAGCTGCGGTCGTCGTCAGAAAGCAGCTGACGCTCGTGCCTTCGGCGATCCCGGCGATCGCGAGCGACTGCGCGTGTCCGTCGTCGATCGTAACGGCGCCGCCAGGCGACGTGCCGGCATACACTTCGGTGCCGGTCCCACCCACCGTGGCGTGCAGCGACAGGACGATCGGACTCGGGAGGCCCTGCCCGACGCCAACGGACGACCACGCTCCGTCAAACCGGGCCAAGCCCTCGTCAGTGCCGAACAGCATCTGCGGGGATGCCACATCCGTCGGGACTTCGCAGATGCTGAGCACGCTCGGGTCGGGCAGACCCGTTCGCGTGTCGAACCCAAGCCACCTGTTGCGCACCATGCGCGCGAGCCCGCCGCCGTCCGTCCCGATCCACAGCATCTGCGTGTCGCCGACGCCGGGTCCTGCCAGCAGGCTGAGCACCGCGTTGTGCGGGAGTCCCGAGTGCACGTCGATCGACCGGACCCGGCCCTCGTGAAAATGGGCGAGTCCACCCAGCGTGCCGAGCCACAGCCCTGCGTCGCCCGCGCCGCCCGATACCCTGGCGATGCTGTAGACCTTCTCGGACGGCAATCCGTGCGAGGTGTCGTAGACCGTAAAGTCGCGACCGTCGAACCGTGCGAGCCCGCCAAGAGCCGTGCCGATCCAGAGCGTCGCTCCGCCGCCGGAATCAGGCGTGTCGCACAAGCTCCGGATCGAATCCGCGGGCAGGCCGTCGCGCGTCGTGAACGCGCTCCATTCTCCATCGCGGAGTCTCCCGAGCCCTCCGCGCGTGCCGACCCACAGGGACCGCCGGCCCGCTGCGTCACGCGTCTCGCGCATCGCGAGCACGATGTCGTTCGGCAAGCCATTCCGCGTGGTGAATGTCCGGAACGCACCGCCGGCGAATCTCGCAAGACCGCCGCGCGTGCCGACCCAGAGCGTCGGCGTCCCGCGATCGTCGACTGTCTCCAGCAGCGAGATGCAGATGTCATCCGGCAGGCCGTCCGCGCGACGGTACGTCGTCCACGAGTCCTTGTGATACCGCACGAGTCCGCCGCCGTGGAGCGCAAACCAGACGCTGCCGTCCACGGATCCGACCACGGCTCGGACAAAGTTCGACGCCGTGCGATTCGGCATCGGCACGACGTGCCAGATCCTGCCGTCGTATCGCGCGGCGCCATCCTCCGTTCCGATCCAGAGGTACCCGTCTCGATCGAAGTCGAGGGCCATCACGGTGTTCTGCGGGAGGCCGTCGCGATCCGTGAAGACCTTCAGCGCGGGCAGTCCGAACCGCGTGAGCGCATCCTCGGCAAGACCGCGAGATCCGGCGTCTCCAACCTGGGCAGGCTGTCGTCGGGATGCCTGCTCGCGCACACCGCGGCGCCCGCGCATCGCGTTCAGAACTCTGCGGATCATCCGTCAGGCTCATACCATTCATTCGACGCCGAGTGCAATGAGCACTCCGACGAAAGTCATTCGGATTGCGGACATGCGGGCTCCCTGTATAATCGGCGCACTCAAACCTGCAGGTTCATCGCAACGACATCGGGAGGCCAAATGGCGACAAACGGCAGCTGTACGTTCTGGGGAAATCTGACGGTCTCGTGGACGTACAACGCGTCCAAGCAGCAGCTCACGGTTTCGGCCACGCTCAATACCAAGCTGATCGGCACGACCGTGCTCAGCCCGGCGAACAAGACGGGCGAGCTCCAGGGGACCGACGCCGGCAACACGGCGACAGTCGGGCTGGCGGCCGATTTCACGACGTCCGTGCTGACGATGCGCGCGCACGAAACGGACGGCAACAAGAGCGCGACGCAGACTGGGAATTTCTAGAGCCGTTTCGCGCAAAGGCGGAGAGGATCGCAACGACGCAAAGCCATTGCGTCTCCGAGTTCCTTTGCGTCTTTGCGTGAACTCCGTTCCGACCTACTCGGTCAACGACCTGCTCGGCCGCGACCGCACCGAGAAGAACCGGAACGTATCCGGCGTCTCGGCAGGCTCGCAGATCCCGTCCTCGCGCATCTTCTCGAGCAGCTGCCGCGCCTCAACATATGAGAGGTCCGTCTCGACCGTCAGACTGCTGACCTGGACGATGCCCTCGCATCGTCGAGCAAGGCTCAATACCTGCTTCTCGAGCCGAACCGCGCGGAGCGGCGCTTCGTCGAACGCAGGGAAGATGTAGATCGGACGCCCCTCGTCATCGAGGTCGCTCTCGCAGTATCCGGCTGAGTGCAGTGCGCGCAGACGAACTTCGACAGCCTCGAGACTCTCCGCGCTCCGCGATCGAACGTCGAGCGCCGTGATACGGCCTCCGTGCTGGATGGCGTTGCGGATGATGTCGCGTTCA
Source organism: Blastocatellia bacterium (assembly GCA_044224215.1). Taxonomy (GTDB): domain Bacteria; phylum Acidobacteriota; class Blastocatellia; order UBA7656; family JADIYM01; genus DAOMFM01. Next base: position 13,915 of record JBGAKX010000007.1, read on the forward strand.
AGCTCCCCGGCAGCTTCGTCGCGCAGGTGAATCTGCTTGCGGAACCATACCGCGGACGAGATGACGCCGGCCGCGTACGCGACGACAAGGAGAAGGAGTGTGCTCATGCGATGTGATGATCCGAACGGTGCGTCACAGGCCAGCCTAAGCAGCAGTCGTCGTGTTGTCAAATCTCGCGTCGTCGATCGGGCGTCGCGCGCGGCGAACGGGCGCTTCAGATGCGCCAATTTGGCCGGTCTCCGGCGTTCGGGTATATTCGAGCCTCATTTATGACAGGCGCACGACACACGGACGTCGCAATCGTCGGCGGCGGAGTCATCGGCTGCTCGATCGCGCGCGCGCTTGCATCCGAGGGTCTGGACGTCACGATCGTCGACCGTGCAAAGATCGGCCGCGAGTCCTCGTACGATGCCGCCGGAATGCTGGCTCCGCAGGCCGAAGCCGAGCAGCCGGGACCGTTTCTCGACCTGTGTCTCGAGAGCCGCGACATGTTCGCGACACTCGCCGGCGAATTGTTCGACGAAGTCGGACTCGACGTCTGGTACCGGGCTGACGGCACGCTGCTGCTCGCCTTTGACGAAAAGGAGGCCGCTCACCTGCGTGCGCGCGCAAAGGCGTTTCGCGGGATGGGGCTCGAATGCGAGCTGCTGACGCCGTCGGCCGCCCGGCGTGCCGAACCGGCGCTCGGGCCGAACGTCGCCGCGGCGCTTTCGGTCCCCGGCGACCACCAGGTCGACAATCGCAAGCTCGTCGAAGCGTACTCGCTGTCGTGCTTCGCGCGCGGCGTGCACATCATCGAGCATGCTCCGGTTCGCGCGATCGCGCGCGACGAGAGTGGTCGCGTTTCGGGCGTCGATACGACGCTTGGACGAATCGCGGCCGAAACCGTCATTGTCGCGGCGGGCTGCTGGTCAAATTTTGTCGAGGACTTTCCGGTGCCTGTCGAGCCGGTGAAGGGGCAGATGCTGATGCTGGAGATGGGCTCACCGCCGTGCCGCAAGGTCCTCCGATCCGAGCGGTGCTATGTCGTCGCACGAATCGACGGGCGTGTGCTCGTTGGCGCCACGATGGAGCGTGTCGGATTCGACAAGTCGGTATCGGCCAAGTCGGTGGGCTCACTGCTCGAGGCGGGCCGAGAGATCGCTCCGTCGCTCGCGAACGCGTTCGGGGGCGAGGCGTGGGCCGGATTGCGACCGGCGACACCGGACGGATTGCCAGCCATCGGGCAACTCGAAGACGGGCTCTACGCCGCCACCGGCCACTTTCGCAACGGAATCCTGCTGGCTCCCGTAACTGCGCGGATCGTCGCCGACGCGGTCATGGACCGAGAACCGCACGCGTCAGCGGCGATGCTCGATCCGGGACGCTTTGCTAGTCGTCCTTTGGCCTGAGTGTGGCAGTAGGTCGTCCCTTGGACTTGTGCTGCATCGGCTGAAACGTTCCGGTCTTGTCGAGGTCTTCCTGGCGGCCCCACAACCGCGACTCACGCTTGGGTGACGGAGCAAGCGACCGCTCGAACCCGTGCGTGGAAACCTCGGTCGAGTCCTCGCGGAACGACGCCGTCAGGAATGCGATCGCGAACAGGAGACCAACGTAGATCGCAACGATCGCCATGACGATACGGCCGGACAATGCGCCGATGCTTGCGCGGCTCACGAATTCGTTGAAGTGCGCCGCAGGGACAGGGTGAATCGCGATCTTGATGACCCAGCTCACGAGCACCAGGACGAAGATCCAGATGTAGTTCCGGCGGAGCCGGCGTCCGACCGCTTCCCAGAGCCCGACCGTGAAGTGGGGCCGAAGGAGATCCTCCGCAAGGTGCTCGGACCATGCATCACGATGTGTGACCGAGCGAACATTCGACGACAGCAGCGGTGCGATGTAGTCGGTCTCGATCACGCGGACGCGACTCGACCACACCTCGTAATAGCGATAGCGGCGCGCCTCGATGAACAGGAACACGGCGATGAGCAGCGAGTTGATCAACAGCACGACGTGCGGGCTGTTGACGTCGCCGAACGCAAAGCTGAGTGTCGTGCCGGTCGTGAGGACCGCCCAGTTGAACGTCCCGTCGAGGCGTGTTCGCCACGTGTTGGCCCGGCTGATCTCGCCGCGGTAGAAGTGTGCAAGAAAGACGCTGAACTCGGCTGGCGTTACTGCTCGCCGTTCCGTGAATTCGGGTTCAACCGCTACCGTCGAGCTGCCGTCCGAGGTCTGCCCCGTGGGCGCTACGTCCTGCTGCATGCGAACACGCACTCCTCTCCGCTAATCAAGGCCATTCTAGCCCCTCAAATAAAACATAACCAAGGGGATTCGGGGTTACGCGCGCCAGCAAGACCCGCCACCTACCGGTGGCGGTACTGGGTCTCAGAGTGTCCGTGATCCGTCTGGTGGTCATGACGACGTTCAAAAACACTTCCGTCACATCGCGCCACAGTACCGCCACCGGTAGGTGGCGGGTACGACTCACCGTCAGTTGATGTACCCGAGATCACGCAGCCTGCCTTCGAGCTCCTCGCGCTCGTCGGTGCCGTAGACGTCTTCCGAGCGCTCGAGCAGCACGCTCGTTCCCTTACGGTCGATCGTCCGTCCCTCACGAAACGCGTCCGTGAAGACCTCCTCGAGCACTCGTCCGTCCATGTCCTCGGTCAGCGGCAGCCCGAACTGGTACAGCAGTGTCGGAGTGACGTCGAGCAGGCGCGCTCCGTCGATCGTCGCACCTCGCCGCACGCCGGGTCCTATCGCGTAGAAGATCCCCTGCTCGTCGTGACCGGCGTGCACTGCGTCCACGAACAGGCCGTGGCCGGGCATCAGCGACATCCGCAGTCGCGAGCGACGCGAGCCGTCGATCAGGATGTCGGGCGCGTCCTCGAGAAACGGCCCGGTGAACGCCTCTTCCTTGGTCACGATCGCCTCGAAGATCTGCTCGCCCGTGTCCGGGAAGCGCAGCTTCACGATCTCGCGGCGGATCTGCTCCACGATTCCGTCGTACTCGGCAGCGTCGACGATCCCGTGCGGCTCGCGCCCAGCGAGATTGATCCGCAGACCGCCGTGCTGTGCAAAGTAGACCTTTGTTGCAGACCAATCGACGCGCTCGAGATAGTCGTTCTCGGAGTTCGTCACCGTCGTCCACTTGGACACGTAGCTGGCGCCGTCGCGCGGCGGCGCGCCCGGCGCGAACATTCGCCGCAGCCGCCCGACCACGCGCGAACCGAGGCTCGGCCCCGCCGGCTCCGACTTGAGAACGAGCAGGCCCTGATCGATCAGCCAGTGATTGATCAGCACATTCTTCTGATACCCGGCAAACCCGTGGTCAGAGACGATGAAGACGCGCGTGTCGGGACCGACGTGATCGAGGATTCGACCAACGGCAGCGTCGCACCGTGCATAGATCTCGTCGACGACGCCGCGAAACGCATTGCCCTGCTCGTACAGCGGGTGCGTCGGGTCCGAGTCGTTCCAGAACCGGTGCTGGCACCGGTCGAGCTCGGTGAAGATGCACATGAAGAAGTCGGGCTGGTACGTGTCCAGCAGCCACAGCGAAAGCTCTTCGCGAAGCTCGATCGATCGCAGCAATCGTTCGCGAACATAGGTCTTGTCGCCAAGCCCGATCGGCACGTCGATGATGTAATCGCCGAGCTCGGCGAGCATCGCGGTCTTGAGCTCTTCGGGTTCCGTCAGCCGGCTCTCGAGACTCGGCGTGAGCATGTCCGTGACTAGAAAGCCGTCGATCGGCTGAGGCGGGTACGTGCCTGGCACATTCACGACGCCGGTCTTGATGCCGGCATCGTTCAACAGGTCCCAGACACGGCGCGCCTTGACGTCCGTCGAGTTCATCAGCTTCATGCCGTACCGCGTGCGGTCCCGCAGAAGTGCGTAGTAAATCCCGTGTTTCCCAGGATTTACACCCGTCGTGCACGTCGTCCACGCGGGAAAGCTGTTCGTGATCACGGTCGACTCGAGCTGCCCGCGGACGCCCTCTCGCGCGACCCGCGCGAGGTTCGGCATCCGGCCTTCGGCCACGAGCCGGTCGATGACCTTGAACGTGCCTCCATCGAGGCCGATGACAAGCGTTCGCTGCGCCATACGAAAGCGAGCATCGTACAGGCCGCTCGGCGCGAGATCAATCCTGCACCCTGTCGCGCCGTTATCGGCCCAGCAGTCGCCGCGCCTGCAGCACGACCGGCCGATCGATCATACGGCCGTCGACGACCACGACCCCAAGTCCTTCGCGCTCCGCATCGTCGAACGCCTCGAGTATCCGCTCGGCGCGAGCGATCTCGTCCGCAGTCGGCTCGTATGCTCGAGCAACGGGTTCGATCTGGGACGGATGAATGATCTGTTTCCCGCCGAAGCCGAGTCCGCGGCCCACCGTCGCGTCGCTGAACAAGCCCTCAGGATCGCCAAAATCGATGAACACCGTGTCGATCGGGACGACCCCGGCCGCGTGCGCCGCGGTCGAGATCGCACTGCGGAAGTAAATCAGCTCGGTTGCCGATTTCGTGCGCCGCAGCCCCATGTCGGCGGCGAGGTCTTCGCTGCCAATGGCGATCCCGACAACCCGGTCGCTCGCGGATGCGATCTCGTATGCACGGACCACGCCGAGCGCGCTCTCGACAAACGGAAGCAGCCTCAACGAATCGGGTGCGCCGTGCTCGGCGAGCGCATTCGCCGCCGCGTGCACGTCGCCTGCCGATTCACACTTGGGGATGCACACGCCGAACGGGGCGACGGGAGCGACCGCCCTGATGTCCGCCATGAAGTGATCCGACGTCGGCCCGTTCACGCGGACGAATAAAAGCGGCGTTGCGGGCCATTCACCAGTAAGTACATCGACGGCGGCGGCCCGCGCCTCGTCCTTCTCGCCAAAACCGACGCCGTCCTCGAGATCCAGAATGATCGCAGAGGCACGGAGCGAACGGGCCTTGTCGACCATGCGCCTCTTGTTGGGCGGCACGAACAGCATCGTGGTCAAGACCGGCAGATCCATCGGTTTCAACGCGGCGCTCCTTCGGCCCACACAACGCCCCGCGCAGGGTCGAGGTCCGGGTCCGACGTCGAGCTGAGCGCGATTTCGACAATCGATTCGCCGGGCGTAACGTCGACGGTCGCCTTTCCTCGATCGAGCTCGCGTGTGGAAACGTGAACCGTTGACGTGGATCCGTCGGACCCAACGCGCACGTACGCGTATCGACCGGGTCGGACGGGAATCGTCACGGATCGTGTCGTCGCGATGGCTTCGTCCGGCACGCGGGCATGCTAGCCCGGATTTCGCGGGAGCGGAATCGAAAGCGTGCACGGCGATGTCGCCGGTGGCGAGAGAGGTTGATCCTGAGCACCCGTCTTCGTCAGGCGGCTGCGACGGGACCTCATTCAGACTATCGATCCTTTCTGTGTCCCTTGCGCTTGTGCTGCTTCAGCACAGTTCGCGCGGCCACCTCTGCGGCGCGCTTGCCGTACCGGCCGGATTTCTCGGCCTCCTCCTTGATGTGCTCGTATTGGCGCTGCTCCTTCGCTCCAACGCCGCGCAAATGCTTCTTCCCAGGCATAAGGTCCTCCAGCGTGCGGTTCAGTTGCCCCCGGCCGGTCGGGACACAACCTTCCCAAACAGTCCGTGAGTCTCGTCGTCAAGCCCCGCGGTGAAGTACAGGACGTTCGTGCGGCCGGCCGATCCACCGTTTCCGAACGCAAGTCCCCAGAGACCTTCGATCGTGATCGGCTCGCCTCGCGTCGTCGTCAGAATTCCCTTGAAATCGCCTGTTGCCGGGTCGAACGCATTGATCGTGCCGTCGCCGAAGTTTCCGATGAGCACGTCGCCGCTGAAAGCGCCAAAATCGGCCGGGGCGCGTACCACGCCCCACGGCGCGTTGAGCGTGCCGTGCTCGGCAAAGCGGCGAACCAGCGTCCCGTTGGTGTCGAACACGTCCACCAGCCCGAGTCCGGGTCCGGGCTCGTCTTCTCCCTCGTCGTTTCGCAGTGCGTAGGTCACGAAGAGCAGACCGTCCAGATTTGTCACGTTGAAGGGCGAGAATCCCACGTCCGCGTTTGGATCGGACGCCGTGGCGACGAGTTCGAGTTTCGAGTTGTAGATATCGACGACTCCCTTGGCAAAGTTCGCGACTGCCAGAACGTTTTCGTTGCCGCGCGTCGCGATCGTGATCCCCGTGTACTCGGCCCCAGACTGCGAGTTGTCGAGGATGACAAGGGACGATACCGTGTTCACGGCGGGATTCCACCCGTTGACGACGCCGTCGGTACCTGCGGTGATGAACAGGGCTGGTGCTGCCCTGTCGCCCGCCGTGACGATGAAGTCCTGCGTCTTGTTGAACACGAGCCCGGACGGTCGTCCAGTACCGCGTGAATCCCCGGCGCCCGGGACAAAAACAAGCACTCGCGATCCGTCACTACGAATCGGTCGACCGTTCTTGTCATAGGCCGTCATCAGTCCGGTCTCCTCGTTCGCCACCCACCACGGTCCTGTCGGGCTCGCGGCAAGACCCCACGGGTTTACGAGATTGCGGTCACGTCGGACGGCGGTCTGAGCTTGGTCGGAGACCAGCCTGGTCACCTTGTATCCCGGAGCTCCCTGTGCGTAGCTCGTGCAGGGGACCGCGACAACGGCCGACAGACACAGAACGGCAGCTGCATTGTTGAAGAACTCCCTGATTCGCATCGCTGTCCTCCTTCACCCTTGCTCGGTAGAAACGTCTGCACGAGACGTGCCGGAATTCGGGTTCGCGATTCGCCCCGCATCGCGACGATCGACAGATCGCACAGCACGGCGTCCGTACACATGGGCATACACACGTTGTATCGCGGCGCGACACTCGGTCCCCGCTCTTGCCGGCCAGGCTTCAGCCTCGTCCCGTCAGTGGGCTCCGGCGATGCTCGCAGTGAGTGGTCGACACGCGTACCGGGTCGCCACCACGTCCATCACTGCCAGACCTTGAGGTCGTGCTTGCGGATCATGTGATAGAGACGCGGCCGATAGACGCCGAGCAGGTTCGCCGCCGCCTGCTTGTTTCCTTTCGTTCGCTCGAGCGCGGCAGCCACGATGGAGCCTTCGACCTGAGTCAGTACGTCGACGGCATCCTCAGCCTCGCGGCGAACCGAAACGCGATTGACGATTGTCCGGCCGAGACCGCGGAGCATGCTGCCGTCTTCAGCAGAGTCATCTGCGGATTCGCTCAACGAGCCAATGGCGGCCTGCGAGGCGCCGTTCACCACGGTGGTGGCGTGGATGTCGGACGTGGCGGTGGCCGCAAACGCGCGTTGCGGAGCCCGACCAACCTGGAGCGATGCCGCATCCAGTACCGAGCCCTTGGTGAGCAGCACTGCGCGCTCCACCGTGTTCCGCAGCTCCCGCACGTTGCCGGGCCATGAGTACTCGAACAGGTACGCATAAGCCTGCTCTGAAATTGTATGCGCCGGTCGTTGGTACTTTTCAGAGAACTCCTGCAGGAAGTGTTCGGCAAGGCTCTGTATGTCGTCGATTCGCTCCCGCAGCGGCGGAACCACAATCTCGATGGTATTGACCCTGTAATACAGGTCTTCGCGCAGCGATCCGCTGTTGACCGCGTCGCGTGGATTCTGATTGGTCGCCGCGATCAATCGAAAATCGACCTCGAGTTGCTTTGTGCTTCCAAGGCACGTGTAGACGCGTTCCTGCAGAACGCGGAGCAGCTTCGGTTGCAGCTCGAGAGGCATCTCGCCGATCTCGTCGAGAAACAGACTGCCGCCGTCCGACTGTCCGATCAGTCCGACCTTGTCGGAGGCTGCCCCCGTGAACGCCCCCTTTGTATGCCCAAACAGTTCCGACTCGATCAGTTCCTTGGGGAGGGCCGCACAATTCACCTTCATCATCGGTCTCTTCGCGCGCCGACTCCTGAAATGGATTGCGTTTGCGACCAACTCCTTTCCGGTACCCGACTCGCCGGTCACCAGGATGTTGGCATCGGACTCAGCAACGCTGTCGATGAGTTCAAAGATGTCCTGCATCGGCTTGCTGCTGCCGATGATGTTGAAGTACGAGGTTCGATTCGACAACTTGTCGCGCAACTGTCGAATCTCGGCTGCCTGCTGCCGGCGCTCGACGGCCTTGGCCATCAGCACGGTCAACTCTTCGAACTCTGCCGGCTTTTCGACGAAGTAGAACGCCCCGGCCTTGGTCGCCTCCACCGCTTTCGAGACCGACCCGTATCCGGTGACGACGATGATCTCGGTGTCCGGCGAGGCCTCTCGGAGCTTCCGGACGAGCTCGATTCCATCGTGGTCGGGAAGATTCAGGTCGGTAAGCACGACATCGAACTGCCTGGAATTTGCAAGCCTGATCCCCTCGTCGCCCGTCACTGCCGTATGTACGGTGTGACCTTCCGCCGTCAGCTGGATGGTTGCGATCTCGAGCATCGACTCGTCGTCATCGATGACAAGGACTTCCCATTTGCTCATTGCTTTCCTTCCTTTCGCTTGTGAAGAGACACGGGGACTCATGCGACGGTGTCGATACTCGCGCGGCGTGTCAGACTTGTGATGACCATCGCGAGTTCCACAGGCTCGACGGGCTTGGGCACGTGCATCTGAAACCCTGCGGACAGGGCTTTCACTCGATCGACGGATCGGCCGTACGCAGTGAGCGCCACCGCTGGAATCGCGCCGCCAAGCGCAGGCGTCAACTCGCGTACCTTGCGAACCAGTGAGTAGCCGTCTTCGCCAGGCAGGCCGATGTCGGAAACAATCACGTCAAAGCGCTCGCACGCAGCGGCGTCGGTCAATGCGATGAGCGCCTCTTCACACGAGGAAGTAGGTGTGACTGTGGCGCCGTACCTGGTGAGCAATGTCGTGACAAGCTCACGGGCATCGCGCTCATCGTCGACCACAAGAATCCGCAGGCCGTCGAGAACGGGAGGAAATCGCTCGACACGCTCGTCACCTGCAACGTCCGACGGGTCCTGCACTTCCGCGCGCACTGCGCGGAGCGGAAGCTTGACCGTAAACGTCGACCCCTTCGACTCCCCGAGGCTCTCCGCGGAGATCGTCCCCCCGTGTGCCTCGACGACGTAGCGAGCAAGCGCGAGACCAAGCCCGAGTCCTCCGTGCCGGCGTGCGCTGGACGCATCCGCCTGGTTGAAGCGGTCGAATATGCGAGGCAGAAACTCGGGATCGATTCCCTTGCCGGTGTCGCACACCTGAATCTGGACGAAGGGGTCGATCCGTTCGAGGCGGACGATGACCTGCCCACCCGTCTGCGTGAACTTCACGGCGTTTGACAGCAGATTCCACACCACCTGTTGCAACCTCCCCGAATCGCCGTTGATGACGTCGATTTCCGGGTCGTAGATGCGGATGAGCTCGATCGACTTTGCGTCTGCCGCCGGCCGCACTACGTCGATCGCCGCATCCATGACCGACGTCAGGTCGATCGGGCGAACCTCGAGCCGGAGCTTTCCGCTCGTGATTCGCGTAATGTCAAGAAGGTCGTCGATGATGTTCGACTGCGCGCGAGCACTGCGTTCGATCGTGTCGATGGCGTGAACGACCGTCTTCTCCTCGACACTTCTGGATTGCAGAATCCGTGCCCAACCGAGGATCGCGTTGAGCGGAGCACGCAGCTCGTGAGACACGACCGCGAGAAACTCGTCCTTGGCATGGCTGGCCATTTCGGCCACGGCCCTGGCGTATCGTTCACGAGCGAGCAATTCCTCGCGCTCGACCTCGACGAGACGCCGATCCGTGATGTCGAGCGTAATGCCGATCATTCGAACCGGGTTGCCGTAGTCGTCGAGAAAGAGTTGTCCGCGGGTCGTCACCCATCGGAGCTCCCCGCCAGGGCGAATGATCCTGTATGCGAGCGATACGTCCTGCCGCTGCCGGATCGCCTCGAGAAGTTTCGACTGGACCATGTCCAGGTCGTCAGGATGGATCGAGTCGCGAAAGCGCTCGTATGTGGCGTCGCGTGATGTCGCGTCGAGTCCGAACACTGCGAACAATTCGTCGGACCAGCTCAGTTCGTTCGCTGCGAGTTCCCAATTCCAGGTGCCGGCCAATCCCGCAGTCAACGCAAGTCTGAGTTGATCGTCGCGTTCGCGGAGCAGTTCAAGCGTTCGGCGCGACGACGTGACGTCCTTGCAGGTCCCCACCCACTCGCGGACGGATCCGTCGTGTTCGAGGACGGGAACGCCGCGGACGGCGAACACGTGAAATGAACCGTCGACGGTCTTCACGCGGTGCTCGATAGCAAACTCCTGCCGCGATTGGACACACTCCGACCATCGAGCGACCGTGAGCTGCCGGTCGTCCGGATGGATGGCGTCGATCCACCCCCAGCCACGCACCTCATCGCGGGTTTGTCCCGTGATCGCGCGCCAGTCGGGCATGTCGTCAACGAGCCCGTCTGCGTCCATCGTCCAGACCACTTGCGCGGAGGCCACGACGAGCGAGTGGTAGCGCTCGGTGCTCAGCCTTGCTGCGCCCTCTGCGCGATGTCGTTCGGCGATCTCGCGCTCGAGTGCCAGCACGTTCTGCTTCAGCTTGCGGTTTGCCTTCCGCAACTGGCGCTGCCGGCGCTCGAGCTTCTGGTGCAGCGCGGCCTTTTCGATCGCGAAACTGACAATCCAGCACAGGTTGTCACCGGAAACCGTCGACCTGTCAACGAGCTCCTGAGCGCCGGCGCGGATGGCTGTCTTGCGCAACTCAAGGTGTTCGCTCGTCCCAACGAGCACCATGGGAATGGCGACGCGGCCGGTGCGCTCGCGCAATTGCTGAAGGACCTCGAGGCCCGTTGCATCCGGATGCTCGAGGCCAACGAGAACGCAGTCGGGTTGCCACGAAACGTACGCGTCGATGCCGTCGGTAGGCCGCGAGAACTCCCGAAATGAATATTCGTTGGACCGATCGCGTTCGAGGCATCCGCACAACTCTTCACGAATGCGGGGATCGTGTTCGACGATGAGCACTTTCTTTGCGACTGTCGACATTCGACTCAGTTCCAGTCTGCTGCGGTTGCAAGATCGTCACGTTGTGACCTTTCAAGGACGCACCACTCCCATAAGGCAACCAAGGGGCCAAGAGTGTTTTGCCGGGAGAAATGCAGTGAAAACAGTTGCAAGTGCACCAGAATGAGACAGACATGTTCGATTTGGGTACGATTACGACGGCGAGGCATGGGACGCGCATGCTCGGAAGCTGGTCGCTCTTGTTGCACGCGCGCCCCTGAGGGCTTTCCACCGGGCCGAAATCGAAGGCGTCGCCGGTTCCCCGCGGCCTGCGTGGCCTTGCAGCGCGAAGCGAGTACCAGCGTGAAACCCGCGCCACAACGCCCAGCAGACCCCCGCCGGCGACGCCCTCCTGGGGGACTCCTTCCCCCCGAAAGGAGTCCTCAACACTAGTGCTCGCTACTCACGGTCTCGATGTCAGCGAGCGTGCAGGCTGGATGGCCGCAGCCACACAGCGCCTCGAACGTGTCGTCGAGCGCTTCACAGTGGTCTCCGCAGAACCGTTCGCCCGGCTCGGTGACACAAACGCACCCGGAGTGCGAGCATTTGATCGTGTACTCGTTCATGGCCAGTACCTCAGCTCCTACGCGCTTCTACCGCGTGCTCACCGAACGGGCCCCGATGCCTTCGAGGATCTTCTCAGCCTCCTTGGCCTTGTCGTCGTGCGCGAACACGCCGACAAGAATTCCTCCGTGCTCGACCTTGTCCGAATAGAGCCTCGCCTCGTGCTCCGGCAGGCCGGTGCCGACGAGCCCGCCGATCAGCCCACCAGCTCCGCCGCCTGCACCTGCGCCGGCCAGGAGCGCAAGCAACGGACCGGCGGCAACGAGCCCCAGACCGGGCGCAGCGACGATCCCGACTGCGACAAGGCCCGCTGCGATCGCTCCAAGGACGCCCCCGATCGCAGCACCCGCCGCGGCGCCTTCAGGGGCTTTTGTCGAGTCAATCACTCCGAACTCGCGCCCTCGTGTTGCGGTCGACATCAAGACGCTGATGTCTTCCATTGAGAAACCCGCCTGCACGAGCCGGTCAACCGTGAATTCGGCCGACATTCGATCATTGACGATTCCGGTAACAAACTTAGCCATATCCCACCTCCGTGCGTGTGATCCGGTCTGTGGTCATTCCCAACGTCACGAGATGATTGGCAACACCTATGCCACATTGGCCACGCTGGCGGTCGCCCAATGAACAGCGTGACTTGCAGTGGGTCGACGTCAGGGATTGGTGTTCCGGTCCGACGCCGTTCCATACGCTGGACGTATCGATCGTGAACGGTCGTCCTCAGCGCGATAGCGATGACGTGCGGGATCCGATTGCCGATCAGCGTTCATCCGCTTGATTTGCGGCATCTGCGGCCCGATCCCAACCCTGTCGACTGAACGCGTTGTGTTCCTCCAGACGCGTTGTTAAGATTTTGCCCGCTCGGAGATGCCCGTATGGCTCGGAAGCTACCTACACTCAACGAGAGTTCCACGACGGGAATGGTCGACAGTTTCGGCCGGCGCATCACGGATCTGCGTGTCTCGTTGACCGACCGGTGCAACTTCCGCTGTGTTTATTGCATACCGGACGAGCACAACGACTGGATCGCACGCAGCGAGATCCTCACCTACGAAGAGATCGAACAGATCGTCCGCATCGCGGTCGATCTCGGAATCGAGAAGGTGCGGCTTACGGGCGGCGAGCCGCTGCTCCGACGCGACCTGCCGGTGCTCGTCGAGAAGCTCGCACGCATCGATGGGTTGAAGGACTTTGCGCTCACGACCAATGCGTTCTTTCTTCCGCAGATGGCGCGCGAGCTCGCCGATGCAGGGCTGCGCCGGGTAACGGTGAGCCTCGATTCGATGCGCTCGGCCAAGTTCGCCCTGCTGACCGGTCGCGACGCGCTCGACCGCGTGCTCGCGGGTATCCAGGCCGCGCGCGACGCCGGGCTCGGCCCGATCAAGCTGAACTGCGTCGTCATCCGCGGGTTCAATGATGACGAAGTCATTGATTTTGCTGAGTTTGCGAGATCGAACTCGCTTACCGTGCGGTTTATCGAGTTCATGCCGCTCGACGGACGTCCCGACTGGGACCGAGGCCAGGTCGTGTCGGGCGCCGAGATGCTCGCGACCATTCGATCGCGCTTCGACCTCGTTCCCGTCAGCCCGGCATCCGTCAGCGAGACGGCACGGCGGTATGGATTCGCGGACGGCGCGCCCGGCGAGGTGGGTTTCATTACCACGATCACGGAGCCGTTCTGCGACGGCTGCAGCAGGTTGCGGTTGACGGCGGATGGAAAGTTGCGAACGTGTCTCTTTTCGACGCGTTCGCATGACATCAAATCGCTCGTTCGGGCCGACGTCGGGCCGGACGCGCTCAGACGCTTCATCACGGACACGGTGCGAACAAAGGAAGCCGGGCACACGATCAACGTCCCCGGGTTCTCGCCGACGCGTGAGAGCATGGCTTCGATCGGCGGATAACCTTACATGACAGACGCGTTCAAGATTCCCCAGCGAGAGGTTCAGCTCTCGAACGGCGAACCTCCCATGCGGCTCTACGATACGTCGGGTCCGCAGGGATACGACGTGCGCGATGGGCTCCCGAAGTTGCGCCTGCCCTGGATCGAGAAGCGTCGCGAGCGCGGGGACACCAACTTCTCGCAGATGCATTACGCCCGAAAGGGCGAGATCACCGAGGAGATGCGTTTCGTCGCGATGCGCGAGAACGTGGATCCCGAATTCGTCCGCAGCGAGGTCGCGCGCGGCCGGGCGATCATTCCCGCCAACACGCACCATCCCGAGAGCGAGCCGATGATCATCGGCCGCAACTTCCTGGTGAAGATCAACGCCAACATCGGAAACTCGGCGGTCACGTCGTCAATCGAAGAGGAGGTCGACAAGCTGCGGTGGGCGACCCAGTGGGGCGCCGACACCGTCATGGACCTCTCGACCGGCAGGAACATTCACGAGACGCGCGAGATGATCCTGCGCAATTCGCCGGTCCCGATCGGAACCGTGCCCATCTACCAGGCGCTCGAGAAGGTCGGCGGCAAGGCCGAAGACCTCAACATCGACATCTTCCTCGAAACGCTCGTCGAGCAGGCGCGACAGGGCGTCGACTACTTCACGATCCACGCCGGCGTGCTGCTCCGTTACGTTCCGTTGACGGCCGGCCGGCTGACGGGAATCGTGTCACGCGGCGGATCGATCCTCGCCAAATGGTGTCTTTCGCATCACAAGGAGAACTTCCTCTACACGCACTTCGAGGACATCTGCGACGTGATGAAGGCGTACGACGTGTCGTTCTCGCTTGGCGACGGGCTGCGGCCCGGCTGCCAGGCGGACGCGAACGACGACGCGCAGTTTGCCGAGCTGCGAACGCTTGGCGAATTGACTGAGACCGCCTGGAAACACGACGTGCAGGTGATGATCGAGGGTCCCGGGCACGTTCCGATGCACCTGATCAAGGAGAACATGGATCTGCAGCTCGAGACGTGTCACGAGGCGCCGTTCTACACGCTCGGACCGCTGGTCACCGACATCGCGCCCGGATACGACCACATCACGTCGGCGATTGGCGCCGCGATGATCGGCTGGTACGGCACGGCGATGCTCTGCTACGTCACGCCAAAGGAGCACCTCGGACTGCCCGATCGCGACGACGTGAAGGCCGGCGTGATTGCGTACAAGATCGCGGCGCACGCCGCCGACCTCGCCAAGAACCACCCCGGCGCCCGGGAACGCGACGACGCGCTCAGCCGCGCGCGATTCGAATTCCGGTGGGAGGACCAGTTCAACCTCTCGCTCGATCCTGACACTGCGCGTGCATTCCACGACGCGACGCTTCCGGCCGACGCGGCCAAGCACGCGCATTTCTGCTCGATGTGCGGGCCGCATTTCTGCTCCATGAAGATCACCCAGGATGTTCGCGAGTACGCCGAAGCCCACGGCGTCGGCGACGACGAGGCGATCGCGATCGGAATGGAGGAGAAGGCGCGCGAGTTTCGGGCAAAGGCGCAGGGCTGACGGCCGGGTCCACGCCACCAGTGCGCGATGGATCTTGTTCGATGGGACATCGCACTGCTCGTCGGAATTCCGCCGCTCATCGCGGTTGGAGTCGGCGTGTTCGTCGTTCGACGCTGGTTCGAGAGTCCGATTGCCCGAATGCGCGTTGCGGCGCGTCGGCTGGGCGGCCGACTCGATCCCGCGGGTGAACGCGCGCGCACCGCGGCGATCCTCGTCGAGCTCGACGGGCGACTGCTACGCATCTCGTACGCTCGGCGCGATGGCCGGCGCCCGACCCGTGGGGCTCCACCCGCAATCGAGATCTGTACCCCGGTCGAGAATTCGGCGCCCCTCGTCGCTGCGGTACGCGTATCCGACGAATCGTGGGCGCTCGATCTCGTCGGCCGCGACGTGACGTCCGAACCGCTGACCGAGCGGGCTCACGACGGCGTGCTGATCTACGGTCTGCACACGTCTCTGTGGGCCGCGGCGCTGGTGCGCGACGAGCCGTCCATTGCAATCCTCGAGCTCGACAGCCGGATGTTGCGCGTCGTTGCGTGCAATCGCGTCTCGACCACGCTCGACGCGGCGGCCATCGAGCGTCTCGTGCTCGAATTCTCGGGATATCTGCCGGCCGCACTCAAGGCAGCCGGCGTCTCGGGACCATCGGTGCGACGCGAGCGTGATTGAAGGCGACGGGTGAGGCCGGTCAGTTGGTGCTCGGCCACAGTGCCGGCACGAGCTCGGTCATCGAGTCGATCAGCGCATCCGGCGCAAGCGGTGCGAGCGCGGCCGCGTCGCGAAATCCGTACGTGACCGCAACCGTCCGGATCCCCGCAGCCTTGCCGGCGCGTATGTCGGTCTCTCCGTCGCCGACCATCACGGAGAGCGAGCGCTGCGCCCCGCACTCGTCGATCGCAACGTACAGCGGTTCCGGGTCGGGCTTCCGGGACGCGAGGGAGTCTCCGCCGATCACCGACGCGAAGTATCGGCGAACGCCGAGGTGCTCGAGCAGCGAAACCGAGAACTCCCACGGCTTGTTCGTGACGACGCCGCACGCCACGCCGCGGGCCGCAAGCAGTTGAAGCGTCTCCGCGACGCCGCCATAGAGCGACGTCGTGTCGAGATGCCTCACACGATACGCGTCCAGGTACGTTTCGATGAGTCTGTCGGTATCCGCGGGATCTCCGCCCGTTGCCTCGATCGCGCGCTCGATCAGTTTGCGCACGCCGTCGCCGACGAACGAGCGGGCCTTTTCGATTCCGAGCGGACCAAGACCGTGCGTGGCCAGCGCCGCATCCAGCGACGTCGCGATGTCCTGGCGTGAATCGACGAGCGTGCCATCCAGGTCGAACAGCACGCAACGCACACCGGCCGTGTCCCGAGAGGTGGGCATCCGCGAACCATCTCACGCTGTGCGCGCGGCCCGCAAGCCATCCATCAGTCGATCGTCGCCAGCGGTTGGATCGTGAGTTCGGGCGTCAGCTCCAGCGGCGACAGCGTCACGAGGTCCGGAAGCTCGGTCTCGATGAGTGCGCGGACGTGTCGGCGTATGTCAGATTGGACGAGGAGCACCGGTCTCGGAGCGGACGAGCTACGCGGCGACGATTCCAGCCCGGCAAGCGTGGCGATAAACCGGTCGGCAACGCCCGGCTCGAGCGCGACCGGGGCCCCCGTCCGCGAGTACTGGACCGCATCGCGGAATGTCTGTTCGAGCCTGCGCGAGATGAGGTACACCGGCAGTGCAGTCCGCCCGCCCGCGACGGCGCCGCTGATCTGCCGTCGCAGGTTTGCGCGGACGATCTCCGTGAGCTCGATCGGTTCGACGTCGTGCTGGGCACACGATGCGATTGCCTCGAAGATGGCGCGCAGATCCCTGATCGAAACACGCTCGGCGACGAGGCGCCGCAACACGTCCGCAAGACGCGCGAGCGATACGAGTCGCGGGATCACCTCACCCACGAGCGCCGGGTGCGTCGATTCGAGCGCGTCGACCATGTCGCGCGTCTCCTGAACGCCGACGTAGTCGGCAGCGATCGACACGACGGCGGTCTCGAGATGCCGGCAGACAAGGTCCGTATGATCGCCGGTCTCGTAGCCAGCCGAACGTGCCCGGGTCGCGGCCGCCTCCTCACACCACGCGAGCCTCGACCGACCGAACGGCGAGGGCCGGGCAGTGGCGTCGATTCCAAACGGAACGAGCTCTTCAACGGGTGCTTCCACCCAATGTGGCTCCTTCGGCAGTTCTCCGCGGGCGACGACGACGCCGTCCGGTGCGATCTGATAGTCGGACGGTGGGAGCGATCGGGACATCTCGACGATGATCTCCGGGAGTCGGATCCCGAGCTGTCCGGCGATCTTCAACCGCATCGCAGGCACGCGTGCGGACAACGCTCCGGAATCTCGTTGCTCGACCGCAGCGTGCGCCAGCTCGCCGAGAAGCACGCGAATCGGGGGACTTCCGGAAAGAACCAGCGCCGGATCGTGTTCGGTCCGTGACACGTCGCGTCGCGTTGCGGCCGAGCGAGTGGTCCTCGCAGGACAGGCTGCGGCCGCAAGACCCGCCGCACCGGCGAGCGCCAGAAACGGCACCGTCGGCAACCCCGGAACGCATGCGATCAGGCCGAGCAGGATGGCTGTAATGGCCAGCGCGCGCGGCTGGTGCGAGATCTGCGACGCGAGGTCGCCACCGAGGTTTCCGCCGGTGCGATCGCCGGGCACGCGCGTGACGACGAGCCCGGCCGTCGTCGACACGAGCAGCGACGGAAGCTGCGCCGCGAGCCCGTCTCCGACGGTGAGCACCGTGTAGTGCGATGCCGCCGTCCCGAACGACATTCCACGCTGCAGCACACCGATCGCAAGTCCGCCGACTATGTTGATCGCGACGATGACGAGGCCCGCGATCGCATCGCCCTTGACGAATTTCATCGCGCCGTCGAGCGCGCCATAGAGCTGCGATTCGCGTTCGAGCGCGCGACGGCGATCCTGGGCCGCCTCCAGCGAGAGCGATCCCGCGCGCAGGTCGGCATCGATCGACATCTGTTTTCCAGGCAGCGCGTCGAGCGTGAAACGTGCGGCAACCTCGGCGACGCGCTCGGAACCCTTTGCGATCACGATGAACTGCACGAGCGCCATCACGAGAAACACCACGGCGCCGACAAGGATGTTGCCGCCGACGACGATGCGTCCGAACGCCTCGACGATGCGCCCGGCGTCGCCGTTCAGTAGGACGAGCCGCGTCGTCGAGATGTTCAGCCCGAGCCGGAACAGCGTTGCCAGCAGGAGGAGCGACGGGAGCACGGCGAGGCTCGCCGGCTCCGAGACGTACAACGCCACGAGGAGCAGGCCGAGCGAGAGCGCGATGTTCAGCGCGATCATGGCGTCGAGCACGGTCGTCGGCAGTGGAACGATCACCATGCCGATGACGCACACCACAAAGATGGCGATAACCGCATCGCCGGCAACCGGCGAGATGCGCGCGGGAATGCGCGTCAGTCGCCCTGGCATCTTTGGCAGTGTGAACATGCGTGACACGTAGGAACCGCCGTGGATACGGCCCCGAGGAATAATCGAATTCCCGCGCCCGAAGTTGTCCCCGAACCTGCGTGGTATACTCCCCCGGCGCTTCGGCGACGACCGGAAATGCCCGCGAAACCGCCCCTATCGCAACGCCCATGAGCAAATCCAAGGTCTCCCTCATCGTTCAACCTGGCGACAGTTTCTTTCCGATCGTCGAGGCCATCGACGCTGCCCGCCAATCGATCAACATCACCATCTTTCGGCTTGACGACCCTGTCATCCAGAAGGCGCTCCACGAGGCGGTCGCGCGTGGCGTCAAGGTACGAGCGCTCATCGCAAAGTTCGCGCGCGGCTGGGAGAAGGAGAACAAAAAGCTGCTCAAGGACCTCGCAAAGTCCGGCATCGAGACCAAGCAGCCGACGGTGGACAGCGCCAAGAAGCGCTACCACTACAAGATTCTCACCGTCGACGAGGCGCGGTCGCTCATCCTGACGTTCAACCCGACGCGCGAGAACCTGCATTACACCCGCGACTACGGAGTCGTCATGTACGACCCGGCCGTAACGTGCGAGCTGGCGCGGCTGTTCGATGCGGACTGGTTCGAAAAGGACTTTTCGGTCGACAACACGCTTCCGCTTGCGATCAGCCCGTACAACAGCAGGTCGCGGCTGACGGACTTCCTCGATTCGGCGACGCGATCGATCCATATCTCGGACGCCAAGGTTGAGGACCGAAAGATCCTCGATCTGCTGAAGCTGAAGGCGAAGGGCGGTGTCGAGGTCCGCGTGCTTGGTTCCAAGCCGTCGATCGCCGAGCGCGGCAGCCAGATCGAGTACCGGCAGATCACACGCTTCAAGATGCATGCCAAGTGCACCGTCGTCGATTCGGAGCGGGCATTCATTGCGAGCATGAACATGCGGCCGGTCAGCCTCGACGCGCGTCGCGAAGTCGGGATCCTCATCGACGACCCAAAGGCGATCGCCGAGATCGAACACGTGTTCGACTCCGACTGGTCCCAGAAGCGCGCGGCACAGCAGACGATGAAGACGCAGATTCCCGGCGCCGTCGCCAAGGCCGCAGCTGCGGGCGCCGTTGGGAAGGCGTCGAACTTTGCGCTGCTGTCGCGCACGGACGCGCTGAGCCGGTTTCCGCTCGTGGACGGCGAGAATTCAATCGGGCGCAGCTCGACGAACGACATCGTCATTGCGCACCCGAGCGTGAGTCGGGCCCATGCCTGCATTCACATCAACGGCGGCGCGTTCGTCCTGGAGGACCTTGGCAGCCAGAACGGCACGTTTCTGAACGGCGACGCTGTCGAGGGCAAGGTTCCGCTCCATACCGGCGACATCGTCGGCATCGCCCAGTCGGACGAATTTCGCTTTCTCGAGGTCTAGTCTGGGAACCGACGGGGCCTTGCGAGCCCGCCTTGCGCGGTACCAGACTGGGCCGTAGACTTTTCGTTGCCCCATGTTCGGCTGCAGTGCGGGATGTTTGCCCTCGCCACCTGGTTCGCGAAGATCGCACCGTCTTCCGACGCCACAGAATGAGTCCCCGAGGAGTTCCAACGTCATGACGTTTGCTACTGTGTTTCACGCCGGGAGGGCGAAGCTGTTGCTGTGTGCGCTGGTCGCCGCGGCGGCGCTGGTCGGAACGGCTCGATCGGTCGAGGCGACCACGTTGCCTTCCGGGTTTTCCGAGACCGTCTATGCCACCGGCCTGTCGGCGCCGAACTCGTTCGCGTTCCTTCCCGACAACAGGATCCTCGTGTGTCAGCAGAACGGCCAGCTCCGCATCATCGACGCCGCGGGCAACCTGCTCGCAACGCCGTTCGTCACGATCACGGTGAATTCCTCCGGCGAGCGCGGGTTGTTGGGAGTGGCGGTCGATCCCGACTTTTCGACGAACAACTATGTGTACGTCTATTACACGGCCACGACGCCCTCCATTCACAATCGGATTAGCCGGTTCACGGCAAGCGGCAACGTGGCGATGCCCGGAAGCGAACTCGTCCTGCTCGATTTCGACAACCTGAGCGGCGCGACGAACCACAACGGCGGCGCGCTCCATTTCGGCCCCGACGGCAAGCTGTACCAGTCGGCGGGTGAGAACGCGAACGGCTCGAACTCCCAGACGCTTTCGAACCTGCTCGGCAAGATCATCCGCATAAACAAGGATGGCACGATTCCGACCGACAACCCGTTCTACAACACACCCGGTGCGCGCAAGGAGATCTGGTGCTACGGGCTGCGAAACCCGTGGCGATTTTCGTTCCAGCCGGGGACGGACGCACTGTTCATCGCTGACGTCGGTCAGAACACGTACGAAGAGGTCGACATCGGGCTTCCGGGCTCCAACTACGGCTGGCCGACGATGGAGGGATTCCACTGCCAGCCTCCAGCGACCATGTGCACGATGACCGGCTTCACGCTTCCGATCTTCGAGTACAACCACAACGGGGGCGGCGCGTCGATTACTGGCGGAGACTTCTATGAAGGCTCGACCTTCCCGACCGAGTACGTCGGTTCATACTTCTATGGCGACTATGTCAACAGCTTCATCCGACGGCTCGTCCTCGACGGCAACAACAACGTCATCTCCGACGAGCCGTTCGCGACGGGCGCCGGCGGGCCGGTAGAGATCGTCTACCACGGCGATGCGATGTGGTACACGTCGGTCAACACGGGCCAGCTGAGGCGGATCACGTACACGGGAGGCGCCAACCGTTCGCCGGTCGCCGTCGCGACGGGGGCGCCGGTGGCCGGGCTCGCACCGTTCGTCGTGAACTTCTCGAGCGCCGGCACATACGATCCGGACAACGACACGCTGACGTACGACTGGGATTTCGGCGATGGGACGTCACACTCGAGTGCGCCGAATCCGATGCATACATACTCGGGCGCGCCGCGCACGGTCAACGCAAAGCTCACGGTGACCGACAACGGCTCGCCAAACCTGTCTGACACGAGTCCGAACATTCCGGTCGTCATTGGCGATTCTCCACCGACCGCGACGATCACGTCGCCGGTAAACCTCTCGAACTACAACGCCGGCCAGACGATCTCGTATTCGGGGACGGGCTCGGATCCGGAGAACGGAACCCTCGCAGCCGGTGCATTTACGTGGAAGATCGTCTTCCATCACAACACGCACATCCATCCCTTCCTCGGTCCGATCACGGGCGTCACGAGTGGGAGCTTCGTTGTTCCTGACCTGGGCGAGAACTCGACGGACGTCTGGTACGAGATCATCCTGACCGTCGTCGATTCGCAGGGCGTCACCGACACCAAATCGGTGCGCATCAATCCCAACACGGTGAACCTGACGGTCAACGGGGTGCCCGCGGGTCTCTCGGTTTCGCTCGGCGGCCAGCCGCTCACCACACCGACGCCGTTTGCTTCCGTCGTCGGGTTCAAGTGGGACGTCGACGTACCGCTACCGCAGATGGTTGGCGGCACGAATTACTCGACGTTCAGCAACTGGTCCGACGGCGGAGCCAGGCTCCACACGATCACGGCGCCGGCTTCGGCGACGACGTACACGGCGGTTGCCGTTGCCGACACGGCGCCTCCGCGGACGCCGATCGCGGGTGACTGGAACAACGACGGGACAGGCTCGATCGGTCTCTGGTTCAGGTCGACCGCCGCCTTCGCGCAGCGAAACTCGAATTCGCCGGGAAGCGCTGACTTCTTCTACAACTACGGCCCGAACTATCCTGGCTGGGTCGCGCTCAGCGGCGACTGGGACGGGAACGGAACCCGCACGCCCGGGCTGTTCGATCCCGCCACCAACTTCTTCTACCTGCGGAATTCGAACAGCCCCGGACCAGCAGACGTCGTGTTCGGATTTGGCGGCGCCGGAAATGGGCTCACGCCGATCACCGGCGACTGGGACGGCGACGGAGACGACACGATAGGACTGTACGACCCGGCCTCGGGCGCGTTCTTCCTGCGCAACACCAACTCGAGCGGTCCGGCGAATCTGACGTTCACGTTTGGCGCCGGCGGCGCTGGCTTCGTTCCTGTCGTCGGTGACTGGGACGGCAACAACACGACGACCATCGGGTTGTACAACCCCGCAACGTCGGCGTTTTTCCTCAAGAACTCGAATTCGAGCGGCAGTGCCGACATCGTCTTCTCGTTCGGCGCGGCCGGACAGGGATACCAGCCCATCGCCGGAAACTGGGACGCAACGGCGGGCGAGAGCATCGGGTTGTATTCCGCGGTGCCGGGCTCGTTCTTCCTCAAGAACACGAACTCCGGCGGGAACGCGGATCTCGTGTTCAACTTCGGGCCGACGGGTCCGTAAGCAAGAAGGCATCATGCAAACCGCCAGGCCGCGGACGCGGAACGCGTTCGCGGCCTGCCGCACGTTCGGGCGCATCGCTACTCAAAAAAGACCGCGACGTCGTCAAACGGCTTGCGACGGATGTTCGGCACGGTTGCACCGTCGGCAGGATATCCAACCGGCAGAATAAGATACGGGCGCTCGTTGCGAGGCCGCTCGAGAATCTTCGCCAGAAACCCCATCGGGTTCGGCGTGTGCGTGACGGTGACGAGACCCGCGTTGTGGATCGCCGCGATAAGCAGGCCCGTCGCGATGCCTACCGATTCCATGACGTAGTAGTGCTTTTCGCGCTCCGAATCCCGCGCGCCGTCATACCCGACTTTGTCGTGCTCGGTGTAGTCGATCCGGAAGACGACGACGAGCCACGGGGCGACCTCGAGGAACTCCTTGTGCCAGTCGGTGCCGAGCGGCTCGAGGTGCCGCTTCCACGCGTCCGGAAAGCGACGCGTGTAGTTCTCGCGCTCCTCCTCTTCGGCGGCGAGGCGAATCTCGCGCTTGATGACAGGATTCGACACGGCCACAAACCGCCACGGCTGCTGGTTCGCTCCCGACGGCGCCGTCGCGCCGGTTGCGATCAGCGTGGATATGAGCTCTCGAGGAACGGGTTCGCTTGAAAAGTCGCGAACGGTGCGGCGCGACGCGAGCAGATCGCGAAACGCGCGTGCCCTGCGAGCCTGTTCGTCTGCCGGTATCCGGTCGAATGTCAGCGGAATGCGATCCATGTCGTCGTGTGAGGTCATCGGCTACTCCGCATCGGTGTCTGTCATGGAATCCGCGGTGCGATGTCCGGGATCCAGTGGACTGTAGATGACCAAATTGCGCGCGTCTATTCCTCGTGCGAACGGCGCACGTCGACGAATGCCCGCTTGAGGTCGTCCGGCGAGTGGCCGAGCCAGTAACGGACCCGCAGCCACCACATGCGCAACGTCGTCCTCCACGGTCCCATCTGCGCGTATCTGCGATCGGACAGAACCACCGGACCCGACAGCACGACAAAGCGCCCAACCCGCTTGAGCCGCGTGACGAAATCCACGTCTTCGAAGAGCGGCCACGGCTTGAATCCCTCGAGACGATCGAAAGCCTTGCGCGTTGCGAAGATCGCCTGATCGCCGGTTGCCGTCCGGGTCGCGCGCGTGCGGGCGTTGATTCCGGCCGCAATCAACGGCATCGAACGCGGCGACCGGGATTCGCGGGCGAACGCGATCGTGAACGCCCCGCCCGCGACACGGTCGTCGTCGAGCGCGGCCGCAACGCGTGCGATCGCGTCACGAGGCAGCCACGCGTCGGCGTGAAGGAACAGCACGATGTCCGTTGCCGCCAGCGCCGCGCCGGCATTCATCTGCAAACCGCGTCCGCGTGGCGCCTGGACCATAAACATCGATGCGCCATCGACGTGTTTCTCGAGCAACTCGCGCGATCCGTCCGTGCTGCCGCCGTCGCAGAACACGACGCCGTCGGGCGGAGGCGCCAGCGCGCGAAGTCGCGCAATGGTCTCGGGAAGCACGCGGAGCTCGTCGAGCACCGGAACGACCACCGTCACCGTGCGCATCGCGTCACTCCGGCGGCGCGTCGGGGACACGACGTGAACGACGCGACTGAACAAGCTTGAACACGGGCGGCAGGATCGCGAGGACGCCGAGAAGCGCGAAGGCGGCGATCACGTCCCGGTTCACAAACGATCGAACATCAATTGACGTCAGCGGCGCGTTGACGTCCGCAAGCGTCCGTCCAATCGCGGCTGCGATGTTTGCATACACGAACACTGCCGGAACGATCCCGATCATCGTTGCGAGCGTGTAGTCCCTCAGTGCGACACCCGACAGCCCCCATGCGAAGTTCACGACATTGAACGGGAACACCGGGACGAGTCGCGTGAAGAGGACGGCGCTGAATCCCGATCCTGCCACGGTCCTGTCGAACCGTTCGACCGCGCCGCCAGCCATGAATCGCTCGACCGTCGAGCGGCCGGCGTATCGGCTGATCAGAAACGCACCGACCGCTCCGATCGAGGCGCCGACGACGACGAGCGCGCCGCCGAGAAACGTGCCGAACAGCAGGCCACCGGCAAGCGTCAGCAGCAGTCCCGGAAACGCAAACAGTGTCCCGACGACGTAGATGACGATGAAGGCGACCGGGGCGAGGGCGCCGGCGCTGTCGCGTGCCTGGTAGATGTCGGCAACCGTCAGCCTGTCGAGCACGCCCGACCAGCGAATCAGCACGGCGAAGCCGACGACGCACACGGCAAGCGCGACGAGCTTCAGCCACCCGCGGTCGGACGTGGTGTTGTCAGGCGGCGATGGCATTGGCGTCCTCCGCGGGCCTGCGGACGAAGAGCCCGAACAGCAGCGATGCGACCAGACCCAGTCCTGCGCACGACAGAAAAGCCAGCTGCGGTCCGCCGTAGGTCCATAGAACACCCATCAGGAGCGATGCGGGAAATACGGTGATGCCGAGTGCGAGGTTGTATACACCAAACGCGGTGCCGCGCTGATCCTCCCTGACGAGATCGGCGACGAGCGCCTTTTCGGCGCCCTCGGCAAGGCCAAAGTACGCGCCGTAGACGATGAACAACGACCAGACCTCCCATCGGGTCGTCGCAAACGCGAATCCCGCATACACGGCTGCGTACACGAGCCAACCTGCGATGATCAGCCGTTTTCGTCCGAGCCGATCCGACAGGTCGCCGCCGACGATCGACGTGACGACCTTTGACACGTGCAGGATCGCCCACAGCAGCGGCAGCGTCGACGTCGAAACACCAGCTGTCGTCGCGCGAAGCAGAAGGAACGCGTCGGACGAATTCGACAGCGTGAAGAGGGCCAGCGTACCCATGAACACGAGAAAGTTGCCGCTGAAGCCGCGCAGCGAGACGCGTGGGCGCTGCGCCGCCGATCCGTCGGTCCTCGGCTGGCGAACGGCTTCCCGAACAAACGCGACGGCGATCACGACCGAAAGAAATCCCGGAATCGCCGCGACGAGAAACACGTGACGCAGCTCGAGCGTGGTCGGCGCGTCGGCGCTTGCCGCGAAGACGTACAACAGCACGAACGCCAGCAACGGCCCGATGACCGCGCCGCTGTGGTCCATTGCGCGATGGAATCCGAAGGCGAGGCCTCGCTGCTCCACCTCCGAGCTGTCGGCGATCAACGCGTCCCGCGGCGCGCCGCGAATCCCCTTCCCGATGCGGTCTGCCATGCGCGCCGCCAGCGCGAGCGGCCAGCTGGTGGCGAGCGCGAGCGCCGTCCGCGCGACAGCCGCTGCGCCGTAACCGAAGACAACCAGCGGCTTGCGCTGGCCGAAGCGGTCGCTCAGGTATCCGGCGAAGAGCTTCAGAATGCTGGACGTCGATTCGGAGAGGCCTTCGATGACACCGATGATCGCGGGCGAAGCGCCCAGCGACAGCGACAGAAAGATTGGCAGGAGCGGATAGATGATCTCGCTCGACGCGTCATTCAGGAGGCTGACAAAGCCGATCGCGTAGACATTGCGCGGCAGGCCTCGCGTGCGACCAAGGAGACCGCTCATGTCCGGATTCCCCGGAGCGCCGTAGCGACGGCTTCGGCTGCCGTCGTGGCGATCATTGGCTGCTCGCCGACGCCCGATGCCGACAGCTCCCACGAGCCCACGACGACAACGGGCCGGCCGATCTTCATTGCGAGCGCAATCTCCGAGAGCGTGCCGTATCCACCCGCGATCGCGATGACGGCATCGCTCGAGCACGCATTGATCCAGTTGCGGCCGTCCGACATTCCCGTAAAGATCGCGACGTCGACGTATGGATTGGGGGGCGTCTCGCGGGCGTCGCGGCCCGGAAGGACTCCGACGACAAGCCCGCCGCTGTCGCGTGCGCCGCGGGCCGCGGCTTCCATCACACCGCCAAGGCCTCCGCACAGGAGAATCGCTCCGGACTGCGCGACGAGGCGGCCCACGTCGTACGCCAGGTCCGATACGTCGGGCGCGCACGATCCGGCGCCCATCACACCGATCGTCGGCCGGCGTCCGCAGGGCCCCGTCTCCTTCACCCGTTCGCCTCGACTGGTTCTATGCAGAGCGCGTCGTCGGTCATCGGCGAGTTGACGCGGCGCGACACCGCGTGCGCTTCGAAATCATCGTCCGCGTACGGAACGAGCAGCGACAACGCGTCGGCGACCTTGGTGTCGGGCGCGAGCCACGTCCGCTCGACACTTGCCTGGAGAATCGCGGGCATCCGGTTGTGAATCGTGGACAGCAGCGCGTTTGGCTCGACCGTGATGATGGAGCACGTGCGGAGCTCTGACTCGTCCGGTGCTCGCCACGTCTCCCAGATACCCGCAAACGCAAAGAGCCCGCGATCGCGCCGAACGATGTGCATCGGCGTCCGGACATTTCCGTCGCGCTGCCACTCATAGAATCCGTCGGCCGGAATCAGACACCGCCGCTTGGCGATAGCCCTCCGGTATGCGGGTTTCTCGGCGAGCGTCTCGGCACGGGCGTTGATCATTCTGTTCCCTATCGACGCCTCTTTTGCCCAGAACGGCACCAGCCCCCACTTCAACCGCTGGAAACGGGGCTCGTCCTCCTGGACAATCGCCGCAACCTGTTGCATCGGAGCGATGTTGAACCGCGGCTGCAGGTCGTCCGGAACGTCCACTCCAAACCGTGCGGCCACGTCCTTGGCGCTCTGATGAAGCGTGAATCGTCCACACATGAATGTAGGAGCCTCTTTGGTATCAGAATTTTAGTGTTGAAACCGGATAGCTTTGGCATCATACTCCGCCGTGAGAAGCGGGCCAATCGGCGGCGATGGCCCTGCCCACCCCCCTCACATCTCACACCGGCACACAACTTGATACCGTCCCCGTACGATAGTGCGCGGAAGGAGATTGGCATGGACGTGGAACCGCTCGTGTCCGTATCGGGGTTGCTCGCATTTGCACGGGAATCGAACCGGTTGATGATCGGGGGCCTTGTAAGTTCAATTCGCGAGTGTGGCAACGAGTCCTACTCGTTGTGGAAGCACTCGCTTGCCGTCGCGTCGACGGCGCGCCGACTCGCGCTGGAACTGGGCCTTTCGATCGAGGAGCGCCGGCTGACCTATCTCGGCGGCCTGCTGCATGATGTTGGGAAGACTGCGCTTGCTCCTGCAACACTGTTCAAGCCGGGACCGCTCAACGCGGCCGAGCGGGACCATCTGAACCTGCACCCTGCGCTTGGCGCCGGAATGGTCGCGGACCTCGGAATCGGCCACGTGTCGGATGCGGTGCACTATCACCACGAGTTGTTTGACGGTTCGGGATACCCGTTCGGTCTGGCGCGTGACGAAATCCCGCTCGTCGCACGTGTCGTCGGCGTCGCGGACTACTTCGAGGCGCTCTGCGAATCGCGCCCGTACCGCCCGCTCGCTGCCACGTCGACCGAGGCGCTCGAGGTTATCGGCTCGCTCGCGAGAGCCGGCAAGTTGGATCCCGAGATCACGAACGCCCTGCCGAGTGTCGCCCAGACCGGCTCGCCCATACCGTCAAGATATTTTGACAGGGTCGCCGGTTTCTTTGAGCTCACATTTTGATCTGATCGCACAATGACGGGTCCAGCAGCAGGAGGATTCCCGCTGGCTGATCGACCGTCTGGGGCACGGGCACTGCCTTGCGCGTATTGCGCGGACGCTTCTGGGCTGACCGGCTTCGGGATCGCGCCCGGTTGGCCGCCTTCGAACTGCCGTCACCACCCGTATCGTCGTCGCCAAACACCTTGAAGACCTTTACGCGAACTGCCAGGTCCGTGAGGTCCGGGCGGGTCGAGAGGGATTTCGACGACCGACCGTCGAGCCCGGCGTGGGATGCGCCTCGTGCAAACGACGCCGTTTCGCCATGAGCCGAGACGGCTGCAAGCACGCACACGAGGAGCGCCGACGCCGCCTGACCGATCGATGCGAAACGGATTCTCATAAACAGTTCCGGGAGTATAGAACGAATCGCCCTCCAGTCTCTAACACACATTTGCTCCCGAGTGCGCCGATTCGACGTAAAATGTTGCAAAACAACGAGTACGGCCGAGATATTCGTTGCGACGCGTCCAGCATCAACGCATCGCGAGCACGCCGGCGCCTTTCAATGTGCCCGTTCGCAGCGCTGCGAGCGCCTCGTTTGCCTGGAGAAGATCGTAGACCGTGACTTCGGTCCGAACCGGTACGCGCGGCGCCAGTTGCAAGAACTCCTCGCCGTCCTTGCGCGTCAGGTTCGCCACCGACCGCACCGTCCGTTCTCCCCACAATATCTCGTATGGAAACGACGGGATGTCACTCATGTGAATCCCGGCGCAGACGACCGTCCCGCCCTTCGCCGTCATCCGCAGCGCAGCCGGGACCAGCTCGCCGGCCGGCGCAAAGATGATCGCCGCGTCGAGTTCCTCGGGCGGAGTCGTCGACGTGTCGCCTGCCCATTGTGCGCCAAGCGATAACGCGAATTCCTGACCGGCCCGGTCCCCGGGTCGTGTAAACGCAAATACGCGCCGGCCCTGATGACTCGCCACCTGAACGAGGATGTGGGCCGCCGCGCCAAACCCAAAGAAGCCGATCCGTTCGCCTTCGCCTGCAATGGTCAGGGCCCGGTACCCGATCAGGCCTGCGCAGAGCAGCGGCGCAGCGGCGAGATCGCCAAATGCGTCGGGTATCGGAAAGCAGAAGCGTGCATCGGCCACCGCATACTCCGCATAGCCGCCATCGATGTCGTAGCCGGTGAAGCGCGCCTGATCGCACAGATTCTCGCGGCCGGACCGGCAGTACCTGCACGCTCCGCACGTCCAGCCAAGCCACGGAATGCCGACACGCTGGCCCTCGCCGACCGTGTCGACACGGGTTCCGGTCGAGACGATCGTGCCGACGATCTGGTGGCCCGGAATGAGCGGAAGCTTCGGATGTGTGAGCTCTCCGTCGAGAATGTGGAGATCGGTCCGGCAGATTCCGCACGCGTGAACTCGCAAGAGCGCCTGGTCGGGACCCGGCTCGGGAATGGTGACCGTGCACTCGACAAGACGCGCCCCGGGACCATCCATTCGCATTGCGCGCATATCGACCGTGTAGTGCACCCGGACGACATCCGTCAACCGCGCACAAACTTTTCACCGGTTCTTTCACACGACTCACACAAGTTTCTTTGAGCCGAGCCACGCGATTCTCCTAAAAAGCACTGAGTTCACGAGATTTCAACGTGCGGCACGCTTCTTGAAACACCGTTGCCGCGTACCCCCACGGCAACTCTTGCAGACCGGAAGGAGACCGATATGAGCGCTGTTCTCGAGAAGCTCGAGTCTTCACGCACGCGCACGAACCGGACACGAAAGACGAAGGAGGCTGCCCACCGCGACCTCCTCGTGACCAAGTACAGGCCGTACGTGCTCAAGCTCGCGCGCGTGATTGCCGAGACGGTGCCGATACACGTCGAGTTGGACGACCTGATTGGCTGGGGCCATTGGGGGCTCATGGAAGCCGCAACCCGGTTTGATCCCGATCGCGGCGTTGCGTTCCGAACGTTTGCGCACCGGCGAATCGTCGGCGCGATGTACGACGGCCTTCGCCGCGAGCAAAGCGTCACGTCACGGCTGCCGTTGCCCGACGACGAGCTCCTCGGCCCCGGGAGCGTCCAGGTGGCGGACGGCGCATACGCGACCGAACCGATCTACTTCGGACCGCGCGCGATGCCCGGCGCAACGCCGTCGGCGGCGCATCAGGAGCACGAACTCCTGCTCGGCGAGTTGCAGGCGCAGCTCGCACGAGCGCTCAAGACGTTGACGCCCCTCGAGCGGGCGATCATCCGGCAGCGGTATTTCAACGATCAACCTGTCCAGAAGCTGTGCAAGCGAACGCGATTCTCGAAGTCGTGGCTGTCGCGAGTGCACGGACGGGCGCTTGCGCGCCTCCGCGAAAGCATGGCCGAGGCTCAGCGTCACACGGTGAGCGGCAAATGAGCGGCCCGATCTCACGCACTCAGGCACCGACGTCGCACGTTGGTCAGCGCGCGAACGGGCTCGCCGGGGCCGAGCGCTTGGCCCAAAACACGCCACCGCACACGTCGTTTGCCGCGACGCTCGAGCGTGCGACGCGCGCGCTCGAATCGCCCGTCGCGTCGGCCGCCCGCGCCTCCGGCCCGACATCGCCGATGGCGGAAGCCATCGAGCTCCAGGCGCGCGTCTACCGGGACGCGGAGCGTATCGAGCTTGCGTCCAAACTGCTCGACCACGCGGTCGGGGCCGTGAAGACGGTGCTCCAGACGAGGGTGTGATGCTCACACCGGTACCGAAACTCGCGACGTTGCTCATCGCGCTCGCGCAATGCGGCCTCGTGGCGTGCGGCGGCCGCGCGTTGCTCAGCGAGCTGACCCCCTCCGAGGCCGAGCGATGTTCGGTCGTGCTGCGGTCGGCGGGACTCGACGTGACGGTCGAGCGGGACGACAGCGGCGGAGATGCAGGCCGCCGGCTCACCCTGCGCGGCGACGAGGCCGATTATCGAACCGCGTTGCGTGTCCTCGAAGAACACAACCTTCCGCATCGGACGGCTCCTGGATTCTCGACGGAAACATCGGCACTGATTCCGACGGCGACCGAGGAGCGCGCGCGGTTCATCAAGGGGCTTTCAGGTGAGATCGAAGCGATGATCGAGAGCGTCGACGGCGTCGTCGACGCCGAGGCTCTCGTGAGCATCCCCGAACGTCGCGCGCTTGCGGGCCCCGAAGCCGAGGCGGCGTCTGCATCGGTCGTGGTGTCGCATACGGGCACGACGCCTCCTATATCGACGGACGAGATCCGAGCGCTGGTCGTGCAATGTGTCGGGTCGGCGCTGAGCGCCGATCACGTCACCGTGCTGCTGAAGCCGATCGTCCGGCCGGACACCGCGGCGCCGATCGTTCGCTACCAGCGCGATCACATGGTCGAGCTGGGATTCCTGGGATGCGTGACGTGCCTCGGAGCCATGGAGCTCGTCACGCTCTTCTACCTGCGGCGCGAGCGCGGCCGCGTGCGAATCCTGGAGGCCACGGGCGATGATCGATCAGCGTGACAGCGTGTCGGCGCTCCTCGAGCTGGCGTCACAGGCAACCACGGACGGCGTTCGGGCGACCGCGCTCCGCCGCATCGAGGCGCTCGCCGATGCCGAGCTCGATCGTGCGCGCTGCACAGCGAACGTTGCTGCGATGCGAGAGGCGCTCAGGCCCGCCGTGCATTCGCTGGCACACCATCGCGTTGTCGTGGAGCTGCTCGATGCGCGCCGCACGGGAGGTCAACGCGACAGGCAGCCCGCGCACGGTTGCCCGGACACCTCGATGGTCGATCGCTTTGTACGAAACGCGCTGACGCTCGGCGTGCCGCGTCTTCGACGATCGTCGCGTCCCGCGGATGCTCGCGACGCCCGCTGCTGGCGCACTCTCGCGAGCGCCCCGCCGGCAGAGGTCGACAGTCTGGCTCGCGACGCCGGATGTCTCGCGTGCGCCGTGCTGCTCAGAGACCTCGAGCGAGCGCGCGCACTCAGGTTTCTCGAGCTACTCGGCGAGGAACGCGCAGAGCTCGGCCGGCTTGCGCAGTTCGTACCACCTCCCGATGACGGTCTTGCACGGTGGACGCTCGAGCTTGTGACCGAGCTTGGCTCCCAAGCGCACGGCGACGCGCTCGCAACGATAGGCGGCGCCCTCATCCGGTCACTGACAGCCGCGATGGAGCCCGATGTCGGGGCGGCATTGCAGCGCCGGATCGGGCCGCCGGTTCTGTCGACAGCGCCGACACCGCCCGAGTGGCACGACGCGGTTCGCCGTCTCGTCGAGGCGAGCAACCCGTGACCATCCCGATGCGCATCGAGGTCGTCCGCCGATCGTCGGACCCGCCAGACGTCGGGCGCGCCGCGGCCTCGCGCGCCTTCGTCTCCGCTCAGCGGGCACGTGCGCGCGCGGAGGCGAGCGCGACGCTGCAGACCGCGGCCGAAACCGCCAGCCGGCACATCGAACGGGCGCGTGCCGAGGCGGAGGCACTGCGCGACGCCGCGCGCGTCGAAGGCCACGTCGACGGTGAACGCCCGCGCGTGCCGCCCTCGAACTGGCGGAGAGTCGCGCCCGCCTTCTGGGAAACCTCGAGCGAGATTGTGTAACGCTGGCGCTCGAGATCGCGCGACAGATTGTCGGGACTGCAGTCGCGGTGGATCGCGGTCTCGTCGATGCCATTGCCGAGCGCGTGTGTGTCCCGCTCAAGCGTGACGGCGTGCTCACCGTGCGTGTGTCGCGCGACGACGTGGATCGGATCGACCCGATCCGCGAGCGACTCGCGCAGGCCGGACCCGTCACGATCGAAATCGATCCGACACTCTCGTCCGGCGAATGCGTCGCCGAATGCGCTGGCGTTCGCGTCGATGGACGGCTGGATGTCCAGCTTGCCGCGTTCGAGCAGCGCCTGCTCGAACGACCCTCCAGCGGGGGCCGGCAATGAGCGAGTTCAACGCCCAGCGATTGCTCGACCGCCTTGGCGCGCCGCATCACGTCGACGTTCGCGGCTCCGTGCGGAGCGCCGTCGGTCTGGTTCTGCGCGCAGCCGTGCCCGATGCGTCGATCGGCGAGCTGTGCGAGGTCCACTCGCACGGTTCCAGCGAGGCCCTGGTTGCGGAGGTCGTCGGCTTTCGCTCAACTGAAGCGCTGCTCATGCCGCTCGGCGATCTGCGGGGAATCGGGTCGAATAGCCTCGTCCGCCGGCTCGGCCGGACACTGTCGGTTCCCGCCGCCGGATCGCTGATCGGACGCGTGCTCGACGGCCTTGGCAGGCCCGCCGACGGCAGACCTCTCGCCGATGCCGGCGATCGGTGGCCGGTCCATCGCGCGGCGCCAAATCCGCTCGAGCGGCAGCCCGTATGCGAGCCATTCCACACGGGTGTTCGGGCGATCGACGGTCTGCTGACGGTTGGCGTCGGCCAGCGCATGGGAATCTTCGCCGGGGCGGGAGTCGGCAAGAGCACCCTGCTCGGAATGATCGCGCGGAACGCCCCCTCGGACGTCGTCGTGATCGGCCTGGTCGGCGAGCGCGGACGCGAGGTTCGCGAATTCCTCGAATCGGATCTCGGCGAGGACGCGCGCTCGCGATCGGTCACCATCGTGGCGACGAGCGATCAGCCCCCGATCGTTCGTTTGAAGGCCGCGTACGTCGCGACGTCGATTGCCGAGCAGTTCAGGGCGCAGGGGCTTCGCGTGCTGTTTCTGCTCGATTCGATCACGCGTTTTGCGCGCGCCCTTCGCGAGGTAGGCCTCGCGGCCGGTGAGCCCCCCGCCCGCGCAGGCTATCCGCCGTCGGTCTTTGCCGAACTGCCGCGGCTGCTCGAGCGAACCGGGAATGACGGATGCGGTGCGATCACCGCGTTCTATACCGTGCTCGTGGAGGGCGACGATCACGGCGAGCCCGTTGCGGACGAGACGCGCTCGATTCTCGACGGGCACATCGTGCTCTCTGCCGAGCGCGCGGCGCGCGATGTCTTTCCCGCAATAGACATTGGCCGAAGTGCGAGCAGGACGATGGCGCGCGTTGTCGACGATCTCCACGGGGACGCCGCGCGGGCCGTTCGCGGGTTGCTGGCAACGTACGAGCGCGAGCGGGACCTGTTGATCCTGGGAGCGTACGAAACCGGCACAGATCAACGAATCGACGACGCGGTCGCGAAGATCGACCGGATTGAAGCATTTCTTCAGCAGCGTCCGAACGAGCGCAATGCTTTGCCGTAACGCGCGAGGAAGCTCGTTGAGCTCGCGATGCCCGACACTCTCGACGACGGCGAGATCGATCCGCTCGACGATCCGTTCGGGACAGCCGACGATGACGCGGAGGTCGGATGACGCGCGTCGGCTACAGGCTCGACGTCCTGGTTCGTCTCGCCGAGATCGGACACCGGCGCGCAGCGTGCTCGTTTGCGGCGGCGGCGGCAGTCGCGCGATCGCACGCCGATCGCGCGGCGCGGCTCGGCGCGGAAGCTCGCCCGCGCGCCCGAGACGCTGCCACGATGGATGCCGACACGGGCGCATACCGGACCGTTGACGCGCGGCGTCGCAGCGACGCTCACGTGAGGCTAGAGACCGGACGAGCCGCGCGCGTGGAGGATGATCTCGCCCGGGCGTCCGATCTCGCCGCGCTCGCGCATGTGCGCGTCGCCGAACTTCGGCAGGAGCTTGGACGTGCCTCGCGCGATGCCCGGCTTCAAGAAGCGCTCAGGGACGCTGCGATGTCACGGATGAGTGCGGAACGGCAACGTCGCGAGGCGCGTCGTGCAAACGCCGACGCACTCGATGCGTGGTGCGCACGGAGGATCGCAGATGACGATTGAGTCCGACGGACGACCGGATCAGGTTGCGGCTTCGAGGAGCGCGGAACTCGGCGATCCGAACGCCGGCTGCGACGGCGCGTTTGCGGATGTGTTGTCCACGCGCCTCCGCGCCGGGCGACGACGCCGATCGAAGAGTTCAATGCGGCCGATGCGCGCGCCCGAACCCGGGTGCTTGCGAGCCTCGAGTCCATTCAGCGGCCCGCACGGTCCCGCAACCGACACGACGAGCGATCCGGCAGCGCGCGTCGAACGCGTGCTGCGAGCCTTCGCGCTCGGGAACCTGGAGCAGGCCGCGACGGATCCCAGTCTGCGACTCCCGACATCGGACGGTTCCGTCGTCGCGATTCGGGTCGAGCGGTCCGCCGAGGGGCTGTGCGTCACGCTCGAATCCTCCCAGCGATGGGTCGCCGCGCTGGCCGGCTCGATCCCCGGGATGCTGGCGCGTCTGAACACCGCCGGAGGTCGCGTCCTTCGCATTCGTACCGTCGTAGCTCGAAAGCTCGTTCCACGCGAACGTCAGGAGCACCGCCGATGACCGCCCTTGAACGAGCGCACGACACAGGGCTCAACGTGCGAGACGAGACGACACGCCTGTCGGTGCGTGTCATCGGCCCTGACGAAGCCCGCTTTCTTCGCGCCGTGGCGGAACTGCAATTTCCACCGGGACTTGCGAGCGAAGTCGCGCGGGCGGCATGCGAGGCGATCGGCCCGTTGCGGCCGTCCGTGGGGCGTCCGCTCGTCACACTCGACCTTGCAGACCGTCAGCTCGAGATGGCCCCGGACGAGACGACGTTTGCCGACGACGCGCTCGATCCGTCACGTCACGGCGTCGAGATCCGCCGGGGGCGCACAGGCCCACGGCTCGTCCGCATTGGTGACGGGCAGGTCCGCCGAAACGGCTGGCCCATTCCCCGGCTTGTCCCGACAAGTCTCGATCACGGCGACGTCGTTTCGACGCCCGATGGAATGTTCGTCGTGCGGTTGTCGCCGCGGTCCGCACGCGGACCCGTGGCTGTGCGCTCGGTGCGTCATCTTTCCGAGAGGATTCCCGGCTGGCCCGAGTTCGCGTTTGTCGTCGAGCCGTCCGGGGCGCCGCTTGTGCTCGCGATCGACAGGCCGACGTGCCGCGCCCTCGTCGACGTCGCGCTCGATGGCGACGGCGGTCGCGCATTTGACGCGACCCTGCTGGGCGATGTCGAACACGCAGTTGTCAGTTGGACCGTCCACCGCATCGCCAATGCCGTGTCGGTGCATGTCTTTCACGGCGCGGTCACATTCGCGCCTGCAGACGACGCCGCTGTCGAGTCGCCGATCGCGTGTGTCGCGACGGTACGTGTCGGTGGATACTCAGGCGTCGTCCAGTTGGCAACGACCGTCACTGGAGTGAAGGCGATGGCAGCCGCGCTGTCGCCCCACACGCGCGACGCGCGCCGGCGGAACCCCGTGCTTCGCGCGATCGCAACCACCGTATCCGCACGCATCCCGATCGGCCGCATCACGGCGCGTGAACTGGCGTCGATCGAGGTTGGCGATCATTTCGTGTGTCGACACGCGCCATGGCGAAACGACGTTGTACGCGAGATCGAAGGCGTCGTCGTCGTTTGCGACACCGGCGTCGCGGCGCCCGTGCACCTCGTCTGGGACGACGGCGGACTGCAGGTGCTCGTCGCGGGATCAGTGACCATAGGAGGAACCGAAGCGATGAACGCCGAAACAACGGCCACAACTGTCGATCCGAGCGATCCGTTCGCATCCGTGATGGACGACGTTCGGGTTACCGTCTCGGTCGAGCTTGCACAGCGTCGCATCACGTTGGCCGAGTTGCTCAACGTTCGCGACGGAAGCGTGATCGAGTTTGGCACGCCCCTCGCGACCGACGTCGCGCTGATGATCGACGGCTCGATCTTTGCTCGCGGCGAAATCGTGTCCGTCGAAGGCGCGCTGGGTGTGCGGATCACGTCGCTCGGAGGACGGCGATGAATCGCATGCCTGCCCCAAACTCCGGACTGGCACCGATCGTGTCGGGCCGGCTCCGCCTCGCCCCGATCGAGGGTGCGATCGTTCTCGTTGCACTGCTGGCTGTTGCTGCGGCCGGCGGTTCAAAGCCCGTTCTCGTCGCCGCCGTTGCCTCGGTCGCCGGAACGATGCTCGTCGTGCGTTCCCGTGCAGGGCGACCAGGATCGCCTCCATCCACCGTGGTCGAGCGAATCAGCACGTGCGCGCTCGGACCCGGCGCGGCGATCCATGTCGTCGCGTGCGACGGTCAGCGATTGCTCGTTGGAGTCACGGGCGCGTCCATCGTCGTCATTCGGGAGCTGCCGGCCACACCCGGGCCCTCCACGGAGCCTGAATTCACGACCGCCAGATCGACGTCACGCACGGTGATGTCGGCGCTCATTCTCGGTGCGCTCCTGCTTGCGCCGTGCGCGACGATTGCCGGTCAGCAGCACGAATCGTCGACGCAGCGTGTCGGCGAGACATCCGGAGAGAACGTACCGGCGGCCACTTCGTTCCCGTCGAGCACTTCCAGTCAATCCGTCGCCGCGTCGCAGCCACGTGCCGACATCGCGCCACCCGTAACCGGGATCGGCCCGCCGCCGTACGGCACGCTGGCGTTGCTCGCGGGTCTCGCGCTGCTCCCCTTTCTCTTGATGGCCGTCACGTCGTTCGCAAAGATCTCGATCGTGCTGTCGCTGCTCCGAAACGCGCTTGGAACGCCGCAGGTCCCGTCGGACCCCGTGCTCGCAGGCATCGCTCTGGCGCTCACGATATTCGTCATGGGGCCCGTTGCCTCTGAATCCATGCGCCGCGTTGGCTCCGTCGATACCGCGACGATCGGCGGCGTGCTCGACGCAGCAGGGCGCGCGGCAGAGCCGCTCATGGCGTTTCTCAAGCGCAACACGCGCGATGAAGAGATCGCGCTCTTTGTCGAACTCTCCACCGCGCATGGGTCGCCGCATGCCGACGCAGGCTCGGGCACCGTGCTGATTCCCGCCTTCGTGACGACCGAGTTGCGACAGGCATTCGTGACGGGATTCGTCATCTACCTTCCCTTCCTCGTCGTGGACATGGTCGTTGCGAACATCCTGATGTCGATGGGCATGGTGATGGTCTCGCCGGGCACGGTCGCCCTGCCGTTCAAACTGATGCTCTTCGTGCTCATCGACGGATGGCCGCTTCTCCTGAAGGGCCTCGCGCTCAGCTACAACTGACCGTGGAACATTCGATCCTTACACTGTGCCAGCAGGCACTCGTCGCAATACTTGCGATTTCGGCGCCCGTCACACTCGCCGCGCTCGCGGTGGGGCTCGCCGTGAGCGTGCTGCAGACTGCAACGCAGATCCAGGAACAGACGCTCGGCAATCTCGCAAAGCTCCTCGCCGTGTGTTTCGCGCTCGTGATCGCCGGTCCATGGATGCTGTCGCAACTCGTCCGCTTCGCGACCCTGATGTTCGAGCAGGTGCCGGCCGTCGGCGGCTGGTGACGGACGACCGTGACCACGTGGCTCGCCATCTTTGCGCGTGTGGCGCCGATCGTCGCGCTCCATCCGGTCTTTGGCGGCCGCTCGGTGCCCCGAAGCCTGGTGCCGGTCGTCGCCGCGGCGATCGCAAGCGCTATGTATGCCTCGCTCGGCGGCACGACATCGATCCATCAGCCGCTTGCGACTAT
The DNA here is from genome assembly GCA_044224215.1 of Blastocatellia bacterium. Lineage (GTDB taxonomy): Bacteria > Acidobacteriota > Blastocatellia > UBA7656 > JADIYM01 > DAOMFM01. The sequence goes on from JBGAKX010000007.1 coordinate 52,743, forward strand.
CGTCATTCAGTGCGCGATCGGGGTCTCGATTGGCGTGTCGGGTGTCGTCGTCGTCGGTGCAATCGAATCCGCCGCGCGGCTCGTCGACGAATCGCGCGGTGCGAACGCGGCGCAGTATTACGTGCCGCAACTGGAGACGTATTCGAGCCCGCTTGCGCAGCTCGACGCACTCGCATGCGTGGCCGTCTTCTGGGTGACCGGTCTTTACCGGCCGTTCATGCGAGCGCTCTTCGCTTCGTTTTCCGCGCTGCCCATCGACGCGGACACATTGACCACACTCCATCGTGCGGACGCCATCGAATTGATTGCGCACATCGCAGCGTCGATTGTCACAGCGGCCGCGGGTCTTGCGGCCCCAGCAATGGCGACGAGCCTGATCGTCGACGTGTCGCTCGGGCTGGTCAATCGCGCATCGCCGCAGGCGAACGTCTTCTTTCTGGGGCTGCCGGTAAAGCTCCTGGCCGTTGTCGCCGTGATGGCCATCGGACTGCCCGAGCGTGCCGAGATATGGAGCGGGCTCTGGACCTCGGACCTGGAATGGCTTCGGCGAGTGTGGGGGTCATAACATGCTCTCGATCGTTGCGCTCAGGAACTTTGGAACCGGCGGCGCCGCAGTCGTGTGCCGGCCGGGACGCCGCGGCGAGGTAGTCCGGATCGGTGGCGGCGTGCGCGACCAGGTCCGGCTCGCCGGGTGCAGCACGTCGGCGGACCTGTTCTTCGACGGTCGCGTGTGGCGAATCCGGTTCGCCGACGGGGTCGTCCGGCGAATCGGCGACGGCGATGGAATCTCGCTCGACGAGTGGCACGTCACGCTGCTGATCGACGACGACCCGCCGCACTCAGCGGCGCAGTCCGACGTCGATGCGGCGTGGTTCGAATCCGACACGCAGGCGCCATGTCCGATCACAGCCGGAGCCCCCGCACTGATCGGGACGGCAAGGTGGTGCTCCATCCGACTCCCGGAAGCAGAGTTCCCGACCATCGGCATCGTCCGGCGGAACCGCAGTCACGAGACGCGGCTTCACACGATCCCCGGCATTGCCATCCTCGTCAACGGTCAGACGGTCCGCGATTCGATCCGGCTTGCCGACGGGGCGGTGCTCGAGGTCTGGTCGGCCGCGCAGCGCCGGCCGATTCGGTACCGAGATCCATGCGAAGAGATCGACCGGATCCTCGGAACGATCGCTCAACCCGCGACGCCAGACTCGCCCGACCCGGGTCGCGTCGAGACCTCGATCGCGGGAAGGCTCCGCGAACTCGTCGGCACGAATCCGCGTGCCATGCTGCGACCCGACGAGGCGGTACTCGTCGCCATCGTCGTGTCAGCAGTCGTGGGGTTCGCGGTGCTCGTGGCCGCGCAGTGGTGACGACCGACGCCGTCAGCGGACGCGCTTGACGAACTCGCCAGTCGTCGTGTCGACAAGGATCCGCTCACCGTTATCGAGGTAGAGCGGTACGCGAACCGTTGCGCCCGTCGAGATCTTTGCGTCCTTCATGACCTTGCCGGCGGCCGTGTCACCGCGAGCCGCGCTTTCGACCTCGACGACGTCGAACTCCACAAACTGCGGAAGCTCGACACTCACGACATCCCCGTTGTACACGAGCGACTTGACGATCGTGTTCTCGACGAGAAACCCTACCTGGTCGCCGAGCGATTCCGCCGAGAGTGCGAACTGTTCGAACGACTCCTGGTCGAGAAAGTTGTACTCGCCTGCGGCCTCGTACAGGTACTGCGCCTCGCGCTGCTCGACGTCCGGCTCGTCGAACTTGTCACCGGACTTGAACGTCTTGTCGAGCACAGCGCCGGTGAGGATGTTGCGGACCTTCGTCCGAACAAGCGTGGCCGCGCCGCGCGCGGACGGGCTCTGAACCGAGTAGTCGACGACCGTGAACGGCTGTCCGTCGACGAGAATCTGACAACCCCGCTTGAAATCGCCTGTGCTGATCATTCGTTCCGTCTCAATACCTGGGAATTCGCGAGTCAACCTCGGTCGACCACCGGTCGATTCCACCGGTCATGTTGCTCACGCGCTCGAATCCGTTGTGCACGAGGAAGTCGCACGCCGCGGCGCTGCGAATCCCGTGGTGGCACATGACGACGATGTCATCGCCGCGGTCGAGCGATTCGAGGCGCGCAGCGAGGGAGCCAAGCGGAATCAGCTCGGCTCCCTCGACACTCGCCATCTCGTGCTCGAGCGGCTCGCGCACGTCGAGAAGTCTAAGCGACGCGCCTGCGGCCATCCGCTCGCTGACCTCGCGCGGGCTCACGCTTCCAAACCGGCGTTGGCTCGCCACGCTCACTTGTTCGGAGCCTTGGCCGCTTTGATCATCGCGTCGAGGCCGTTCAGGTTGTTGTGCCGCTGCTTGTACTTTGCCTCGAGCGCCGGTTTGGCCTGGGCGAGGATCGCCTGGTACTGCGGATTCGTGCTGCCGTCGGCCAGCGCCACCGCTTTGGCCAGCAGCCTGATCACTTCGTCCATCTGGGCGTTCGCCGCTTCCATCATCTTGACGGCGTCGGGTGCCTTCTTGTCGGGCGCGTCGTTGAATTTCTTTGCAAGCGCGTCGTACTTGCCCTCTTCCACATTCGCCAGAAGCATGTAGTTGAACGGGTCGGCGGCATTGACGGCGATCGCCTTCTGGAAGTTGGCGCCGGCCATGGCGTCGTCACCGGTCACCAGTCCGATGATTCCGTACGACTGATATGCAACGGGCTCGTTTGTGGCCTTCCAGGCTTTCCACTCGGCATCATCCTTGAAGCCGCTCGGCAGCGCGGTTCCTTCAAAGACTGCGATTGCCTTTGCGCCGTGGGCCTTCCCCGACGCCACAAGGCTCCCGTCCTGCTTCTTGAGCGCGTCGATCGCAACCGACAGTCCGAGGAAGTTGGCGCGCACGTCGTCCGGATGCTTTACGAGATAGGCATCGATGATGCCGTTGATCTTGGCGAAATCGGACTTTTCGAGCCAGTACGAGATCATCGAGTAGTCGAGATCGAGGCCAAGCGCGCTCGCCGGGAACGTCTGCTTGAACGCCTCGATGTTCGCAAGACGCTTGTCGTCCTTGGGCGTGTCGATGATCTTGTTGAAGACAGCAATCTCGACCTGCGGAAGCGCGGCGCTCTTCGGATACTTCGCAATGAACGCCTTGGCCGCGGTCAGGGCCTCCTCGGGCGTGAGCGCCTTTTCGATCGGCTCGTAGGCCTTTGCCTCCTCGGGTGGCACATTGATCGTGTCCTTCTGGTCGGGTTTGGCCTGATAAGCGAACGCGGTGGTCGCTACGAGGGCAACAACCGCGAAAATTCCCACAATGCCGATCGTTCGTTTCACTGTGTTTCTCCTTCTCGACGAAATCCGATTCCTGTCCTGAATTCTGTGTACTGCTCCGCTGGCAGGCTAGTCATCCGCGTCGGTCGCGTCATTGCGCTGGCTTGCCTCGAGCCTCGCATTCTCGAGCTCGATCTGCGCCGAAGCGGCTTCGGCAAAACGGTGCATGTCGTCGTGGACAACTTCGAGCGACCGCTTGGCCTCGAGGTATCGCGCCCATGCCGGATCCTGCTGAAGCGGTCGTGCGGCCTCCTCGCCGAGCATCTGCGCCATTCGGGCGATCAGGTCGCTCGAAGCCGTCAGCGTCTCGACGAGCGTCGTGATGATTCGGTACGCGGTCCTGAGATCGACGCGGGAAGGCGTCGGGAGTGAGTCGCTCATGGTGCATCCTCTGTTGCAGGCGCGCCAACACGCTCGACAACCGTTGCCTTGAATTCCCGATCGTCGCGCCGGATACGGACCGACGTGCCGGGCTGATAGAACCTGCGCTTGATCATTGCGAACACGATCAGGCCGCGCGTCGGGCTGACCGCCACGCTCGTGATGCGCCCGGCGGATTTCTCGCCGTCCTCGGCGAGAACCTCGTCGCCCGCGACCGGAACGCAGTCGCCCCGGACGATCAGCCGGCGCAGCAACTTGCTCGGCTGGCCCTGGAAATGAATCCGCGCGACGATCTCCTGGCCAAGGTAGCATCCCTTGTTGAAGCTCACGATGTCGGACTCGTCGATCTCCTGCAGCACCGTGTCGGCGTCAAAGTCCTTCAAATACGCCGGAATGCCGGCCTCGATCCGAAGCACTTCGAGCGCGCCGTCTCCAATGACGACTGGGGGTTCCGGTTGTTTGGCACACACGCGTTCCACAAGGTCACGGACCGCATCCGCGGGGCCGACGACGTCGTATCCGCCAGCGAGGGACCTCGGCGAGCGCATGATGCGCAACATCACGCCTTCGAATGTCGTCACGCCACACCACAGCGTGGAATCCGCGCCCGGTTCCGTCCCGAGCACTTCGCCGAGCACCGCACCCGCGAGCGGACCCTGCAATGTGACGGCAGCAGCATCCGCAATCCGTTCGAATTGGAAGTCGCCCGCGCGGCGGTACTTTGAAAGAAACGTCTCGACCCACAACGTTGCCGCGGGAGGCGTCTGCAGAACGAGCACGCCGTCGCACGAGAACACCGTCGCCACCGCTTCGAATCGCCCGTGCACGTTGAGAAACGCGACACGGCATCCCGCGCCAGGCGCGAGGCCGACCACGTCGTTCGTGACGAGGCCCTGAAGGAACTTTGCTCCGTCACGGCCTCCGAGGGTGAAGTGGCCCCAATCCGAGATGTCCGCGAGCACGACACCCGTCGATGCCGCCAGAACGTCGTCGCCGACATCGCGCGTGCCAACGGCGGTCGCCGCCTCGGATTTCGAAGCGTCGCGGCCGTGCGCGGCAAAAAGTTCGACTAACGGGCTGACAAGCGACATGGGTGCACCATTCGTATCAATCACGAATCGTGCAGTTTACCCCAGCGCCGCAGACCCGAACAAGCGCGGCCACAAAGCCGGCCGCGTGCTAGACGGGCAGGGCGCACACGGACGCAAGCGTGGATCGAACGTATGTGAGCGGCACCTGAAACGTCGGCAGCCTGAGCGACTCGGATGTCGGCCCGTCGGACACCAGCCGGGCTTCCGACACCCCGTACCGCTCGAGATACGTCGCGCCAAGCTGGCTGATCGCGTCGAAGATCGTGAGTCCGCGCGTCCACGACGATGCCTCGAGCATGGAACGGACTTCGTCGGGAAAGACGACGCGAACGAGCGCCTTGACGGGCGACCCGTCCGAACTCGTGACCGTGATGTCGTAGTCCACGAGAACGGTCCCGGACAGCATGACATTGCGAGCCTTGACGGAATTGACGTCGCCTGGCTTGGAATCGCACTCGAGGCCGACAAGAGTCGCCTCTGCTCCGAACGCCTCTGCTCGCTTTGATGCCATCGCCGCTTCCTCCATGTGCCGGACCGCTCTGTGCAGTAGCAGCGATGGAGGCTCGAGCCCGGTCATCGCCGCTACCTGGCGGTCGGTCAATAAACCCTCTGGTTCGCCCAGAACGTGCTCGTTCGGTCGAGATTTCGCTGGACCAAAGGCGAAACCCTACCGCAGCCTATCTTACACATGGCACAACAGCTTGCCAACTGCGAAATGAAACGGCCCCGACCGCTGCGCCGGGCACCGCGCCGGAATTTTGAACATCGTGCAATTTGGCATCGATCCGGTTACTATCGTGCCGTCCCAACCAATCCCGGTCCCTATCTGCGAGTGCGAGGTGCGTATGCAACGTGGCATTTTTTCCTTTGTGGCCGCCATTTTTGCGGTGCTTGTGTGGTCATCGGTAGCGTCGGCGGCAACCTACTATGTGGCGCCGGCACCGGCGGGGAACGACATGAACGCGGGGTCTGAGGCGGCCCCGTTTTTGACGATTCAGAAGGCGGCGAGCGTCGTGGTCGCAGGTGACGAGATTGTTGTGACACCCGGAACGTATGCTGGAGCGAAGTTCACGACCTCCGGTACCCCGGCGAGCCCGATCCTGGTTCACGGAATGGAAGGCGCCATTGTCGCGTCTCCTGGCGCTCTCAACACGGGCGGCGACAACCTGTGGGTGCGAGGCGCAAGCTACGTCACAATCGACGGCTTCGAGGTCAAGAACGCGCCGAGGGCCGGTATCGCGATCGAAGGCGACCCGGGCGACGGGCTCATCTTTGGCAATGTCGTAACGAACAACTTCTCGCACAACAACTCCGCGTGGGGAATCTTTGCCGTCAATGCCGTCGGCGTTCGCATCGAAGGCAACGTGACGACGTTTTCGGTCAACGAGAGCGGAATCCAGGTCCTGAACTGCCCGGTCGGCCCGCAGGTCGTGGGCAACACGTCGCACGACAACGAAAACTCCGGCATCGAGTTCCTCGCAGACCCTGTCGTGCTCCCGAACGTTGCGGTGTTCACGAACGCGCTCGTGGATTCGAACACGCTGTACGAGAACGGCGCGTCGGGAGCGGCGGCGCTGTTCCTCGGCTCGTCGCAGTTCGCACTCGTGTCCAACAACCTGCTGTACGACAACCACGGCGCAGGAATCCAGGCGGTCAACACCATCGGAGATCCCGACGGCGCATCGATCGGCAACCGGTTCTTCAACAACACAATCGTTCAGGCCGTCGACGGTGGCTATCCGATCAGCTTTGACGACGCTGCGCTCAACAACTCTGTCAACAACAACATCCTGATGCACAGGGGCGCGCTTGGCTCGTTGGAATTTGTAGACGCCGCAAGCGAGCAGGGCCTCGTGTCCGACTACAACATCATCTTTGGGCTCATCTCGGTTGACGGGACGCTCTATGACCTGACGCAGTGGCGCGCCCGCGGACATGACGCTTCGTCGTTTTCGGCTGCCGCATCGGACGTGTTCGTGAACCAGGCGTCCAACTTCGCTCTCAAGCCGGACAGTCCCGCGATCGATCGCGGCCGACCAGTCACCGGCGTGCTGCTCGACATCATCGGCACGGTTCGACCACAGGGCTCGAGCTACGACATCGGCGCCTACGAGTACTTTGTGCCGGCGCCCGAGAACAACCCGCCGGTTGCAAACGCCGGAAACGACCAGACGGTGGCCATTGGCGCGAACGTCGCGCTCAACGGCACCGGGAGCACCGATCCAGACGGCGATACGCTGAGTTATGCGTGGACCCAGATCGAGGGACCGGTCGTGACGCTTGCAGGCGCGGCGACGGCGATCGCCTCGTTCACGGCCCCGTCCGTCGAGGCGACGACCGACTTCGCGTTCCGTCTGACGGTGAGCGACGGCAACGGCGGATCGTCGACCGACATGGTCACGGTCACCGTGGAAGCGCCCCCGATTCCCGTGATCACGATCCTGTCGCCTGTCGGCGGCGAGTCGTGGAAGACCAAGACCAAGAAGCAGATCCGCTGGTTCCCCGACGCCGGCGTGACTGGCAATGCGCGGATCGAGGTGTCGCGCGACGGAGGCGCGACGTTCGAGACGATCATCGACTCGGTCGATGTCGTGAAGGGCAAGAAGAAGTGGACCGTGAAGGGCCCGACGACGTCGACAGCCAAGATCCGTGTCGTGCTGATCTCGGATCCACGCGTGCAGGGAACGACACCCGGCACGTTCACGATCCGCAAGTAGCGCGGGCGCCATCGCCCTGGATTCGGCCGGCGGGACGCGTTCTCGCCGGCCGTTTGCTATCCGGACCGCATGGTCCGAACGAGCCGGTCAAAGTCGAGCACGGCGTCGATCTGCTCGCGCATCGGGCACGCGCGACGGCGTTTCGCGGTGACCTCCTCGAGCGCCGTGCGCGCATTCCAGCGCGTCGTGTCGACCGCGATCAGATAGCACGCTGCCACCGTCACCGCTCGCTGCAGGCCGGCGTAGCAATGCAGGTAGACGCGGTGGCCGTCGTCGACGAACGTCCGGACGGCTGCGACCGCCTCCTCGAGCTGACCGAGTGACGGCGCGTGAAAATCCTTGAAGCCCACGCGTGCCGCGACGATCCCGTGGCTTGACAGCACGTGCACGGGATCGGGCGACTCGGCCTGGAGATTGACGACGGCGCCGATACCCAGCTCGACGAGGAGCGGGACGTCAGCGTCTTCGAACGCCGACCCGACAATCAGCGAATCATCTATGGTGTCGAAATCCAGCATGCGGCGATCGGCACCACTCTATCACGACGACACACACCGCAAATGCAGAGCCGATCGCGTGAGCGATCGGGGTAACCCCAATTCGCGCGCGATGTATGGCCCGCCCGATCCCTGACGGGATCGGCTCTGCGTCGTGTGCGGTGTCGCTCGCGGCGGCCTACCGCCGGCCAACGAGACGTGGACACGGCCGGCCGTCTGGCACGTACCGCATGTTGGCGTCGACGACGACACGCGTCGTGGCGAAACCATACCGACCGGGAATCCCGCCAAACCGTGCGTCGCGCAGGAGCACCGTTCGCTCGCCCGAACGCGTGTCCGGCACGATCTCGGCGTACAGAAACCGGTTGAACCCCTCAGCTACCTCGCCCGGACACGACTGCAGCGCCGCCGTGACGGCCGCGTCGTCGAGGTTGCGTGGAATGACGTCGCCTGTCACGTAAGGTTTCGAGACAAGTGTAACGGTGCTTTCACTGATCTCCGAGCTCGTCGCCCTCAGGACGATCCACCGATCCGGTCGCATGAACGTCGGAATCGTCGCTGACTGCGTGATCGGCGGCGTGACGTCCGGCAACTCGCCGTCCGCGACGATGTTCCCCGCGTGCGTGCGCAGCCCCGCAAGGGCTCCCCAGTAAGCAACCACCGCGACGAGCGAACCCGTCGCAAGCCGGCGAGCCGGCAATACCGGCCACACCGACCGCATCACGACAAGCGCAACCAGGAGCCCCAGCCAGATCCACGCGGCGACGGACCCTCCCGAGTCGGCCTGTCGCGCGAGTTGCTGTCCGACGACACCGATCGCCATGACTGCAAAGAGCACGCTCCACATGGCCATCGTGATCCGCGTTCGCACGGCTCCGAGAAACAGCGCACCACCAAGCACGAGCCAAAGCCACGGATCGATCACGAATGCGATGTCGCCGTACACCCACGCACCGTCGAACGGTAGCCAGGGCCGCACGCCGTACGAATTCGTCCAATCGAGCAGAAGATGGCTCGCCAGACCCACGAGCGCGACGACGACGAGACCGGTGAACCTTGCGGGTGCGCGCACCGAACCCTTTGCGCGTGTCACGCGGTCCGCCAGCACCATCGCACCGGCCAGGAGCGGCGCCTCGATCGCCACCCCCAACACGGAGTGTGTCAAGCCACGGTGATACTCCAGGTACGCGAGGTCGCCCCACAGCGCCGAGACGATGTCGACGTCCGGCAGATTCGCCGCGATCAGCATCGTTGGCAACGCCAACGGAGACAACCGGTCGAAGCCGGCGCGCGACAGTGCACCGCCGACGAGCGTGTGGCAGATGTTGTCCACGCTATGACCCGCCCGACAATGCCTCGAATCGCGCTCGCAGCGCGTCGGGAATCTGGCGCTTCGTCATCGTGTCGAGATCGGTGCACACCTTGGTGTGAGACGACCGCAGCACCTGTTTGCTTCCCACGTGGCCGCGAAACTCGAACACGACCGACGAATACCCGACCCGTGAGATCCATACCGTAAAGTCGACGACGTCGCCGTAGCGGACCGGCGCCCAGAAATCGGTTTCGACGTGCACCGTCGGAAATCCGAGCCGATCGCGCGCGTACAGGTCCGGATAGCTGATTCCGAACGACTCGGTCCACGAGTCCTCGAACGCGACGTGGCAGTAGTGATACAGGCTCGGGAAGTACATGATCCCGGCGGGATCGCAGTCCCCGAACCGCACCTTAATCGATGTCTGAAAGTTCGGCGCCAAGGTCGTATGTCTCGCGTATCGATATCACCAGCATTCGCGCGAGGGCGTCGTACAGCGCCTCGCCTTCCGCACCACTCGCGTCCGCGGGCTGACCAAAATACGCGCGGTCACCACCGGCCTCGCGAAATGTCAGCCGCCCGTCGCGGATAGCATCCGACAGGCTCGCATTGACCTCGGGCAGCGCGACGCGAAGGTCGTCGTGTACCAGGTCCGGCCGGTCCGCCATCACCAGCGAGCTCTCGTAGCGACCGGCGTGACACGCCCCTGAAAGAAACTCGTCGCCAAGGCGCGATGCCCATCGCCGTCGACGCTTGTCGGGAAACGCGACGGTTACGCCGGTCTTCGCGCGAATCTCGTCGACGGCGGCGAGGATGGAGTCCACGTGCGCAGGTTCGAGATGCGAGTTTGCGATGCAGAAACGAACAAACCCCTGCTTGGCCAGCCCGCAGACCACGTCGACGAGCACAGCGCGCGCCGTCTCGAACCTGAGCGAGATTCCACCGGCAAACCCCGCCGCGAAATCGGTCACCGAATACAGAATTGACGGGAGTACGAGACTCGGAATACCGCGCGCCGCGAGCATTCGCGCTGCCCGGGTCGCCATGCCTTCCGAGATGATCACGTCCGTCGAAAGCGGCAGATGCGGCCCGTGCGGCTCCGTCGATCCGACCGGCAACAACATCACCGTCTCGCGCGCGAGCGCGGCGATCTCTTCCCACGTGCAGTCGGCGAATCGGAGCGGCAGGTCACGCATCGGGTGAGGATTCTACTCGATCCTCGATTGGCGGTGCAGACCTACTCGTATCTGAGCGCGTCGATCGGGTCCAGACGCGCCGCGCGCAGCGCGGGCCACATGCCGAAACCGAGCCCGATGCCAACCGAGACGACGAATCCGATGATCGGCGCCCACATCGGCACGACGGCCGGCAGGATCAGGCTGATCAACAGACTCGCGCCCCATCCGAGAATGATGCCGATGATTCCGCCGAGGCCGGTAAGCGTCGCCGCCTCGATCAGGAACTGCGAGATGATGTCGAATCGCCGGGCGCCGATCGCCTTCCGGATGCCGATCTCCTTGGTGCGTTCCGTGACGCTCACCAGCATTATGTTCATCACGCCGATGCCGCCGATCAGCAGACCGGCCGAGCTGAGCGCGAACATCAGCAGCGCGATGCCGCCGGTGATCGCGTGGAACTTGGCCGTCACGGTGTCGGGCGAGAAGATCGCAAAGTTGTCCTCTTCGTTGAACGCGACGCCCCGGCGGCGGCGGAGCAGCTCACGAACCTGATCGTTCGCCTTGTCCTTCATCCCGGGATAGTACTGGCACGTGATCCAGTTCTCCTGCATGTCTTCGGATGCCTTGGAGTAGAACTTGATCATCGTCTGGTACGGAATGTAGAGGGCACGATTCGTGTTGCCACCGTCGTCCTCTGACATGAAGAAGTTGTCGCGCTTCTCGAGCACGCCGATGACCTCGAGCTCGTTCTCGTCCATCAGGAACTTCTTGCCGATCGGGTTCATGTTCGGCCAGAACGTGCTCGCGATATCGGCGCCGATGACCGCCACCGGACGGCGATAGTCGTTCTCGGATTCGTTGAAGAACCGCCCGGTCGCCACGGTAACGCCTTCGATCCGCTCATAGGCCGGAAGCGTGCCGTTGACGCCGTTCAGATACAGCTCTTCGCCGTTCGCCCGAACTTTTGGCGTGTCCGGCGACACCATCGGCACGACGACCTCGATCGCCGAGCACTGTTCGCGAATCGCATCCGCGTCTTCGTAGGTGATGGGTTTGCGCGTCCGTTCCTCAAACGACCGGCGGCCGGTCGAGAACGTCGGATCGAACTTGTAGACCCAGATCGAGCGCGTGCCAAACGCCTCCATCTCCTGCTGGAATTTCGCGTCAAGACCCGAGATGAACGACGACACGGCCATCACCGTGAGCGTGCCGATCACGACACCAAAGACCGTCAGAAACGACCGGAACTTGTTCGTTCTCAGCGTGTTGAACGCGAGCGCGATGCTCTCGGAAAATCGGAAGAAGTTCAGTCGCATGACGAATCCTCAGTCGGCCCTCAGGGCGATGATCGGATCGAGCTTTGCCGCCCGCCACGCCGGATAGATTCCAAAAAACACACCCACACCGGCCGACACGCCGAGCGCGATCATCGTCCACATAACGGGTAGCGTCGTCGGGAACGAGAGCAGCAATGTGACGACCTTGGAGAGCGACCACGCAGCGAGCACCCCGATCAGCCCTCCAAGCAGCGACAGCAGCGTCGATTCCGCCAGGAACTGCTGCAGGATGTCCGAGCGCCGTGCTCCGAGCGACTTGCGAATGCCGATCTCGCGGGTCCGCTCGGTGACGCTGACGAGCATGATGTTCATGACGACAATTCCGCCGACGACGAGCGCAATCGACGTCACGCCGATCGCGACGATCGAGATCGTCCCGAACATCTGGTCGCGCAGCTTGTTGATGGCGTCCGGCGTCAGAATGTCGAAGTTGTCCTTCTGGTCGGGCGACAGGTGACGACGCGATCTGAGCGTCACGCGAACCTCGTCGACGGCGTCCTGCATGTGGTCTGCGCTGATGGCGGACACGCGCAACGCCAGACCGCTGTTCGATCCGTACGTCTTCAGGAACGTCCCGATCGGAATGTCGATGAACGCGTCCTGCGGCTGGCCGAAAACGGTCCCGATCGCAGCGGCGACGCCGATCACGCGATAGGGCCGGCCGTCGATCTTGATCTCCTGCCCGATCGGATCGACCATCGGGAACAGGTCGCGCGCAATGTCCGCGCCGAGGAATGCGACGCTCGCACGCTGCTCATCTTCTTCACGCGTGTAGAACCGTCCTTCCCCGACCTTCATCGTATCGATATCGATCAGATTGGCCGATGCGCCCGCGATACGAATGTCCTGGAGTTCCTTGGACCCGAACTTGACGGGTGCGCGGCGCCGCGTCACCGCGGCCGCTTCCCGCACGAACACCTTGTGTGCCGTGATCGCGCCGAGCTCTCCGGTCGTCACCGCGCGGTTGTACTGCTCCTTCTCGCGGAACTCCTTCTCGCTCGTGATGATGCCGAAACGCGTGACAACAAAGGCGTTCGAGCCGAGGTCAGCGACCTTCTCCTCGACGTAGTTGTTGAAGCCCTCGATGATCGTGACGACAAGGATGACGACGGCAACGCCAAAGATGATGCCGAGCAGCGTCAGAAACGACCGCAACTTGTGGGCCCAGATGGCTGAAGCCGCCAGTTTGAGCGACTCGAGAAACTTCATTTCGTCCTCCGTCGGATTGCACACCAGAGAACGTGCCGGCGGGCGCGGAAGTTTCGGGAAATCCAGCCGTCAGCGGCGTTTCGGGATGTCCTCGGCGTCGATGACGTCATAGGACTCGCCGGCGTCGAACCCGCCAAACGCCGCCGAACCCACGTTTACAACGGAGAAACGGCCGTCGGACATCCGGGCGTCGATCGCGCGCCGGATTCGGACGCGTGTGTAATTGTTTACAATCCGGCGCACGGGTGGGATCAGAAGCGCCACGCCAGCGAGGTCCGTCAGCACGCCCGGCGTGATGAGAAACGCCGCTGCAAGCAGGACGAGTACGCCGTCCAGAATGGCGCCCGCCGGTTCGCGTTGGAGCGAAAGCGCCTTGCTGATCTCGCCGAGCGCGCGTGTTCCCTCGCGGCGCGCGAGCCACGCGCCGACTATGCCGGGAAGGATGATCATTGCGATCGTCACCCACCAGTTCGTGTAGTGCGCGAGCTCGAGCAGCAGGAACAGCTCGATCACCGTGACAACCGTGAACAGCACGAACAACCTTGCGACGATCTTCAACGGACGCCCCCTTCCGGTCAGCGAGTGGATGCTACGCCACGATGTGAGGCCTCGCCACCGAATAACGATGCCCCGCCACGCAACTCGTACGTCCCAGATTCCGATCATGTTGCCGACAACGCGGGAGCCGGACACGTTTGAATCCGACACTTGAGCGAACGGCGCCTCTCGCTTCCCGCGTTCATTCTTCACACAGGAGTCGATCGTATGGCACGCATTGAACCTGATCCGCTCGCGGCAAGCCTCGTCGGCGAGGTTGCCAGCCAGACGCCCGTTGCCCCTGCGACGCACCACAATGTCTTTGGAGCAATCCTGCGCGCGGCGACGCGCGTTGCCGCGGCGGCGATTCCGGTGGTCGGACCCGCCATCGGCGCCGCGGTGGACGCGATTGCGTCGCGCCACGAATCGCGCATCGGTCCGTTTCGCGGCGAGAGCGAGACGCTCAGGTACCTCGAACTGCAGCGGCAGATCGAACAGGAGACGCGCGTGTTCGAGACCGCGTCGAACGTCCTGAAGGCCCGGCACGACGCCACGATGAACGCGATCCGAAACCTGCGGTCGTAGGCCGTGGCGGGCTCGTCGAACAGGACCGAACCGCCAACTCCGCGGCGGCTCCGCGAAGCGCGACGCCGAGGGCAACTCGCCGTCAGCCGGGATCTCGTGTCGGCTGCGGTCTTTGCGGCGGTCGTCGGTGTGGTGGCGCTCGCCGGCCGTGCGCATGCGGAATCGCTGACCGGGCTCGCCCGCCGGTGGTTGGATATGGCGCTCACCGCGCGGACACTCTCCATCGCCGACGTGCAACTGCAGCTCGACACTTCCGCACACGCCGTCGTAGCCGCGGCAGCGCCCATCGCCTGCGCCGCTCTCGTCGCCGGGGCGATCTGCGGCGGGCTCCAGACCGGCGGCTATTTTTCAGGTACCCCGCTCGCCCCGAAGGGCGACCGCCTGAGCCCCGCCGCGGGATTCAAGCGGCTGTTCTGTGCACGATCGGCGATCGAGGTCGTCAAGACCTGGCTGAAGCTTGCAATCGTGGCCGCCGCCGTCGCGTCGTGCGTGCCATCCGCGGCGGTCGAGCTTGCGCATCTCGCGACGCACCCCGCGGGCGACGCGATGGGGGTTGTCGAGCACGTGTTGCGCGGTGTCGCCATCCGCGTGGCTGTGGCCATGCTCGCGCTCGGCGCGGCGGACGTGTTCGTGCAGCGACGGCTACACGCGCGCGATCTCCGGATGTCGAAGGACGAGGTGAAACGCGACTCCAAGGAAGACGAGGGGGACCCGCTCGTCAAGCACGCGCGACGCCAGGCGCACCGCGAGATCGGGATTCAGCGCATGGTGCTGGCTGCCGGCTCGGCCAGTTTTGTCGTGGTCAACCCGACGCACCGGGCGACGGCGGTGCGGTACGACGAGGCGCGAGACGATGCGCCGCGCGTGATTGCCAAGGGCGTCGGTGAACTGGCGCGCAGGATTCGACGCGCCGCCGAACAGTCCGGTGTCCGGATCGTCTACAACAAGC
>JBGAKX010000161.1:0-9089 GCA_044224215.1 Blastocatellia bacterium
CCCTGCTTGAGGATCGTCATCAGCGGCAGCTTTGAGGGCGGATTGGCCACCGGAGGGAAGAACCCGAAGATCTCGTCCATGTAGAGGATCGCCCGCAGGCTGGTCGTGCCCGACTGGCCTCGCATCCACGCGAGGACCTGGTTCAGGAGCAGCGAGACAAAGAACATCCGCTCCGCGTCGCCGAGATGCGCAATCGAGAAGATTGCCATTCGCGGCTTGCCGGTGTCGGTGTAGAGCATCTTCGAGATGTCGAGCGCTTCGCCCTCGAGCCAGTTCTCGAAACCGGGCGCCGCCAGCAGGTTGTTGAGCGACATCGCGAGCTCGAACCGGTCCTTTGACGGGAAGAACGACTCGAGGTCCATCACGCCGATCTTCGAGATCGGAGGCTGCTGAATCTGCTGGATCATGGCGCCGAGATCGAGTGTCTTGTCATCGGCCCATGCGCGCCCGAGCAGCGTCGACAGCAGAATGTGCTCCCGGCTCTTGATCGGGTCGGCGTCGATTCCGAGCAGTCCGAGCAGGCTGGTGGCGGTCGTCGACACGCGCTCGCGGAGCAGTTCGCCGTCGTCGCGCACCGAGTCGGGCGGCGGCGAGAACGACTTCATGATCGAGACCGGGATTCCCGCGTTGCTTCCCGGCGTGTAGATGGCAAAGTCGGCCGAGTCGCGCAGCCGCTGGATTCGCGCGCCGTCCTGGCCCCACTGCGCGAGGCCGTTCTTCCACAGGTCGGCCTGCTTCGCCGCGAACTCGTCGACGCTGAGACCCTTCTGGCGTGCGTCGTCCTCGTTGACCCACGGAGCAAAGTCCTCGGGCCGGAGCTGCGGGAACGTGAGCATGAGGTTCGGCAGGTCGCCCTTCGGATCGATGATGATCGCCGGAATGCCGTCGATGGCGGCCTCCTCGAGCAGTGCGAGGCACAAACCCGTCTTCCCGCTGCCTGTCATCCCGACGCAGACCGCGTGGGTGACGAGATCCTTTGAGTCGTACAGAAGCAGCCCGTCCTTTGGCTGCTTCGCATCGAGGTCGTACGGGCGTCCGAGGTAGAACGCGCCGAGCTTCTCAAAGTCCTGCATGAACGAACTCCTGACCGGAGGGATGTACGGTGTCCGCGGCTGAGAATACTCGATCGCCGAGACAGCGCGCTACGACGAGCCGAGCGGACACAGCCGCTTGAGCAGCTGAATCTGTCCCGCATGATAGAGGTCGTGGGCGGCGGCGCCGCGTATGAGCCACCGATAGGTGACTTTGCTGGCCGGAACGCTCGCGCCGAGGTCACGATTGCCGAGCCCTGCGACGGCCGCACGCAGGCTCTTGTGCTCGTCGATCAGGAGGCGAACGTCCCGCGCGAGCGCGGCGTCGGTGATCGGGCCGTCCGGTCGCGGAAAGAAGTTCGATCCCTTGAGCGGAAACGAGCCGCGAGGCTCTCCGGTGAGACGCCGGCGCACCGTGTATTTCCAGTACGCCGCGTGCACGACGAGCTCCCAGATGTTGTGTCGTCCCGGTTCGGGCCGCCACGCCGCGACGTCGACGGTGAGACCCTTTATCGAGCCCTTCAGGTTCGTGCCGTGCCACGACCGGCGATCGAACGCCTCGTCGAGGATCTGCAGAAGAGTCTCGCGTTCCGATTGTGCCATCGCGTGCGCCTCTAGTACCGCACTCCGTGCTCGACGTAGAACTTGAGCAGCGTGAGCGCTTCGCCCCAGCCCGTCGCATTCTCGAGAAGCCGCTGCCGCCCGAGGTCGGTGTCCGTGAACCCCTCCTCGACGAGGCGAACAACGGTTCCGTCGGGATGCGCCGCAAGGTCGATCGTGACCGTGGTGAGACGGTCCGGCGAGCCCTCGGTGTGCCACTGGAACGCGAATCGCGTCGGCCTCGACGCTTCCAGCACGGGGCCACCATCGTCGCCGGTGTACCGATCGACGCCCCAGTCCTTCCATCGAAATCGCACGCTGCCGCCTGCTCGTGCATCGATCTCGGAGCCCGTCGTGAACCAGCCGTCAAGCCCCTCGGCGGTTGTCAGTGCGTCGTAGACGCGCTCTGGTTCGGCGCGAACGATCACGTGGTGCTTCACGTGCTGCGAAAGAGTATCCGTTGCCATCACTCGGCCTCCGTGACGGGAACCTGCGAACCGTAACCGCGCGTGAACCACCAGGCCCACGCGACCAGGACTCCCTGAATCGGAAGCCTGACGAGCAACCCCACCGCGTGGAATTGCGGATAGAGCTCGGGATGCATCGCCATGTGGATGTTTGCGGGAAACACGGCGACGAGCAACGCGATCAGGCCCCACGCCGCGAGCCTCGTGTACCGCGGAACGAGCAGCAATATTCCGAGCAGCACCTCGAACACGCCGCTGACGTACACCGCCGCGAGGTGCCACGGCAGATACGGCGGCATGATCGAGACATAGAACGGCGTGTTCACGAAGTGATTCACGCCCGCCACGACGAAGGTGAGTCCGAAGAGGTACTTGAGGATGGTTTTGATGCGGGCTTTCGTCACGCGTGTGGTCCAGTGGCCGGAGGGGCCTCGGCACCGAAACAGATAGCGCAGCGCTGGCGAAATGCCAACCCCGCGGCACGCGCCTATGCCGCTGCGAGCTACGAGCCGTCGAGTGTCGTCCGTGACCAGAACACGAAATCGGTGATCGCCGGTTCGCACCCAATCGATCTGAGCAGCAACGCGATCTGACCGCGGTGGTACAGCGAGTGGCCATGCAGCTGTGTCAGGATGTCCTCGATCGTGTTTCGAAACCGGCCGCCGTCGAGGCTCGTGTACGTAAAGTCGCGCGCAAGTTCGTCGGGCGTCAGACCGTGCAGGTACGACTCCCACGCAACCTGCGCGTCGTCGAGGATCGCCGTCGCGTCCTCGAGCGACTGAACGTCGGGAAACAGGTTCGTCGGTCCCGTGTCCGTCACGCCGAACCGGTGGAGCCACAGCAGCCTCGCGGTTGCGATGTGCGCGAGCAGTCCGATCGCCTTGAGGTACGCATCGGAGTCCGACAGTTCCGCCGGAACGCTCTCGAGCGACGAGACGACCGAGGCGTGCGAATCGCGCTCGTACGCGAACCACCGCACGAAGACCTGTGGTGTGCTGCCGCTCGTCACGCCGCTCCTCGCCCTCCGGTTTCCGGAGCGAGCCGCGCCCGAACCTGCTCACCCTGCCACAGGTGACGGCGTTGATGCGTCGGCAGGATCCTGAAACACGAGTAGAGGTTGTAGCTCATCTTCTCGCTGAAGGGCGACACGATGACCGCCCTGTCGATTGCGAAACCGTCGGATGCATGCAGCCGAGCGACGAGCTCGGACTGCGAACGGTCGAACTCGTCGACGACCGCGTCTCGGCTCGCAGGCATCCCGGGCACAAACGACGCGGGCGTCTTGACGCGCATCCGGTACGGCGGCTCCAGCATCCAGCGCAAGAGCCGACCCTTCATGTCCGCCCTGAACGTCGGGTCTGCGCCCGGCGCGACGCGCTCGGCCGACGCGAGCGCGGCATCGATGATCGGAAGGAATGCGCGCGTCGTGAGCGTCAGGTGCGCGACGCACTCCGCGATCGACCACGACGAGTCGTCCGGGCGCCTGAGAAACACGTCTTCTGACACCGAGGTCGCGAGCGCGTGCGCGCGCTCGGTCGTATGCCCGAGCTCGTCTTCGAGCGCAGTGAGTTGTGCGTTGCGCGAAGCCATCCGGATCCGAATCCCGTACCGTGAGAGCTAGAACGGTTGTTCGTCCGCCGACGGCCCGTAGACCGACGGCACCGGTATGTCGTTGAGCCTCAGATAGACGCCAAGCTGTGCCCGGTGATGGATGATGTGATTGATCACAAAGCTGCGCAGCACGGCGATCCTCGGCAGCGTCATCAACGCGTGTCCGCCCTTCAGCAGCGTCCACGGCTCCATCATGTGCTGATCGGACGCGCCCGAAATCGCGGATCGCGCGGCCGAGACGTTCACGTCGAATCCTGCCAGCAGTTCGGCGACCGACCCGTACGACGGCGTGACGGGCGCCGGTTCTCCCGGGGGCGCGAGATCCAGGCTGTCCCGTTCGAGCGTGAACACCGCCCAGCTCGGCAGGTTCGCGAGATGGCCGGCAAGGCGACCCATGTTGAAGGACTTCTCGTGGGGCGTCCATTCCAGCTTTGCGTCGTCGACGCGTTCGATCGTGCGCCGAGTCGAGGCCATCTCCTGGTCGAACTCGGGAAGAATCATGTCCTTGATTGCCATCGCGCCCTCCGGTGATATCTGTTGTGACGGTTCGTGTTGGTGCAGCGTAAGGCCACGCACGCGATTGATCAATACTCGCACGCGCTCGCGTGCCCGGGGCGCGTGCTACACGATCCGGGTTCCCGGGTACACCGAGACCGGCGACCCCTCGGCGACCAGTGTGAGCCGGGGCGGTCCTTCGAGCGGCCCGGCCCACTGCGCTCCGTATACTCTGGCCACGTCGACGTCGATATCGACGCTTGCGGCCTGCCAGATCCTCCACGGGACGTGGTCGACGTGATACTCCATCGTCCCGCCGTCGCGCTGACGCGTGTATCCCCAGTAGTGCTCGATCGTGAACTCGCCTTCCGTTCCGGCCGGAGGCTGCGCGGCCGTTCCGGTGGTCGCGGCCGAGAGCGTGTGCCATCGCCCACCGTCCGACCAGCCGTACGAGACGGTCGCAGGTCCCCCGCCCGGAACCGCACTCGCGCCGATGGAATGTCGCATGCGCCGCGAGACGTACGGCTCGTTGTAGACAAGCCGTGCGACGAGCGCAATCGCCGTGCGCGGCACGATCTCGCGGACGAACGAGACACCGCGTCGCCACACGCCGTCCGGCCCCTTCCTTCGGACGTAGTACCGCAGGTTCACCTCGTCGAAGTTGCGATGAAACGGAATCGGAACGCCAAGGACGCTGGTCCGCAGAAACCGAAATCCGACGAGACTGACGAGCGCCAAGCCGTCCCACACGTCGAGCTCGGTCCCGGCCGGTACCAGTGGCTTCAGGAGCGCCGGATCGACCGCGTAGTTGGCGACGAGCAGGTATCGCCACTCGGCGGTCAGAAATGGTCGGGAGTCGCGCATTGGTGATCGATCCGGTCCGCTCGAGTCAGCCGGCGTGAGACATCCGAAGCTGCCATTCGCGCTTCAGGAGGCCGTAGAAGATCGCATCCTGGATTCCGCCCCCGACGTGCCATCGTTCGCGCAGGTAGCCCTCCCGCTGAAACCCGAGGCGCTCGAGCGACCTGATCGACGCCGCGTTGTTCGGATCGACGTCGGCCTCGAGCCGATGGAGATTGAGATCGTTGAACGCATACGCGACGAACCGGTCGAGAGCCTCGCTCATGTATCCGCGACGCCAGTGCGCCGACCCGAGCGCGTACCCGATCTCGGCGCGGCGGTTGTCGAGGTCGATGCTCGTGAGCGTGCACGTTCCGATGACGAGATCCGTCTCGCGAAGCGCGATGCCCCACTTCAACAGCGTTCGCGTTCGGAACCCCTCACGAATCTGCTCGAGCATCTGGCGCGCCTGGTGCCGGTCCACGAGCGCAGTCGAGCTCCAGTACCGCATGACGTCCTGGTCCGAAAAGATCGCGAAGATCGCATCGACATCGCGATCCTCGAGCGCCCTGAGCGTCAATCGCTCGGTGTCGAGCGTCGGCAGCTCCACCAGGTCGATCACGGATGGCTCGGCAGGTACTCGGCGGGAATCGGATGGTCCGGGCTCTCGTTGTCCCAGAAGATGTTCACCACCCACCACCTGCCGTCCTTGTTCACCAGCTGAATGCTGTTGATCCCCCGAATGAATGGTTCCGGGTCCGACTCGTTCCACCTCGACTCGTACGTGCTGAACGCGTGAGCGATCGTGGCGAATCGGTCGACCCGGCGCGAGATCTCACGCTCAAAGAACCCGTTTGCCGCCATGAACTTGCGGGCATCGGTAATGAACTCTTCGACGGTGTGAACGCGCAACCCGCTGTCGCCATTCGGCCGGTCACCCGACGGGATCAGCCGACCGTCGGGCAGAAACAGCGCGCGCAGGCGGTCCCAGTCGCGGTCGCCGGCCGGACCCGATATGACGTCGTAGAGCGTGTGGATCACCGAGTCGATCGAATCAAAGTCGCTCGAGCCCGCACGTCCGCGATCGTCATGGTCTGATTGAGTGCTCACGTGAGAAACCTCCTCGGGTCCGCTCGTCCGACGTCCGCCCGTTCCGGACATCCTGAACGCACGATCTCAGTTGTTCGGCTCGGGGGCCATCTGCGGCGCCTCGACCGGTCGCTGCGCCCACTGCGCGCCCTTTACGCTCCAGATCGACCCGTCGCCAAATCCGACGAGGACGACCGACAGCCTGCCGCCCCTGCATGCGTGCGTCGCGTCCTGTTCGTCCTGGCCGGGATCGCCATGACGGAAGATCCCCGGGCTGAAGTGGCCGGGCGCCGCGCCACCCTCCGAGATTGCGACCCAGAACAGCGTGCTCATCACCTTGACGCGACCCTGATCCTCGACCACGCACCCGACGTCGTACCGCACGACGCGCTGCGAGGACCGGTTCGCAAGACCGAGCCACGATTTCATGCCAAAGCCTGCCTGCTGAGCCTGCGGTATTTCGCGACGCTCGATCGTCATCGGCGCCGCCGGCGCGTTGAACCAGAAATCGGCGGGCGCGGCCTTTGCCGCGGGCGTCGCAACCTCCGGCGCCTTTGGCACCGCAGCGGTCGTACCGCCGGGCGATTGTGCGAACACCGCACCGCACATCAGTGCACCAGCGGCGCCGATCGACAGCAGTCGGCCGGCCGAACGTCTCAGGCAATCATGTGGCATGCGGGTCATTTTACCTGTTCGGCGGCGGGGGTGAAGGCATTCGTTGCAGCGCGCGCGGCCTTCAGACCGCAGGATGGTGTGGTGGACGCTGGAGGAAACTCACGCTCGACGGTTCGTCGCCCGGCCCGACCTCGTCGAACCCGAGCTTTGCCAGCACCTTGCGCGACGAGAGATTGTCGCCCGCCGTCTGGGCGACGATGTCGCGAACGTCCGCGTGCGACCTTGCCCAGTCGATGACCGCGCCGGCCATCTCGGTGGCAAACCCCATCCCGTAGAACTGCGGCAGTATCGAGTAGCCAAGCTCGACGCGGCCGTTCGCGTCTGGCGGCCCGAGAAACCCTGCGCCGCCCACCAGGACGGGCGCCGCGTCCTCCTCGTATTGCCAGAGGGCGTACCAGCCAAGCCATCCCGTGCGGCCCGGTCCGGCTTCGAGCAGGTCGAGGAACAGCGCACGCGCATCCGAGAGCATGTCGGGAGGCCAATTGTCGGGTACGGTCGCGGCGAGGAGCGCTGCGAACGCGGCCGGGTCGCGCAGCTCCGCGCGCGCGATCTCCACGTCGACCGGGACGATCTCGAGCCGCGCGGTCCGGATTCTGGCCACGCCGTCCTGCTGGGTCGGTCTCACGCGGTCAGGCCTGAACGCTCAGCTCGTCGCCAAAGATCGCGCGCGCCGTCGTCGTCACGTCGACGCCCCAGGGTCCGATCGTCATGCACACGAGGTAGTAGTGCTTGTGTTTCGTGTGTGCGACCGCCGCGCCGTCCGTGTCGATCGCAACGACATCGAACCCTTCGCGCAGGATCGCCTGTCGCGGCGAGTCGGTGTCGTCGCCGAACGCACTGCCCTGGCCGTCGTCGTTTCCGTTGGCCCACGCGCTTCTCAGCGCCTCCCATTCGGTGTGTGTCAGGTGCCTCAACATCGAAATCTCCTTGGTCAGGATGCCTTCATCGTCCCGGTCTCGATAAACCGCGTGTGCCAGTCGAACACGTGTTTCAGATCGTGCGGAAGGTGCTTGCCGTAGGCCGTCTCGAGCGACCGATCCAGGTAGTCCGTCAGCATGTCGCGGTAGTCCGGATGCGCGCACCGGGCGATGATCTGCCGCGCACGCGCCACCGGTGCGAGGCCGCGCAGATCGGCGAGCCCCCACTCCGACACGATGATCTGCGTCGAGTGCTCGACGTGGTCGACGTGCGAAACCATCGGGACGAATGACGAGATCGCCCCGCCCTTTGCAACCGACGGCGAAAGAAAGATCGAGATGTACGCATTGCGGGTGAAGTCGCCGCTCCCGCCGATCCCGTTCATCAACCGGCTGCCCATCACGTGCGTCGAATTGACGTGTCCGAAGATGTCCACCTCGAGCGCGGTGTTCATCGAGATGATCCCCATGCGCCGGATGACCTCCGGATTGTTGGAGATTTCCTGGGGACGGATCACGAACTTTCGACGCAATTCGTCGATCTCGTTGTGGAAGCGCGCGAGCGCCTTCTGCGAGAACGTCAACGCCGACGTCGACGCAAACTCGAGTTTGTCCGCGTCGATCAGGTCAAAGATTGAATCCTGGATGACCTCCGTGTACATCCGGATCGTCGACACGTGCTCGCTGTGCGCCATGCAAGCCAGCACGGCATTCGCAACATTGCCCACGCCCGACTGGAACGGCAGCAGCGATTTCGGGACGCGCCCGCGCCTTACCTCGTGCAGGATGAACTCGAGGACGTGTTCGGCGATGTGGACGCTCACGTCGTCCGGCTGCCTGTAGTCCGGGTTGCTGTCGCTCAGGTTCGTCAGCACGATTCCGCGGATCTTGTCCGGATCGCACGCCACGTACGGGACGCCAACCCGGTCGTCGACGCTCACGATGTGAATGGGCCGGCCGTGCGGCGGCGGATCCGGCACAAAGATGTCGTGGTAGCCCTTGAGTTCGCGCGGATGGAACTCGTTCAGCTCGATGAACACCTCGCGGGCGTGATGGATGTACGTCGGCGTGATGCCGGCGGACATCGACAGGTAGATTCGTCCGTCCGTCGTGACGTCGACGGCCTCGACGATGGCTACGTCGATCGGATCGAGTATCCCGTGCGAGATGTAGTTCGGGACGTGGCTCAGGTGCATGTCGAGGAACTCGATCTCGCCGCGGTTGATGCGGTCCCGCATGTCCGGAGTCGACTGGTACGGCAGACGCTTGCGCACGGCGCCCGTACGGGCGAGCACGCCATCCAGTTCTTCACCGGTTGACGCGCCGGTGAAGAGGTTGAATGCGAATTCGCGCCCCTGCGCGGT
>JBGAKX010000162.1:0-9017 GCA_044224215.1 Blastocatellia bacterium
CTCGCCGGGACACCAGGCGGCGTGCATCCGCGTGTCGACGGATCATCCGGACGTCGCGGCAGTCGCGGCGATGGAAGGTGGGGTGTTCTTTGCCGACGGCGGCGCCTGATTCGCGTCGATCCGCCTGATTCGCGTTATCCGCGGCCTGTCTTCGATCCGCTAGAGCCGGATGACCTTTGCCGCCAGCTCGGGCGTCATCACGCTCGCGCACGCGTTGCGCGTATCCACGACGAGCCGCGACAGCCGCAGCACGCGCCCATAGTCGATCGTCTTGTGGTCGGTCACGATCACAACGCAGTCGGCTCCGGAGAGCGCATCGTCGGTAAGTTCGATGCTCGCGAGCGGTTCGATCGCGGACGTCGATCCATGCTCGGCGTCAAAGCGGATCTCGGCCACGTACGGGTCGTGGAACGCGACGTCGGCGCCAAGGTGTACGAGCTTCTCGACGATCGTGATCGCGGGAGACTCGCGCACATCGTCGATGTCGCGCTTGTATGCGACGCCCAGGATGACGACGCGCGATCCGTTGACCGCCTTGCGATGGTTGTTCAGACCCTCGGTGATCAGGTTCACGACGTGCTGGGGCATGCGCGAGTTCACGTCCTCGGCAAGGTCGATGAACCGCGCTTCGAACCCGTGCAGCCGGGCCTTCCACGAAAGGTAGTGCGGATCGAGCGGGATGCAGTGTCCACCGATACCCGGCCCCGGGTAGAAGGGCATGAAGCCGAACGGCTTGGTCGCCGCCGCGCGGATGACTTCCCACGAATCGATGCCGAGGTTGTAGCACAGCTGCGCGATCTCGTTCACAAGGCCGATATTGACGGCGCGGAACGTGTTCTCGAGCAGCTTGGCCGTCTCGGCCACGCGCGCGGACGAGACGCGATGGATCTTCTCGACTACCGAACCATAGAGCGCCGCCGCGACGTCGGTTGAAGCGTCCGTAACGCCTCCGACGACCTTTGTGATGTTTCGCGTCTGGAAGTCGGGATTGCCTGGATCGACACGCTCGGGCGAGAACGCGACAAAGAAGTCCTCGTCGAGCGTGAGGCCGTTCTCCTCGAGCGCCGGTACGAGCATTTCGTCCGTCGTCCCGGGATAGGTGGTCGACTCGAGCACCACAAGCTGCCCGGGCCTGAGCGTGGTCTGGATCCTGTCGATCGCCGCGAGGATATACGAGACGTCGGGCTCCTTTGTCTTGTTGAGCGGCGTCGGGACACAGATGATGATCACATCGCACGCGCCGAGCTGCTCAAAGTCCTCGGTTGCGCGGAGCGTGCCGGCCGAGACGACAGCCGCGACCTCGCTCGACGCCACGTCCTGTATGTACGAGGTGCCCTCGTTGAGTTGAGCTACCTTCTCGGCGCTCACTTCAAACCCCGTGACGTGAAATCCAACCCGCGCAAATTCAACCGCAAGCGGCAGTCCGACGTATCCGAGTCCGATCACGCCGACGCGCGCCGTGCGCTCCTCGATACGCTTCCGCAGTTCATCAGCTCGACCACTCACCATGTCCACCTCATTCGATCCCGGATTGCTCGTCGATCGTTTCCTGCAGCTCCGCCGCGCCGACGGTCGCCGTTCCAACCTTGCCCACGACGATTCCAGCGGCATAGTTTGCAATGACCGCCGCCTCGACCATCGACGCGCCGGCGGAGAGCGCAAGCGCGAGCGCTCCGATGACCGTGTCGCCCGCACCTGTCACGTCGTACACCTCGCGAGCCGTCGTCGGAACGTGCGTCGCGACGCCGCCTGCGTCGAGCAGCGACATGCCTGCCTCGCCTCGCGTGATGAGTACCGACGGTCCGCCGAGCAAATTCCGGATAGCCCGCGCGCACGATTCCAACTCCGCGTCCGTGCCGGCGCGCATGCCGGTCGCCGCTTCCGCCTCGTGATGATTCGGCGTGACGACTGTCACCGGCCGGTAGCGCTCAAAGCGTCTGACTTTCGGATCGAGGCACACCGGAACACCGCGGTCATTCGCCAGGTGGAGCAATCGCCCGAGGAGGTCGCCGGCAAGCAGTCCCTTGTCGTAGTCGGAGACGACGACCGCGTCGGCCTCCCCCAACCGGTTGGCGAACAGGCGTTCGATCGTCGCCTCGACGTCGGTCGAGACCGGATCGCGCAGCTCACGGTCCGCACGGACGACCTGCTGACTGTGCGCGATGATTCGTGTCTTTGTCGTCGTCGGTCGTGACGGATCGTGAACGATGCCCGAGGTGTCGACGCCATCGCGCCGAAACTCGGCTTCGAGCAGGTCCGCGCTCGCGTCATTCCCGACGACGCCGAAAGGAATGGCCACGGCTCCGAGCGCGACGATGTTCGACACGACGTTTGCGGCTCCCCCGAGGTGCTGCGATTCGCGCTCGACCTCGACCACAGGAACGGGCGCTTCAGGCGAGATCCGCCGTACGGAACCCCAGATAAACCGGTCGAGCATCATGTCCCCGACGACCAACAGCCGTCGTCCGGCAAACGCATCGATTACGCGAGCAAGGTTCCGGTCAGGCACGCTGGGCCTCCTCGGCGAGCACTTCGTCGATCGCGCCGAGCGTCTCGGCCACGCAGACCGTCGAGGCAACGGGGGCGCTCACGATGCGCCACGATCCTCGCGACCACGGCCTCCACAACTCCTTGTTCGACGCTCCAAAGATCACTATCAGCGGTCGTGCATAGGCCGCCGCGATGTGGGCCGGTCCGCTGTCGTTTCCGACAAAGAGCGCCGCCCTGGCGATCAGCGCCATCGTCTCGGCAAGTGAGATGTCGGGCATCGCGTGTCCCGTCGAACCCGCCGCCGTGCGAACGACCCCTTCGTTCTTCCCGATCGTGACGGTCGCCATGCCTCGCGTTTCCGCGAGATGATCGGCAACCTGACCGAATCGCTCCGCAGGCCAGGTCTTGGTGTCGAGGGACGCCTCGGGGTGCATGACCGCGTACGGGCGCGCGCCGATGCCCGCCTGTGTGAGTCGTTCAGCGACGGCTTCGGCAGCCGCGGACGAGACCGCGAGGGACGTCGGGCCGGCCTCGGTCACCGGGATGCCGATGCCCGCAATCAGCGCCAGCTGATGTTCGACTGTGTGGACGTCGGTTCGTTGCCACACGTGGTGCGACGACGTCACGCGGCAGTTGGCGAGCCACGGCGAGCGGTACCCCTCGAAACCGACACGGATCGCCGCTCCGCTCGCAACGGCCAGCATCGCGGCAGATGTGCCGCCGTTGAGATTCACCGCAACGTCGTACTTGTTGGCGTGCAGCGACCGGCCGACACGCGCGCGCGACAGAAGCGACCGCTCGACGGTGACCACGCGGTCGACCTCGGGATGACCTTCCAGCAACGGCGCGCAGAACGGCTCGAGCAGCACGTCGACTTCGACGTCTGGTCGCCACCGTTTGATCGCGGAAACACAGGGGGTCATGAGCACCGTGTCGCCGATGGACCGCAGCCGGACGAGGAGCACGCGACGGACGCCGTCCAGGTCAGGCCGTTCACCGACGAACGAGGCGACGGGAATGTTACTCGTCGCCGCCATCCTCCTCGACCGTCGCCTCGTCGACCAGCATCACCGGAATGTCGTCACGGACCGGGTAGACGCGATGGCACGCGATGCACTTGAGGCCGCTGCCGTCCGCCTTGAGCTCCACCTTTTCCTTGCAGGCGGGACACACGAGGATCTCAAGAAGATCGCTGTTGATCGCCAATCGCTGGTCCTCCTTCTCGTCTTTTCCTTGCCGAAAAGAGCCGGTAACTCTATCCCGCGACTCGCGGCTTTGTCAAAGATCGGCAGGTCGGCTACGATCCGTCGTCTTCACTCCGGAGGTTTCAGATGCGCAGAGTCCGAGCCGTGTTCGCGTTGTCGCTGCTTGCGGTCGCGGTAGCGACACACACGCCTCTCTTCGCTGCGCGAGCAGCGACGCGCGAACCGGTCTATGGACGGTACGCAATGGTGGCGTCCACGCATCGGATCGCGTCCGAAGTTGGCCTCGCCGTCCTGCGCCGGGGCGGGAACGCCGTCGATGCGGCTGTCGCGACGGCGCTCGCGCTCGCAGTCGTCTACCCGGCCGCGGGCAATCTCGGCGGCGGCGGGTTCATGCTGATCCGGCTCAAGGACGGCCGCACCACCGCCATCGACTATCGCGAAGCAGCACCGTCCGGCGCCACGCGCAACATGTATCTCGACGCGTCAGGCGCACTCGATGACGACGCCTCGACCGTCGGGTACCGGGCCTCGGCGGTTCCGGGGACGCCAGCGGGTCTTGCGCTCGCGCTCGAGCAGTACGGGACGATGAAGTGGCGCGACGTGATCGAGCCCGCACGTCGTCTCGCGCAGAACGGGTACGTCCTCGATCCGCGCGACGAGCGGTTTCTTGCAGGCGAGTCAAAGAAGCTCGCCATGTTCCCGGACTCGCGCCGGATCTTTCTGAGGGACGGGGTCCCCTTCAAGGCCGGTGAGATCTTCAAGCAGCCCGATCTGGCGCGAACGCTCGGACGCCTCGAGCGAAACGGTCCGCGTGAATTCTACGAGGGAGAGACCGCGCGGATGATCGCATCGGACATGCGCGCCCACGGCGGTCTGATCACGCTCGACGACCTGAAGGCTTACAAGGCCAGGGAGCGCGAGCCGATTCGCGGGTCGTACCGCGGGTATCCGATCATCAGCATGCCGTCGCCGAGCTCGGGCGGCGTCGTGCTGATCGAGATGCTGAACATGCTCGAGCACTTTGATCTTGCAGGTGCGGGATCCGGATCGTCGCTTCTGCTGCACATCGAGGCGGAAGTGATGCGCAGGGCATTCGCCGATCGTGCCGAGTATCTCGGCGACGCCGACTTCGTCACGGTCCCTACCGCCGAGTTGACGTCGAAGGAGTACGCCGAGCGCCGCGCCGCGACGATCGATCTGAACCACGCGTCGGCGAGCAAGGACGTCGGTCCCGGTCTGAACGCGCTTCGCGAGGGCACGCAGACGACGCACTTTACGGTCGTCGACAAGGACGGCACGGTCGTGTCGAACACGTACACGCTGAATCTGCTGTACGGATGCGGCGTGGTCGCCGCGGGGACCGGCGTGCTGCTCAACAACGAGATGGACGACTTTGCGGCCAAACCCGGCGAGCCGAATTCGTTCGGCCTCATCCAGAAGGAGAACAACGCGATCGCGCCGGGCAAGCGCCCGCTGTCGGCGATGACGCCGACGATGGTGCTCAACAAGGACGGGTCGTTCTGGTTTGCTGTCGGTAGCCCAGGCGGACCGACGATCATCAACACCGTGCTGCAGGTCATCGTGAACGTGATCGACCTACGCATGGACATACAGGCCGCGGTCGACACGCCGCGAATCCATCACCAGTGGCTGCCGGATCGCATCGTGTTCGAGCCATACGGGATGCCGCGCGACGTCCAGGACGCGCTGCGCGCGCGAGGGCACACGCTGTTCGACCAGGCTACGATCGCCGATTCCGTGCGGCCCGGTCTCGGCGATGCGCAAGCCGTGATGATCGATCCCGTGACCCGCATGCGCCTCGGAGCGTCCGACGCGCGGCGTCCCGGCGTTGCCCTCGGGTATTGAATGGCGACGAAAGCGTCGGTCCTCGCATCTGTGTTAATCTGCGTTCATCTGCGGCCGTTTCCTTCGAAACCATGATTCGACGCGCAATCTATCCAGGCTCGTTCGATCCGCTCACGAACGGCCACCTCGACATCATCGAGCGCAGCTGCCGCCAGTTTGACGAAGTCGTCGTGGCAATCCTGCTCAACCAGGCCAAACAGTCGCTGTTCACCGTCGACGAGCGCCTGGCGATGATCCGCGAGTGCGCGCCGTGG
This sequence comes from Blastocatellia bacterium, assembly GCA_044224215.1. Lineage (GTDB taxonomy): Bacteria > Acidobacteriota > Blastocatellia > UBA7656 > JADIYM01 > DAOMFM01. The sequence goes on from JBGAKX010000162.1 coordinate 5,816, forward strand.
CCCGGCGTGCGTGTCGACACGTTTGACGGGCTGCTCGTCCACTACGCCGTCGAGCAGGAGGCGTCGGCCGTCATACGCGGGATTCGCGCGGTGTCGGACTACGAGTACGAGTTGCAGATGGCGCTGATGAACCGGCGGCTCGAGCCGCGGGTCGAAACCGTGTTCCTGATGTCGACCGACACCTATTCGTTCGTCAGCTCGCGCCTCGTCAAGGAGGTCGCGTCGCTCGGGGGCAGCGTGGCCGGCCTCGTGCCGGTGTCCGTCGAGGAGCGTCTCGCCTCGAAGTTCGCGAAATCCAGCAAGGAGTCCGTCCGTCCATGACCGCCGCGCCTACCGTCCCGCTCGCCAAGCGGCTCGCGCACATGAAGTCGTCGTCCACGCTGCGTGTGCTTCAGATCACCGAACGCCTGCGCGCCGAGGGCATCGACGTGATCAGTCTCGGCGCGGGCGAGCCCGACTTCCCGACGCCCGAGAACGTCAAGCACGCCGCGATGACGGCGATTGACGCCGGTTTCACAAAGTACACGTCGGCGGGCGGAATCGCCGACCTCAAGCGCGCGATCATCGAGCGGATCCGGCGCGACTTTGGCGGCGACTACGGTCCCGAGGAGACGATCGCGACCGTCGGCGGAAAGCAGGCGATCTTTGAAGCGATCGCCGCGATCATCGATCCGGGCGACGACGTGCTGCTGCCCGCACCGTACTGGGTCACGTTCCCGGAGGTCGTCAACTTCGCGGGCGGCCGATCCGTCATCATCGACACCGAACCGACGGGATTCGGCCTGACGGCCGACATGGTCGCTGCGCACATCACTCCAAAGACCAAGCTGATCATCGTCAACTCGCCGAACAATCCGACGGGCCGGATCGTCGCGCCGGACGAGATGCGCAAGATCGTCGAGATCGCAGCCGAGAACGACGCGTGGGTGCTATCCGACGACTGCTACCTCTACTTTGTCTATCCGCCGGTGCATCCGTATTCGGTCGCTTCGCTGCCCGACGAGCTGCGACAGCGTTGCATGATAACTGGTTCGTTTTCGAAGACTTACGCGATGACGGGATGGAGGATCGGCTACGCGCTCGGCCCGAACGAGTGGATCCAGGGGATGCTGACGATCCAGAGCCACTCGACATCGAATCCGACGTCGATCAGCCAGTACGCCGCCATCGAGGCGTTTGCCGGCAAGCAGGATTCGGTGCGCGAGATGCTCGCCGAGTATCAGCGCCGCCGCGACTGGCTGGTCCCCGCGCTCAACGAGTTGCCCGGAGTGTCGTGCGTGATGCCCGAGGGTGCGTTCTATGCGTTCCCGAATGTCCGGGAGCTGCTCGACGACCGCATTCCGACCTCGCGTGCCCTCGCGGACAAGCTGCTCGAGGAGAGTGCCGTCGCGGTCACACCGGGGGCTTCATTTGGTCAGGAAGGCTTTCTGCGACTGTCGTATGCGACGGGGCTCGCGGATCTGCATCGAGCCGTCGATCGTATTCGGGAGTGGATCGAACGCCACAACGCGTAGCTGCCGCGGGCGGTTACTGACGTCACAGTCCCGAATGGCAGCCCGTTCAGCGAGTAAACGGGCCACCACATCGGCAAATGGCCGGTTCTAGAACTTGGTAATGCTGATGTCCTGGTCGGCTTCCGCCTTCGTCCGTTTGTAGAAGTAAACGAATGCGCAGATACAGAAGACCACGATCCCGATGATCGCGTACACCATGTGACTGAATCCGGCGGATTCACTCGAGTGCTTGCTGTACTCGTTGAACTGATAAACGGCAAAGACGACTGAAGCCACCCCGATCAACCCAAGCAGAAGGTTCATACCTCGTCTCCTCAAGGCATACTGGGTACTACGAATTGTCGCGGAAAGCGAAACGGAATTAACCTGCACCAGTAACGAGCGCATTATGTCCTGCGGTGTCGCACGTGTCAACAGACCAGCATGAGCCTTTGGATGAATCACATACGGCACTGTTGCAACATCACGTTTGGATCGCGCGTATACGCCAGCGTGTCCAACCGAGCGCGTCTCGCAAGTGCTGCGGCGACCGTGATCCTTGTTGCGGTCGCGTGCGCGGGAGTGTCTGCGCATGGCGGACAGGATTCGGACGACGACGCCGTCAAGCTCGCGTCGGACCTGATTGCCGTCGATCTCACCGTGACGGACGCCAAGGGCAACTACGTCACGGACTTGCGGCAATCCGACTTCAAGCTGTTCGAGGACGGACGCGAGCGCTCGATCGACTTCTTTGGCCAGTCCGGACAGCTGGAGACGTCGAGGCCTCTCGCGGTCGTCATTGCGCTCGACATCTCGGGTTCGATCACGCGCTCCGAGATCGCGCTGCAGCGCGAGGCGGCGCTGAAGTTCGTCACGCTTGTCCGGCCCGAATCGCAGTTCGCCGTGATCAGCTTCAATCACCAAGTAAATGTCCTGCAAAAGTTTACGAGCAATCCGCACGACGTCGGCAAGGCATTTGACAAGATCCGGGACGTGGGAGGCTCGACACGGCTGTTCGACACGCTCGACCAGGCGACGACGATGCTCTCGCGCACGCCGCAGACGCGTGGCGGCCGGCGGATGAAGCGCGTCATCGTCGTAATCACCGACGGCTACGACAGTTCGAGCACGATCGCGCCGCTCGAGTTGATCCGCCGTGCGCAGGACGCCGGCGTGACGATCTACTCGATCACGCTGCCGTCGTTTGCGTCGATGCCGGGCTCCCGGCAGGAACGCATCATGACGATCCTCGACGCACATGGTGTCGTTCCGGCGACGGGAGGGCAGGACTTCGAGGCTGACATCAAGGACTTCGCTCCGGTGTTTCGCGCCATTGCCGAGGAGATCGCGTCCGGATACCAGGTGGCATTCTATCCGCCCGATTCGAGCCGCCAGGACGGCAAGGTGCATCAGTTGAGGGTTGAGGTCGTGCGCCCCGGTGCGATCGTTCGCGCGAACCGTACGGGCTACCAGGTGTCGGCGGTTCCGTCCAAGTAGGGGGCTTTGCAGTATCAGCACCCCAATGGACATGTGGCAGTCGCCATTCCGAGCACCCTGCGTGGGCATTTGGCAGTCGCCATTCCGAGCACCCTGCGTGGGTATTTGGAAGTCGCCATTCCGAGCACCCTGCGTGGGTATTTGCGAGTCGTCATTCCGAGCACCCCGCAGGGGTGCGCGAAAATAGCCGGGGGTCGAGGAGCGGAGCGACG
>JBGAKX010000163.1:0-8963 GCA_044224215.1 Blastocatellia bacterium
CCTCACGCGGCGATCATAGCGATGGTACACGAGCTGCGCCACGCCGTATCACCTCACCGGATTCCGGCGCTCGAGTAACGATCAGACGATCTGCTGAACGCGACGCACGATGTCGAGCGCGGCATTCGGACGTGCCAGCCGGCGGACGTTCGCCCGTATGGCGGCGAGCCGGCCCGGTTCGTCGAGCAGCCGGTCGATCTTGTACGCCAGGACCGGGAGGTTGTTGCACCGGATCGCCGCGCCCTCCTCGAGCAGGTGGTCCGAGTTGCGCTCCTCCTGCCCCGGTATCGGATTGACGATCACCATGACAAGGCCTCGGGCAAGCGCCTCTGACGTCGTCAGCCCGCCCGGCTTGCCGACGAGAAGGTCGGACGCAGCCATGTACTCGTCCATCTCCTTCGTAAATCCGACGACGTGGAGCGGATGGCTGTTCGCCGGCGCTCCCTTGGCGACTTTTGATACGCGCTGCTTCAGTTCGTCGTTCTTCCCGCAGATCACGACGATCTGCACGTCGTGCTCGACGGCGAGCAGCGACTCGACGAGATGTTCGACCGGACCGACACCGAACCCTCCGGCCGACATCAGGATCGTCGTCCGAGCCGCGTCGAGACCAAGGCGTTCGCGCGCCGCAGCCTTGTCGCGATCCGCGGCGAAGACAGGGTCGATCGGTATCCCCGACGCGGTGATCCGACCCGGCGGTATGCCGAGCTTTTCAAGGTGCACCCGCGTCTCGTCGAGCGCGACAAAGTACTGCTCAAAGTGGTGGCACAACCACATCGCGTGGACGTCAAAGTCCGTCACGACGATCGCCTGCGGACAGTCGAGCTTGCCCTTTCCCTTCAGCCACGACACGAGCTCGGCCGGAAGAAAGTGCGTGCAGACGATGACATCCGGCGCGTATTCGCGGACCATCTTCACAAACGGCCGCGTGTTGAGCCGATCGAGTGCGAGCCGTCGCCGCTCCTTCCGCCACGGTGTGTCGAGCGCGTCATAGAGCCAGCCGAGCAGCTCGGGCAGGCTGTTGACCATTTCGATGTACGCCTCGGCGTAGAGCTTTCGGAACACCTTGTTCGTGTACGTCAGCGTGTCGACGTGACGTACCTCACGCGCGGTGCCGGACAGCGCGAACGCCCGCTCGAGCGCCTGCGCGGCGCGTACGTGACCCGCGCCTGCGGAGGCCGAGAGAAGCAGCACCTTGTCGATCATTGCGTATCCTGTCCCGATGATCCCGAGGGCCGAGAATCGCCGGATTCGTTCTTGCGGGCAAGCCGATTCGCAGTTCCGTAGACGATCGCGTGCGCACCCGTGACCCACACGATCGACGCGGCCCACGCACCGAGCACGTCGGACGGGTAATGGACGCCGAGGTACAGCCGCGAGCCGGAGACTGCGGCGACAAAGAGCACCGACACGATCACTGTGGCGGTGCGCCAACGCGTGGGCCATGCAACCGCCACGAGCGCGATCCCGAGCGCCATCGAGGCCATCGCGTGACCGCTCGGGAAGCCGTAGTCGAATTCCGGCGCCGGCGACGGCCACAACGCAGGTCGCGCGCGCTGGAAGATCGCCTTGACGATCAGGTTCAGCAGCGCCGCCCCGCCGAGCGACGTAACGAGAAAGACCAGGTCCCGGCGCCGGTGATGGCGCCAGACGATGGCCGTCACACCGGCGGCAAAGACGGCGACGCACGGTGCGGAGCCGAGCACCGTGAAGAGTACGGCGAGCAGGTCCAGCGTGCGGGACGAATACCGATGAATGCCGAGAAGGATCGGAACGTCGATGGCCAGGCCGCCGTGCCGCCAGACGTCCTCGGCGAGCGCTCCGAACACGACGAGCGGGCCAAGCACCCCAAAGAACAGCAGCGCAAGCCGGCCGATCGATTCACGCAGCAGATCGCGAACCGCTGCAACCGTTTCGCGTCCGTTCACGAGCTCATCACCCGTCGGATTCCTTCACACCGAGCCGGCATCGCAGCGCACCCATCGGCGTGCACTAGTACCCGCGGCTTGCTGTCTCGAGCTTGATACTGGCGGCGATCTGGTCGAACTCTGCGGCGACGGCAGCAGCATCCGTCGTCAGGAGCGGCTGAATGTCGGGGGGAACGTTGGTTCCCGTCAGCGTCGCGTAGCCCACCAAAGCCTTCTTGCCCGACACGTTCGACAGGTAGAGCCTTGCCTCGAGCGTCAGTCCCCTGCTCGTATGGGCACGGTAGATCCGTCCAAGCGTGATTGGGCTCTTCAACTGCGACGCCGGGATCTCCTCGACGGTCTGGCTCGTGATCTGGTTCCCGGCACTCAGCCGGCCGAGCATAAGACTGAGGATCGCGCGCCCCTGCGGCACGACCGTGTCCTCTCCCTTTCGCTGCATCGCGACAAAGACGCACGCAAAGGGAGCTGTTCGAATGAGGTAACAACCCTGGGTTCCCGCCGGAAGACCCTGGGGCATGTACGACGTGGGATAGACCAGCGAATAATTGTCAAAATAGAAGCGCTGCGTTGCCGCTTGCGGAGCCGGAACCGCGAATGATGACGAGGCGACGAGCACGACGAACACGGCGACGAGCAGTCGGTGGAATCGCATGATGCACACTCCTCAAGACACTTGTTTATTCCAGTATCCACGCACATGTGGGGCACTGCAACAAGCGTGTCCGGTTCGCATGCGCGGATTGGATCGGCGGAACGCACGCCGCATGTGAAACGGCCACCTCGCGGTGGCCGTTTTCAAGCGAAATGTGTGGTGCGCCCGGCACGACTCGAACGTGCGACCTTTTGATTCGTAGTCAAACGCTCTATCCAACTGAGCTACGGGCGCGCATCGGGCAAAACAGGCCGCCCGGCTGCGAATCGTGGACTATAGCCAAGCCGCTTGTTCTTTGGCAAGTGCAAAGTGCATCATCATTTACAGTCAGGCGCGATCCCGAGCGAACTATCGGCTGCGACCGGGCGTAAGAGTTTTGGGCCGCAATATGCGGGGCGAACCGACTCGGGGGATGGACGATGGATTATATGAAGCGACTGGACGAGCTTCGAGCAAAGATGCGGCAGAAGGCCGAGGAGACCGACCGGAAATACAACATCCGGTCGACACTCGACGAAGTGACGCGTACCGCCGAGCAGGCCGTACGCAAGGGCGCCGATGCCGCAAAGGTCGGGTACGACGCCGCTCGAACTCGCGCCGAGCAACTGAGCTCGGACCCGAAGCTCCGCGCACAGGCGCGTGAGGCTGCGGTCGCGGCGGAAGGTGCGGCTCGTGCCGCGGCCGACACCGCGTCCGAAGCCGCTCGCGTCGCCACGGGAGCACTGAAGACCGGCGCGCGCGTCGCGCGCGACCAAGCCGTCGATTTCTTCGGCGACGCGAAGCAGTACTACGACGCCGCCGCCGGCGCCGCGGCGACGGGTGCGGCGGCGGCCACGGTCGCTGCATCGCTGACAAGCGCCGTCGCCGGCGCGCGAAAATGGGTCACCGAGAACCCCGGCAAGGCCACCGTAGTCACGTTGTCGCTGATTGCCGGCGTTCGGGCCGGTGCCGCATGGCCGGGTCTCGACGTGACGATCCTCGGCGCTGGCGCCAGCGGCCACTGGCTGTTTCATTCGGCGGCCGGTTCGTATGGGATGTACAAGCTTTCGGATCGCTACATGGCGTATCTGAAGGAGCGCGAGCGGCTCCTGAACGAAGGCAAGCTGCCCGAGGCCGAACGCGCGCGTGTCCAGTTCCAGCGCAATGCCGCCAAGTACGTCGGCGCGCCGCTGCTCGGCGCGTTTTCGGTCGCGGCGGGCGCGACGCTGATGTACGAAGCGTTCACGGGCGGGGCAGTCATCGGGTTCCCGGTGAACCTGATTCTCGGGGGGAACCCGCTGCTCAACAGCATCTGGCTCTTCGGCAACGGGCTGGTCTGTTTCCACAACGGCTACAAGTTCTTCATGATGGCGCTCGCCAGGGAAGAGGACGTCGCCCGTGTGGTGAACGAGTTGCGAGGGCTGCTCCCGGCGATGGCCACGGGCTGAGGCGCGAGCCGTTTGGGCGCGTCGGACGCGTTCAGTACAATGCGGCCCGATGCGAACGCTTCGCTACGGAATCCTCGGCTTCGGCAACGTCGGCGCGGCACTTGCGGCCCACGCGGCCGCGCGATCCGCGCGAATCGCCGAGACGCGTGGCACCGACATCGAGCTCGGGTTGGTTGCCGACAGCAGCCACGCGCTTGTGTCGGCGCACGGCCTCGACGCCAATGATCTGGCCCGCCGCCGCGATTCGGGCAGCCGCGTTGCCGATCTCCCCGGTGCGGTACCACTGGCGGGGATCGAGGTCCTGAAGCCGACGGAGCTCGACTGTCTCGTCGTCTGTCTCCCGACCAACCGTCACACCGGCGAGCCTGGTCTCACCTGGGCCCGCGCTGCGATCGACTCGGGGTGCAGCGTCGTCCTCGCGGACAAGGGGCCGGCGCTCATCGCCTTGCCGGAACTCGAGGAGGCTGCGGCAGCGCGAGGTGTCGCCGTCGGCGCGAGCGCAACCGTTGGAAGCGCTCTGCCGACGCTCTCCGTGGCGAAGCGCGAGCTGGCCGGCGCCTCCATTCGCGAGATCTCGGCGATCCTCAACGGCACGACCAACATGATCCTCACGATGATGCGCACGTCCGGCGTCCCGTACGCGGACGCGCTCGGCAAAGCGCAACGGCTTGGAGTTGCCGAGCCCGACCCGAGCGCGGACGTCGAGGGTTGGGACACGGCCATCAAGCTCACGATTCTCGCGCGATCGCTGATGGAGCGGTCGATCACGTTGGCCGATGTTGAGCGGCGTGGTATCGACATGATTCCCTCGTCGCTCGAGGACGAGGCGCGACGCTCGTCGGGGAGACTCCGGCTCGTCGGACGCGCCGTCAGAACCGGGGCGAAGACGGAACTCACGGTGGCGCCCGAGGTCGTTGCCGCGAACGACCTGTTCTACCTCGTCGAAGGTCCGTCGAAGGGCGTGAAGTTCGTCACCGATGATTTTGGTACGCTGACCGTGCTGGGAGGCGCTTCGGGACGCACGGACGTCGCCGCGGCGCTTCTCAAGGACATCCTGTCGACGGATCGGGGGAACGCGTGAGCGAGGACGGACCAGTCGTCGTCTTTGACGTCGAGACACAGAACCTTTTTTCGGACGTCGGCGATTCGCGAGCGACGGGCAAATTGCTCGTGTCGGTGGCGGTCAGCTATGACGTCGATTCCGGCGAGTTCCGGTCGTTTACGGAGGCGAACGTCGGCGAGCTCATCGAGCAGCTCTTCTCGGCGCGCCTCGTCGTCGGCTACAACTCGCTCAAGTTCGATTATGCCGTGCTGAAGCCGTACACGGACCGGCGTTTCAACCGGGTTCCGTCGCTCGACATTCTCGATCACCTGTACCGTCGCACGGGGTACCGGATGCGGCTGGACACGGTCGCCGGCGAGACGCTCGGCACGGGAAAGACGGGCGACGGCATCGAGGCCGTCGAGCTGTGGCGAGCCGGACGCGTCGACGAGCTTATCTCGTATTGCACGGCCGACGTGCAGATCACGTACGACCTGTACAGATATGGCAAGGAGAACGGGGCCGTGTTCACGCGGGACCGCTCCGGCCGAAGGTCGCGAATACCCGTGATGTGGTAGTGCGTGCGGGGCGGTACCCGCCACCGGTAGGTGGCGGATGCCGGTCAGGACGACTCGTCTGCGATGAGCAGGCGCACCATGTCGCCGTCGACCTGGACCGGGCACGGCACGAGCGACGGCCACTCCGGCATCGACACGCACTCGCCCGTCCTGACGTTGAACTCCCACGCATGCAGCGGACAGATCACGACGTCACCCTCGAGATCGCCCGCGCTGAGCGGCGCGCCCTTGTGCGGACACACGTCGCGCGCCGCGTGGTATGCGCCGTCGACGTTGAACACCACGTATGCGTGCTCGCCAACCTCGACGCGTCGCATGCAGCCCGCTGCGATCTGCTCGCGCGTCGCGACCGTAATCGCGGTCGCCGTATGTCCCGCTTCACTCACGGCTACGGCCTCGCGAGACGCTGATCGAGCCCGGCCGTCGACCCATACAACTTCACGTAGAGGATCTCGATGATCCGCTTCCGAATCGGCGCGCTCGGCGACGCCGGATCGAACGCCTTCACGTACAGATCCAGCGCTTCCTGATCGTTGCCGATCTCCTGCTTTGCGACACCCAGGTGCCACAGGCGTGTCGACGCGTCGTTGTCCTTCACCCCGGCATTTGCGCTGTTCGTCAGCTGAGCGATCGCACCGGCGGTGTCGCCCCGCTTCAGAAGGACCCAACCCAGGACGTCTTCCGCGCGGGCCGTCAACACGGCCTGCCGCGTCGCACGATCCGCGTCGGGCATGTCGCGGACGGACTTGTCGAGCTCGGTCGCCGTATCCACAGCGGCAAGCGCCTGCTGTGCGAGCTCAAGTGCACGGTCGAGCATCACGCCCTTGTCGGCGAGCGCGTGCGCGACCCACATCTTGCGGAAGGCCTCGCGGCCGTCGTCGACGCCGACGAACGCATCGATGGCCGCCGACAGTTGCTCGCGAAACGCCGGGTCGACCTCGCGGCCGTTCGGGCCGGATTTCGCTTCCACGACGGGCTCGACCTTCTGTTGCGGAACTATGTCCGACGCGCTCGTCATCGTTGCCGCCGGCTCGGCCGACACGGGCGCGGGCTCGATGTGCGGCGTCGAAATCGGGGTCGGTTCCGCGGGCGGCGGTTCGGTGGCGGTGGACGGGGACGACACGGGTGTCTTCGCGACCGACGGATCGAGCGGAGACAACGGAGCCGACTGCGCTCCACTATCAACGGGAAGCGACGTGGATGGCGCGGAAGGTTGCGGCTCGGGCTGGGGCTCGGGTTGCGGCGTTGTGTGCGCAGGTTCGGATGCGGGTACCGATGCCGTCACGGGTGCCGGCGCCGGAGCGGGCGTTGTCGACCGCCGGGGCCTGTACACGAGCGGCGCATCACCCGGTGTCTGATGCGGATCGGTTACGATCACCTTTTCGCCCGAATCCTGCGATGCGCTGGACTGCGCGGCGATCGGTTCGGTGCGTACCCTGGCAACGACGCGAACGAATGGAAGCAAAGGCGCCGCCCCGGCCGAACGGATGGAGACAGGCGGAGGCGTCGACTCGGGAGGTTTCGCTGCCGGGTCGTCCGGGAGATCGAGTTTGAGCGTGTCGGTCTGCGGATTGTCGCGTGCCGGCGGTTCCGCCGGCGGGAGGTCGAGCGGTTGCGCCTGTGGCTGATCCTGCGGTTGATCGGCAGGAGTCTGCTCCGGCGCCGCGATCGGCTGATCTGCAGGCGGCTGCTCGGCGGGAGGCTGTTCCGCGGGAGGCTGTTCCGCAGCAGGCTGTGTCGAAGGCTGGCTGGACGGGAGCTCGAGCGGCGTCTCGACCGGCGGCGCAGACACGGGTTCGTCAACCGGAGGCGTCGTGACAGGCGCCGGCGCGGGTTCCGTTACGGGCGGTTGTGCGCTCGGTACCGGCTGCGCGCTCGGCAGATTCAGCGGGGAATGAGCCGGAGGAAGTGGTTGATGCGGGCGAGCGACTCCGCGAGCCGGTACTGTGTCGGCGTGGTCGGCTGAACGGGCAGGTACAGGACCGCCTGACGCTCGCGTTCGAGCAGCAGATCGAGCTTGGAGCTCCGAAGGTCGAGAATGTCGCCGAGCCGCGTCTCGAACTGACCGTCGTCGGTAATGTCGAACGCAGCCTGCAGCTGATCGACGGCCTGCGTGAACTGGTCGTTGACCATGTACGCCTTGGCGAGCTCGAAGTGCAGCGTCGGGAAATCGCCAAATCCGGTGCCCTGGTTCAGCGCATCGATGGCCTCGTTGTAGCGCTTCTGACCGAGCAGAATGTTGCCGGTGACGATGTACGACCACGCGAAGCGCGGTTCGTAGCGCATCGAGAGGTCGATCATCTCGCGCGCCTTGTCGTAGCGGCCCTTGCTCGCGTACAGGTACCCGAGCGTCGTGAACAGGCGGAAATCGCGGGGCGACAAAGCGAGCGCGCGGCCGAACGCATTCGTCGCAGCGGCATCGTCGTCGGTCAGCAGATATGCCACCGAGAGCCCGCCGAATGTCTCTGGGCTGTCGGGTGTCACATCGAGCTGCTTCTTGTACAGCTCGATGGCGTCGGTGGAGTTGCCAAACGCGCGACGCAGGTTCGCGAGGCTCGTATAGGCGAACTCGGCGCGAGGCTCGATCTCGATCGCGCGCTGGTACTCGGCCGCAGCGTCGTCGAGCCGGAGGGCGAGAATGTACGCCGTGCCGAGGCTGTTGTGGGCTCGATAGTCATTCGGCGCGAGCTCGACGGCCCGCTGCAGTACGCGGATCGCGTCCGGCGGCGACTCGATCTGGACATAGAAGAACCCGATCTGGATCAGCCTGGGAGCCTGCGCCGCGAATTTCGGTTCGAACGAGTGCATCAGCTCAACCGCATCGTTGCGGTACCCCGCCGAGGCCATCACGACCGGCATCTGCCAGATCACCTGCGAGAACATCCGGTCGGAGATCTTGTCGCCGGCCGCGTCGAGCGCCTTGCGGAACGCCACGGCCGCAGCCGCCGGATCCCCCGCCTTGAGCGCCTTCTCGCCGACGGTCGCAAGCGTGCGCACGAGCGCCTCTCGCGCCTGGTCGGCGAGCAGTGATTGCGGGTGATTGACGAGGAACTTCTGAAGAAGCGGAATCCGCGGTTCGGTATCCGCAGCGAGCGCCTTGTCGAGCTCGGCCCGCTCCGCCAGCACTGACGACGTCGCATCCTGTGCGAACGCCCGACCGACCGGCGCAACCGAAAGGAGGAGTATCGCCGCGCACACGACGACGGGGAGGGACCTTCGCAAGCTCATACCTGAATAAGACCTATCACGAGATCTGATTGCACCCCGATTGCGCCGGTTCTCCTCGTTTCGGGATGACCTGTGATCATAGCATACGGCTCGTGGCCGATTCGCGGC
>JBGAKX010000164.1:0-8862 GCA_044224215.1 Blastocatellia bacterium
GGAGCGGCGTCGTTCGTCAGTTCGTGGAACGAGCTCATGGGCGTGATCGCGTCCAAGAGCGCCGCGCTCAAGACGGCCGGCGACTGACCTTCTCGCGACCGGCCGGGCCGTTGAGGGCCCGGCCGGTTCGCCCTCACACCTGGAACCCTCAGCGTGACTCAAGACTCCGGAACGAGCGCGTCCCCGGCGCCCGATCAACTGCAACTCGCGTGGAAGCGGACGTTTCTTGCATACGAACGGACCCTGATGGCCTGGGTTCGAACATCGACGTCCCTGATCACGTTCGGATTCACGCTCTACAAGTTCTTTGAGTTCCTACGCGAAACCCAACCCGAACCGATGCCTCGGCATTTGTTGTCGCCGCGCTCGTTCGGAATTGTGATGATGGGCATAGGCATTTTCGTCCTGATCGTCGCGACGTGGCAGCATCGGCTGCAGATGAAGCAGTTGCGCGAGCACTACGGTCAGGCGCCGATCTCGCTGTCGGCCATTCTTGCGGCGCTGATCGGAGTCCTTGGACTGCTTGGCTTCCTCGCGGGGATCTTTCGGCAATGAGCACCATTTTCCCGTAACGATGACCGCCGACCGCGGCGCACTTCGGAGGACCAGCGAGTGAACCCCGAACGAGATCGTCTGCACGAGGACCGCACCAGGAAGGCTCCGTGGAAACGATGGGGCCCATACCTCAGCGAGCGCCAGTGGGGCACGGTGCGCGAGGACTACAGCCCGGACGGCGACGCGTGGAACTACTTCACGCACGACCAGGCGCGTTCGCGCGCCTATCGCTGGGGCGAGGACGGCCTTGCGGGCTTCTCGGACGACAAGCAGCGAATGTGCTTCGCGCTGGCGTTGTGGAACGAGCGGGATCCCATCCTGAAGGAACGCCTGTTTGGGCTGACGAACTCGGAGGGGAATCACGGCGAGGACGTCAAGGAGTATTACTACTACCTCGACAGCACTCCGACCCACTCGTACATGAAGTACCTGTACAAGTATCCACACGCCGAATTTCCGTATGCAGATCTCGTACAGACCAACAGGTCGCGTGGAATCGGCGCCCACGAGTACGAACTGATCGACACGGGCGTCTTCGCCGACGACCGGTACTTTGACGTCTTTGTGGAGTTCGCCAAGGACTCGCCCGAAGACATCCTGATCCGCGTGACCGTTCACAACCGCGGGCCGGAGACGGCGTCACTGCACGTTCTGCCGACCGTCTGGTTCCGCAACTACTGGACGTGGCAGGGCGACCCGGACGTCCCGCGAATGAGTCTGGCGGACAGGCGGCCCGAGACACAGATCGTATCAGCCGAGCATTACAAGCTCGGGACCCGATACCTGTATTGCGAACCCGGCGCAGCTGTGCTCTTCACCGAAAACGAGACGAATACAGCGCGACTGTTCGGCCTGCCGAACCAGAGCCGCTACGTCAAGGACGGTATCAACGACTTTGTGGTTCACGGGAATCGCGAGGCGATCAATCCGGCCAACACCGGTACCAAGTGCGCGGCGGACCATCGTCTGACGATCGCACCGGGCGAGAGCGAAACCGTGCGCGTGCGACTGTCCGACGTGCCCCCCGACGCGCTCGATCGCATGCACGGTGACGGACCCGGCCCGTTTGGGACACGCTTTGACGAGCTCATCGACATTCGCCTGGCGGAAGCCGACGACTTCTACAACGCAATCACCCCATCCAGGGCGACCGACGACCAGGCGCTCGTGTTCCGGCAGGCGCTGGCGGGCATGCTCTGGAGCAAGCAGTTCTACTACTACGACGTGGACCGGTGGCTCGAGGAGCGCGGATCCAGCGCGTTCGCCGTGCCGGGAACGAATCCGCCTCGCAACGACCACTGGCATCACATGTACAACGCCCACATCATATCGATGCCGGACAAGTGGGAGTATCCGTGGTACGCCGCGTGGGACCTCGCATTTCACGTGCTTGCGCTGACCCTGGTCGATGAGGATTTTGGCAAGAACCAGCTCGACCTGATGCTCAAAGAGCACTATCTGCATCCGAACGGACAGATCCCCGCATACGAGTGGAATTTTGGCGACGTGAACCCGCCGGTGCATGCGTGGGCGACGATCTTCACGTACCGGCTCGACCTGGCCCGACGCGGCGAGGGCGACTTGCAGTGGCTCGAACAGAACTTCCAGAAGTTGCTCCTCAACTTCACATGGTGGGTGAACCGGAAGGACCGGTCGGGTCGCAACGTGTTCGAGGGAGGGTTCCTCGGTCTCGACAACATCGGAGTATTTGACCGCAGCGCACCGCTTCCGACCGGCGGATATCTCGAACAGGCCGACGGCACCGCGTGGATGGGTCTCTACTGCCTGAACATGCTCGAGATCGCCGTGGAGCTCGGGCGCTCCGAACCGGCGTACGTCGACATGAGCCTGAAGTTCACCGAGCACTTTCTGTGGATCGCATCGGCAATGGCGCATGCGGGTGACGACACGGGAATGTGGGACGAAGAGGACGGCTTCTTCTACGACGTCCTGCGAAAGCCGGACGGGACCTCCGAACGTCTGAAGGTCCGGTCCATCGTTGGCCTGCTTCCGTTGTGCGCGGTCGCGGTGTTTGATCGGGATGTGATGGCGAATTCGCCCGACTTGTCCGAGCGCTTCAAGAAGTTTCTCGAGGCACGGCCCGAGCTCGTCGCCTTCATTCACGATCCCCGCGAGGCCAGTCCCGAGGGGCGGCACCTCGGCGCAATTCTGAAGCGGGACAAGCTTGAACGGGTGCTGACCAAGATGCTCGACGAGAACGAGTTCCTCGGTCCGTACGGGATCAGGTCGCTGTCGCGTTACCATGAGAAGCATCCATACGTGCTTCACGTCGGCGACGAGGAGTTCCGGGTCGCGTACCTTCCGGCCGAATCGGATACCCGCATGTTCGGTGGAAACTCGAACTGGCGCGGTCCTGTCTGGATGCCGATCAACGCGCTGATCATCCGAGGGTTGCTGCAGTATTACGTCTATTACGGCGACGACTTGCGCGTTGAGTGCCCGACAGGTTCCGGCAACTACATGAATCTGTACGAGGTTGCGTCGGAGATTTCGCACAGACTGGTAAGCATCTTTCTGCGTGACAGCAGCGGCCGGCGCCCTGTCTTCGGTGGCCAGCAGACGTTTCAGACGGATCCGCACTGGCGCGATCACGTGCTGTTCTACGAGTACTTCCACGGCGACAACGGAGCGGGTCTCGGCGCGAGCCACCAGACGGGTTGGACGGGAATCGTCTCGCGACTTCTCCACGTGTTCGGCACGTTGTCGCCCGAGGATGTCTACGCCGCCGGCAAGATGGGCTACTTCCTGAAGACCGAGCAGGCGCGGCGACAGGAATAGGCGGCGCACGATTGCACTCGCTCCACTGGAGTATGGCTGCCTTCGAAGCCTGCCGATGGGTTTCCGCCCGGATCGACGAGACCGTCACCATTGAACATGAGCGCCGAAGAGTTCGACGACCAGAAACCTGATGCACCCACCGGCACGTCATTCGTCGGACGGTATCTCGATCCGATGGATCGACTCGGCGAATTGATGTTCGGACTCATCATGGTGCTCACGTTCACGCTCGGCGCCGGCCTGGTCGTACAAGAAGGAAAGGACTCGACGGTTCGGATGCTGCTGGCCATTGTCGGGTGCAACCTGGCGTGGGGCCTCATCGACGGTGGGATGTACCTGATCTCGTGTCTGTTCGATCGCAGCCGCAAGGCACGCCTGCTCGAGGCGGTTCAGAAGGCCGAGAACGACGAAGCGGCGCTGGCTATGGTGGCGCAGAGCCTGGACGACCGCCTCGAACCCCTCGCGTCAGTTGACGAACGCAATCGTCTTTACGGTGCGATCCTCGCGAGGCTCAGGAACGTCGACGTGGAACCAACGCGCGTGCGGAAGGAGGACGTCTATGGCGCGATCGCGTCGTTCGTCCTGGTGTTCAGTTCGACGGTCCCCGCGGTGCTGCCGTTCCTGGTGTTCGACAATCACCGCGTGGCCCTTCGCGTGTCGAACGGCCTGCTGCTCGTGATGCTCTTCGCGACGGGGTACCTCTGGGCTCGTGGGACGCACAGTAACCCGTGGGTCTTCGGGATGATCCTGCTGCTCGCCGGACTGCTGATGGTCGCCATCGCGATGGCGCTTGGAGGATGATGCGATCCGCCGTACTTGCGATTCTCACCCTTGCGATAGTGTGCGGGCCTGTCTGCGCCCAGAACGTTCCCGACGCTCCACCAACGAACGTGCCGCAGTCGCCGGCGACAACGTGGTCCTACTCGGCGTCGGCCTCCACCTATGTCCTTCCTGACAGCAGCGTATACGTTCAACCTGTCGTAACGGCCGACCACGGACGGCTGCATCTCGAGGCACGCTACAACTACGAGAATCTCGACACCGGTTCGCTGTGGGTCGGGTACAACTTCAGCGCCGGTGACAAGGTCACGCTGGACGTCACGCCGATGATCGGCGGTGTCTTTGGCAAGACGGCCGGCGTCGCGCCGGGATACGAGGCCACGCTGGACTGGCGACGCGTCGAACTGTACAGCGAAGGCGAATTGGTTCTCGCGACTGACAGCGACTCTGACTCGTTCTTCTACAACTGGTCCGAGCTCTCGGTCCGTCCGTTCGAGGGGCTCAGGGCGGGAGTGGTTGGGCAACGAACGCACGCCTACCGGAGCGAACGCGACATCCAGCGTGGCTTCCTTGTCGGATTGCGTTACAAGCAGATGGAGATCACGGGCTACCTGTTCGATCCCGACGCGACGCGCCCGACGTACGTTGTGACGGTCGCGGTGGATTTCTGAGCCCCGCCCTGGACGACGCTCAACTGGGTTCCTCGAGCCGGTGGTTGACGGCGTCGACTGTCCTCAGGTGGGCGCGCGCGTTCCCGAGCCTTCCGGCTGCCCCCGACCGCTCGATGATCTCGGCCGCCCTGTCGTTCAGTTCGGCAAGCCTGAATGCCATGCCGCGCGACTCGGCGTCCTCCGCCAGTCCGCACAGCATCTCGATGCCCGTCAGATCGATCGCAGGCATATACGAGCAATCGATGACGACCGCCTTGACCGGCGGTGTTGCGCGGCTCAGCGCATCGAGAAACGCCTGCTTCACGTTGTCCGCATTGAAGTAGACAAGCGAGGCGTAGAACCGGAAGACCAGCGCTTCGGGAATGGCAACGGCGTCGGCATTGCGGGAAATGTCGACGAACTTGGAGGTGCCAGGCAGCTTGCCGAGGACTGCGGTGTCCGGGGCCTCGGCCCGCGCGATGAGCGAGATCAGCGAAAAGACGGCGGCGAGCAGTATTCCCTCGAGGACGCCGAATACGAGGACGCCCACGAGCGCCGAGATGGCGACGCGGAACTCCGGCTTGCTGATTGCCCGAATCTTGCGAAGGTCGTGGATCTTGATCATTCCGCCGACGGCGTTGAACACGAGCGCCGCAAGCAGCGGCTGCGGAAGGCTCTCGAACGGGCGCGTCAGGAACATCAGCACCGCCGCTATGATGGCGGCCGAGGTCAGGAGCGACACCGGACTCCGTGCGCCGGCCTGTCGATTCACAGCCGAGGTCGACATGCTCGTGCCAACGGGCATCGATCCACCGACTCCTCCGAGGACGTTCGCGGCGCCGAGCCCCAGCAACTCGCGCCCGGGTTGAATCGGGGGATGGTTTTTTGCTACAAAGCCCTTTGCTACGGACATGGCCTCGACGAACGCGAGCAGAAAACACGCGAGCGCGAGCGGCAGCAGGTCGCTCGAATTTGTGATCATTGCCGTCGGAAAACCAAGGTGCGGCAGGCCGGGCGTGATGTCGCCAACGACCTTGATGCCGTGATCCGCCAGACCCGTGCGAGTCATCGCGATGATCGACGCAATGACCACCACGATGGAGACCGGCCGATTCGGGAACAGGCGATTCCCGCCCACGATCAATGCAAACGCCACCAGTCCCGTGCCGAGCGCCCATGGGTTCGTCTCCGGCAGGTGACGAATCACGTGGGCGACGCGCTCAAAGAATGACGTGCCGCCGCCCGCTATGCCGAAGAGTTTCGGCAGCTGGATCGCTGCGATCAACAGGCCGGCGCCAGTCTTGAAGCCTTCCAGAATCGGTTCCGAAATGAAATTCACCATTCGCCCGAAGTTCAGGAAATAGGCGACGATACAGATGATGCCAACGAGCAGCGTCGTGGCCGAAACCAGTTCCATGTACCGCTGAGGATCGCCGCCCGACATCGGACCGATTGCCGCGGCGATGAGTAGGGCGATCGGCGACGCCGCTCCCACCACGAGCGTCCTCGAGCTGCAGAACATTGCGTAGCCGATCGCGCCGAGCATGAAGCAGTAGAGCCCGACCTGAGCGGGGACTCCCGCGACGGACGCGTCGGCCATTCCCACCGGTATGGCCGCCGCGGCGAGTGTGGCGCCGGCGATGAGGTCGTGAGGGAAATCCGCGCGCTGGTATCCCTTCCACCAGTTCGCGGAGACCTGCGCGCGTGCCGGCAGCGCGACCGCATCAGATCCGGCTTGGTTGTCTGGAGTGGCCATTGCTATCCATCCGTTCGCCGCGCTGCGCTGGTTGCTGATTTGTTCAAGCGTGCGCCCGGTCAGCGAGGGCCGAGCTCAAGTTACGGGCGCACGTTGTTCTGGCCCGCCGAATCCGCGTGCAGCGGGAACACGAATTCGACCGCATCGTCGAGTGTTCGGTTTGCGGGAACAATGTTCCCACCACGATCCAGATCGCGCCACGTGAGCGGGCCGTTCACGCCCTGGAGAACGATGCGCACCTGGTTCCTGGACCCCTCGACGTTCACCTCGAGGAAGCTCTGGTAGAACGGAGCCCGGTTGAAGTCAAACGCTCCCGACAACATTTCGACCGACGACGGCCAGCCGCCGGCCCATTTGGCCCACCACCAGAACGGCCGTTTCCAGCCCGATGTCTCCATATCGAGCTTGTGCCGCAGCGCCGCTGCGCTCGGATAGTAGGCCCAGTCGGCCACAGGTGGCTGAGCGGGCCAGTCGAGCGCCGTTCCGATGCTCAGGTACGCTCCGCCGCCGCCCGTGACAAAGTTGTGCGTGGTCTTTGTGCCGCTGGTCTCGCGGTAGTACTCGAAATCGTGCGTATCGCCAGCCACGACGACCGGAACGTCGTACCGCGCAAGAATGTCCGATATCGCCGCGAACGACGGCGTGAACCTCCGCTGATCGTAGCCGCCCGCATAGAACGGATGGCCGAGGTTGACGAGCGTGAACGTCCCTCGCGAGCGCTCGAGCGCGGCCTCCAGCCACGCCTTCTCCTTGTCGTCGATTCGTTTTGAGATTCCCGTGTCGACAGTAATGAGCGAGAAGTCGCGACCGTGAATCTCAAAGAACGGTGCGCGCTGCCCTCCCGTCTGAACCCGGTATTCGCCTCTGAGGCGTTCTGCCTCGGCGATCATCCAATCGGTGCGCTCGTCGAATCTTCCGCGCAGCACCGGGTCTCCGGCGATCTGCGCGCGCAACGCCGCCCGCGCGGCGTCCACTTCAAAGAAATTGGCGGTGAACGCGGCGTTGCCCATATACCAGTCGTGGTTGCCGGGAATGGCGTAGATCGGTTTTTCGAATCCCTTGAACGGAAGATAGAAGTTCGGTTCGTAGTCCTTCATCGCGCCCGCCGGATAGATCACGTCCGACGAGACGACGAGGAACTTGACCTCGTCGCGCTGGCCCTCGAGCATCAGGCGATCCTTCAGGACCAGCTGCGAATCGTCGCCCTCGCCCGTGTCGCCAATGATCACGAACGAGAAGTCAGTAGCATCTGCGACGCCCGGTGGACGGATTTCAAAGAGGCCGGGTGTTGCGGGTGACGATGCGCCTTGACTCGCTGCGACCGCGTCGATCATCGTCTCGCGCCACGGGTCGATGCGCGCCTCGACAAGCGTCTGCCAGAATCCGGTGACCCAGTCCTCGGTGTTGAAGAACCAGCTGATTCCCCAGAGCGGGTTGACTGCGACGAGCAACGCGGTTGCTGGAAGTCCGATCTGGACAAGCCGGAACAGCGCGGCCTTGAACGACTGGCGCATCGTGAAGAGGCGGGCGTCAAAACGAAGCCGGTAGTCGAGCCAGTAGTTGGCGAGCCGGTCGCCAAGCGCGAGTGTCTGGGATTTGCTTGAGTCGCTCAGCCGCCGTTGCCACGCGCTGCGCTCGATCCCGCGAGCGACGCGCCGGACGAACAGCCGCACAGGAAGTATCACGACCACCGCAAGAACCACGGCGATCACGAGGTCGCCAAGGACGGCTATCGTCACCGATATGATTCCGAACTTGCTGAACTGCAGGTCCATGCGCCCGATGTGGATCGCAAAGAACGTGGCCGCAAGCGTTGCGCACCACGCGAAGTCTACGTTCTGCCGGTCGACTTCGCGCGCGAGCGCCTCTGAGGCACGCGCCTTGAGCCCTGTCTCGGGGCCGAGACCGAGCCTCAGGCCCGGATCGAATTCGCTCGCCGTGCCGGGTTCAAGGGCCGCCTGTTCGAACGCCATCGTCCAGCCCGCAGAGATCATCCACAGTCCGACGACGAGGCCGACGGCCAGCGAGCCAAGAGAGAACCGGTAGGAGAACAGGAACGCTCCAAGCGCGATGTGGACGAGTCCGTTGACGACCTGCCACACGCGCGAGTCGGTCCCTCTGCGGGCAATCGACGCCAGTTTCACGACACCGTCCGCGACAAGCAACACCGCGAGCACGACGAGCAGCGCGCGAAGCACGAACGCGGGGCTCAGGAAGAGCAGAAGCCCGGCCACGAGCAGGACGACGGACTCGACATACCGGCGCTCGGTCGAGCCACCGTCGCGCAATGCCCGAACTCCGACGAGCTCGAAGACTGCCGCC
>JBGAKX010000165.1:0-8956 GCA_044224215.1 Blastocatellia bacterium
GACCGAGCGCGACGGGACGTTCGAGCTCAAGAACATCGCGCCAGGCGCGTACCGCGCCATCGCGGTGGCCGATCCGCCCGCCAGGGACGACGACCCGCCGCACCGGCCTGCCGGGTGGGATTCGGCGACACGGGCAGCGATCCGCAAGGCCGCCGCCGCGTTGCCGGAGATCACGCTCGCGCCGTGCGCAGTGCAGAAGGACCTGGCCCTGCGTCTCAGCGTCTCTGCGCCTTTGCGTGCGGGCCGGTAGCGCCACGCGCAACCAACCCGGTATAGTTCTCGTGCCCGGGGCGCGACCCGACGGGCGGATCTAAACCAGGAACGATGTGCACATGCGTCTGAATGCCGTACTCCTCTCGATCGTCTGTCTGATCTCGGCCGCCACGGCCGGCCTCGCCGGCGACCCGCCGTTCGACCCCTCCGTCGCGCGCGGAATGACTGCCGGCGAGCTCAAGGGCATGCTCGACCACGGCAAGAAGGTCCTCATCGTCGACGGCCGCGACGACCTCGCGGGCGAGATCATCAAGGGCGCGGTTCAGGTCACCGAAGAGCACCTCGTCATCTGGAGCGACACCGCGCCGAAAGACATTCCGATCGTGTTCTACTGCACCTGCGACGACGACGGCATCGGCATCGCAAACGTCATGGCCATGCAGAATCTCGGGTTCAAGAACACCTTCTACCTGAAGGGCGGTCTCGACGCGGCGCGCGCGGCGGGCATCCCCGTCGTTGCGCCGTAGCGGCAACCGAGGCCTTCCGGGCTTCCGAGGCGGCAGATGATTCGGCAGAGACGACTGAGCGCGGCATTCGTTGTGGCGCTCGTGTGCGCGGCTCTGGTCCTCTCGAGCACGTTCGCAGGGAGCGCACCCCCGCTCGAAGACGCCGCAGGCCCCGTCCGCTCTGTCGCCGAGATGGTGGGCCCGACCGACGGCTATTCGCTCGTCATCCAGTCGAGCGGCGACCTGATGGGAAGCCTCGAAACGTGCGGCTGCCCAAAGCGGCCGATGGGCGGATATGCGTGGCGCACCGGGTACACGTCGATGCTCAGGTCCGCGACGGCCGGTCGCGTCCCGATTGTCGAAGTGGACGCAGGCCGCGCGTTTGCCGACGAGATCGTCGACAACCGGATGCCCGACGACGTGCGGATCAAGAACGAGTGGATCCTGAGGTCGTTCGGCATGATCGACATTGCGGCGATCAACGTCGCGCACGCGGATCTCGTGTATCTGTCTTCGCTCCTGCGACAGGGCGACCTGAAGGCGAACACCAGGCGATTCCCGGCGCTGGCCGCGCTGGTGTCGGCAAACGTGCACGCGGTGCGGCGCGACCTGGCGCAGCTTAAGCCCTACGTGGTGAAGACGGTGCCGGCAGGACAGCGAGGCGGCCGGCCGATACGGGTCGCGTTCATCGGCGTGACCGAGAAGGCGCCGAAGTCGCTGGAAGACCGGGTGAACCACGGCACGACCGGCTATGGGATCTCGGACCCGGTCGAGGCGGTGCAGACGGTGCTCCCCGAGGCGCGCGCAAAGAGCGATCTCGTCGTCGTGTTGGCGTACGTCGATCGTGACACCGCGGCAAGGATCGGCGCGATCGTTCCGTCACCGGACGTCGTCGTCGCGGCGCACCAGTATCCGCTCTTCAACAGGACGGACACGAGCGGAACGGCGACGGTCGCGTACGTCTCGACGCAGACGAAGTGGCTTGCGGAACTGCGGTTTGACCGGCCGCCGGGCGCGCCAAAGCCGGGCCGTCCGGCGCTCGTGGCGCATCGCGACGTGCCGCTCGACGCGCAGACGCCGTCGGACCCGGACGCCGACGCTCTGGTAAACGCAGCCCGTGCTGAGTTTACGGCCATCCAGCAGGAGGCGATCGCACGCGAGGCGACCGGCGGCGCGGCGGTTACGCTCGAGACTGCGCGCGCGGCGCTGGCCGAGAAGTCGGACTTTGCGGGCTCCGAGGCGTGCGCGACGTGCCACCAGTACCAGTACGAGGTGTGGAAGGGAAGCCAGCACGCGCACGCGTTCCGCACGCTCGAACGCAAGAACCGGCACCTGGATGCGGCGTGCACGGTGTGTCACGTGGTGCGGCAGGGCGAGCCGGGCGGGTTCTTGAACACGCGGTTGACGCCGCGGTTGCAGGACGTGCAGTGCGAGGCGTGTCACGGGCCGGGCAAGCAGCATGTGGCGGCGCCGAAGGGCGGCGAGTACGGTCGGGTGGCGGTGCCGGCGGGGTGCGTGAAGTGCCACACGCTCGAGAACGATCCGGATTTCGAGTTCGCGAGTTACTGGAAGAAGATCCGGCACGACCAGGAAGAGTAGCCGCAGATTTACGCAAATCTGCGCAGATCTGCGGCACGAATTCATCCGCCCAAAGCGAGCGCAGGAAAGCGAGCAGGGCGTCCATTCGTTCGCGGTTGAGGTCGTTGAGCGCGAGTACGGTTCATGTTCCGAGCACCACCGCCGCCGCGAGCGCCGCGTACATGATGGCGACGGCTGCAGGCACCGCAAAATTCACGGCGTCGAACGCGTTGTCGTACCAGCCGCGTGTTCCGTCCGGCCGTGCGGCATCCTCGCCGCCGGATCCGGCGGCAACCACGGAAGCGAGCTCTTCGACCGTGACCGGCGGCAGCAGCGCCTCGCGCACGTACCAGAAGACGCAGACCCCGAGCACCCAGACGTCGAGCGAGATCGCAAGCGACCACCAGCTCGACTGCAATGCTCTTCCGGCAAACGACCAGACGAGCGGCAGGACCAACAGCCCCGCGATGACGGCCATCCGTCCGCGCGTCTGCAGTTCGACGAAAGCCGCGCGGTCCGCGATCGCCTGCATTGCGTCGGCGAGCGACGTTCGCGCAAGACCGACGACGCCTGAGAAGTGCTCGCGGCGCGAAGCGTCGAGCGCGACGATGCTCTCGACGCCGCAGTAGAGACACCGCGCGACGACGTCGTCGGGCCGGACGTCGAGCGGCGCGCCGCACTGTCGGCACTGGTCGGGCGCGCCTGGCTCGGCGGCACGGCGCGCCGCAAATGCTCGTGCGACGACCGCCGCGCCGCTCACGAGCAGATTCCGAAGGCCCGTTCGCGTCGCGACGAAGACGAGCGGCACGAGCGGGAGCCACACGCCGAAACCGACCTGGCGCGGAAGGTCCAGACGTGTGGCAGGCCGCAGAAGGGCAAGCGCAAGCGCCGCGCCAATCCCTCCGGCAATGAGGCCGAACGCCAGCACCGCCGGACCGAGCGCCAGCCACCGGGGGATGCGGATGCGGTCGAGGCGAGCCCATTCGGCGGCTGCCTCACGTGTGGCCGTGTCGAGGTTGCGCGCCGCGTCGAGCGCAGCGCGGTGGGCAGGCGGGACCGGGTTCGTGGCACCACAGTAGGCGCAGACGACCGACCCGGCGTCGGCGACGGCGAGGGGGGCGTTACAGGAGTGGCAGACGAAGGGCTCGAGCATGGCGCGGGGGAATACGGTGCCGACGCCGGTGTACCGGTGCCGATGACGCACCGGAACGGACAACAACGAAACGGAGCTGATCGCGGTAGCGTTCAGGCCCCAACATCCAACACAAACCCAGCCAGGTCAACAACCGGTCCGTCAATTCTGCACCACGCCGCGCTTATCCGGGGCGAAGACTGCTCCGGCTTCCGCTCACTGAGACAAGGTTGTTCCCAAATCACCCCTAATGACCTTCCGTTGCATTGTCGATGACACTCTTGGTGAAAATCTGCGTTGATCTGCGGCGAGTTTTCTGAAGACCGGCTTCGGAGTCGAACCGAACAAGGCTCCCTCTCGGACGCCTTCAACGGGTTTGCAGCCCGCGGGGAGCCCGGCTCCCTCGACCGGCCTGAACTCACATCCCGGCAGGCCTCGACGGGCGGCACTCCGGACACGGGCAGAACTGCCTCAGCCGCTGCCACGAATAGATCCCGTCGGCGTGCGTATCCGTGAACACGAACCGCACCGCGTACCCGCCGACGTGCTCGGCCTCGACGACATCCGTCGTTTCCGGAATCGAGCCCGGCTCGATCCGCGTCCTGCCCGTCCACTCGTCCACGCACTGCGCACACCCGCAGAACTCCCGCAGATAGCTCGTCGGATAGACGCTCACGTGCCCGTCCTCCCAGGTGACGGTGATCTCGCGCGGCGACGTCCGGGCAATCTCGGTCGGCTGAAGTATCGCCATCGCTATCTCGTGAACGTCGCCGTCGCCGTGCCGCCGTCGGGATTCACGAGGCGAATCGACACGGGCATTCCCTTCGGGAATCGCGCCTTGAGCGACTTGCCGCCGCCGATCGACGCGTGCGTCGCTTCGACGACCGCCGTCGGCCACGGCGTCGTGTCCGCCCCGATGTACACCGCAGCCGCGGCGTCAAAGGCTGTCCCCCGCACATCCAGCCGGAACGGCCGTTTCAACGCCGTCACCGAATCGATTTGCGGCATCGACGGATTGACCGAATCGTCGCCAATTCTTGCAACGAAACCGTTTGCCGAACTCCCCACCACGCACGGACACGCCTGGCCGAATGCGCCTGCCGTCGTCGGGAAGTTCGAAGAGAACGTCGAGCCCGCCACGACAAAACCCGAACCGACCGCCGCCACCGTCCTCACCGTGTCGACGCTGCTCCCGCCAAGGAACGTCGACTCCACCGGGGCGCCGGCGTACACCGTCAGAAACACGTCCGAGAAGTACCCCGGCGCCGCGCACCCGCCGCAGGCAGCCTGAAGCGGCGCAACGAGCGGGAAATCGGCCGATTCCGTCACGCCGGTCACCGCCGTTCCGCCCGCGCCGACCGCGACGCCAAACCCGTCGTCCTCGCCAGTGCCGCCGAGGTACGTCGCATACGTCAGCGTCGAGCCCGTCGGCGAAATCGTCGCGAGAAACGCGTCCGTACCGCCAGCGTTCGCCGCCTGCGAAGGCGCGACCGTCGGAAAGTCCGTCGAGGTCGTCGAACCCGCCACGTGCATCGTCCCGTCCGCAGAGACCGCCACGGCGCGCGCGATGTCGCGCCCGGTCCCTCCAAGGTATGTCGAGAAGACCAGTTCGACCGCCGAGTTCACCTTGGTGATGAACGCGTCGAGATTGCCGACCGGGTCCGGCCCGCCCGCATTGTTCGGTTGAAACGCGTCCTTGACCCCAAAATCGAGCGAGTACGTGCTGCCGACCACCACGACGCCGCCCTGCGCGTCCACGGCGATGCCGTACCCCGATTCGCCCTTGTTCCCGCCGATATACGACGAAAAGACGCACGCCGACCCGTCGGCATTGAGCTTGGTCACGAACGCCTGCGACCCGCCCTGCTTGTGCCCGTTGAACGCATTGACCCGCGGGAATCCGAACGACTCCGTCAGACCCGTGATGCATGCCTGGCCCTGGGCGTCGACGGCGATCCCCTCCGGGTAATCGTCGTGTTCGCCGCCAAGATAGGTCGAGTACTCGAACGCGCCGCCCGACGGCGAGATCTTCGTCACGAATCCGTCGATGCAGTCCGTTCCCTGGCACACCGGGAACCGGCCGTTGTCCGGATCGAGCGCGTTCGGCGAGACGGGGAAGTTGAGCGAGGTCGTCGTCCCCGTCACGTACGCGGCACCGGACGCGTCGACTGCGATCCCGATCGCCGCATCGTCAAGCGCGCCGCCGAGATACGTCGCGTACAGCAACGTGTGCGCGTCCGCCGAGAGCTTCATCACAAAGACGTCGGTTCCGCCCGCAAGCGCCGGCTGCGCGGCATTCAGCACCGGAAGGTCGACCGCGCTCGTCGTTCCGACGACATAGACGTTTCCGGACTGATCGACGGCGACGCCTTCCACCGAATCGGGCGACAGCGTGCCGACGTACGACGAGAACTGCAGCCGCGACTCGGCGCGGACAACCGCCGGCGCCACCCCCACGAGCATCAACGCGACTCCCAAAGCCACAACCCTGTTCGATACCACGGACATGAACCCTCTTTATACCACCCCACATCTAGACCGTGCCCGGCATTCGTAGTACATGCCTTACGCTCCCAATGCGAGGATGACTGGAATGATCACGCCTTCCAAGACGATGACATCCACGTTTCCGTACCA
Organism: Blastocatellia bacterium; assembly: GCA_044224215.1. Taxonomy (GTDB): domain Bacteria; phylum Acidobacteriota; class Blastocatellia; order UBA7656; family JADIYM01; genus DAOMFM01. The sequence goes on from JBGAKX010000165.1 coordinate 6,067, forward strand.
GATCGAAGAGAAGATCGGTGCCGGAGGCATGGGCGTCGTCTACCGCGCGTTCGAGCCGTCGCTGAACCGGATGGTCGCGATCAAGGTGCTGCGGACGAGCATGTTCGACGAAGAGTCCCCCGCGATCGCCGACGAGTACCGAAAGCGCTTCATGCAGGAGGCCCGTGCGGCCGCGGCCCTGTCGCACCCGGGCGTCGCGACGATCTACCGCATAGGCGAAGAGGACGGCACGCCCTACATCGCCATGGAATGGCTGGACGGCGAGACCCTCGAGGACATTCTCGACCGCGAAGGCTCGCTCCCGTCGGCCCGGGTCGCGAGACTCGGCCTGGAACTCGTCGACGCGCTCGCCGTCGCCCACCACGCCGGAGTCGTCCACCGCGACATCAAGCCCGCGAACCTGATCATCCTCACCGACGGGCGGCTGAAAGTCACCGACTTTGGCATCGCGCGCGTCGCCGATTCGGATCTCGTCAAGACCGGGTCGGGCACGATCCTCGCCACGCCGCAATACGCGTCGCCCGAGCAGCTGCAGGGGATCGAAGTCGACGGCCGCAGCGACCTCTATTCGACCGGCGTGCTGCTGTACCAGGCGGCTTCCGGGAGACTTCCATTCCGGGGGCACAACTATTTCGAGCTGATGGCCGCGCTCGCGCGCGCCGAGGCCACGCCGATCTGCGACATCGCGCCGTCGGTCGATTCCGGTCTCGAATCGGTAATCATGAAGGCGATCCGGCGCGATCCGGGCGACCGGTTTGCCACCGCGGCCGACATGGCCGCCGCGCTCAAACCGCTTGCGGTGCCGGGCTCGGGATTCTCGGACAACGCAACGATGCACATCACGGCGTCGGAGCGCGTGCCGAGCACGATCCTCGACGCGCCGCAGGCCGAACCCGCGCCGTACCCGTCGATCGCCGGCCTGCCTGAGGATCCTCGCGCGATGATCGTGCGCCTCGTCGAAGGCTGGTCGCCGCGCAACCTCGGAGTCGTCTCCACGTCGTCGATTCTCGCGAAGATCCTCGAGCGTCCGCTGCACGCGCCTCCGTTCGCGGGCGGCGTCTTTCTCGGCTCGTTCTGCCTGCTGATCTACGGCGGATTCATCGTCGGCGCGATCGATTCGGAAGGGCGCTCGACCGACGAGATCTGCGACAGGCTTCCCGAACAGGCGCCCGCGATCCTGTACCCCGCGCCCGACGAATTTCCGGTCACGCTCGTGCCGCTGATGGCGTCGCTGCTGCACCCGCCGCAGGTGAGGCACCGGCAGATCGACACCGGAATCGTGAACCTGCCGGCGCTCGCCGCCCGATTCCGCGAAGAGCAGTTCGACGGGTATCTCAAGCTGCACCGTGGCGACGCGACGGCGTACATCTTCTTTGACAAGGGAAACACGGGGCTCACGCTGTTCACGGACGGGTGGGAGGACATTCCCGTCACGACGACATGGGAGAGCTGGGTGTCGAAGGTGAGCCTGACCGGCATGGTCGGCGAGAAGGTATGGAGACCCGCGCAGCTCTCGTATCGCAGGGAACTGAGGGACTTTGAGCTGTCGGTCGCGCCGCCGGTGGACTCGTCGTCAGGCGCCAAGATCCGCCAGACGTTTCTGCGCAAGACGAGCCACCTCGAGGAGTCCGGACGAACGGACCGCATCACGTCGCTGCGCACGCCGGCCGATCCGGTGGACGTCTCTGCGATCGAGGCGTTCTATGCGGGCGACCCGATCTACCAGTTCCTCGAGTGGGCGATCGAGGAGCTTCCCGCGTTCTTTCAGGAACGCGACCGGTCGGCAAAGTGGAAGTACCTGAGCGAGTGGCTCCAACTTGTGCGGGGAGCAAAGCTGCACCACGACCTCCCGCGACCGGACTCGCATGAATCCGATTTCTTTGACCTCGTGACGTTCGACGACAAGAACAAGGTCATGCATCTTGCGCAGCGCGTTCCGCGGGGGACTCCGGAGGCGCTGCAGCAGTTCATCGACCGCGTCGTCGCGGCAAAGAAGGCGCGCATCAAGACGGGCGACGTCGGCGGCGCGTTTCTTATCGCGCCGGCGTTCGACGAGTCGATGCTGGACGCGTATCGGGCGTCGACCAAGCCGGTTGGCACCGGGTTGCTGGCGCTCGAGGAGAAGCTGACCAAGTACGAGGGGTTTGTGCGCATCGGCCCCCGGCGGGGGTTCCATCTGCTGCTGGTGATCGAGAAGAAGGACGGGTTCGAGCCGCTGCTGCTGGTGTAAGAGCAGCCGCAGATTTTCGCAATTCTGCGCAAATCTGCGGTTAACGGTTCCCGGTTCGCGACCGTCTTGTTGCGTAGATGAGCATTCTCCCGGTTCTTCTTGCGCTTCTTGTGTCCCCTCCCGTCGGTCACTGGGAGGGGGCGTTTTCGCGCGACGGCGCGATTCAGGGCATCAGCGTCGATCTCGCGGTCGTCGACGGCAAGCTCAGCGGCACGTACGACATGCCGGAACTCGGGCTCGTCGACGAACCCCTCGAACAGGTCTCGTGGAACCCGCCCGAGCTCTCGATCAAGGTCCGTTACGGCACGTTCGCCATGATCGTGCACCCGGACGTCGACGAGATGACCGGCGTGAATGCGAAGTGGGGACCCCCCGTCCGGCTGCACCTGAAACGCACGCTTCCAGACACGCGACCGAAGGTTCCCCGCGACGACGTCCAGTTTCGCAACGGACAAGTCACGCTCGCGGGAACGCTCTTCAAACCGTTCGGGCCCGGCCCGTGGCCGGTCGTTGTCGTGGTGCAGGGCTCCGGCGCACAGGGTCGCAAGAGCGCGACGTATGCCTCGTGGGGGCGGTTCTTTGCCGAACGCGGCATCGCGGCGCTCGTGTATGACAAGCGCGGCGTCGGCGCGTCGACTGGAAACTGGGAGACGTCGACGT
>JBGAKX010000166.1:0-8984 GCA_044224215.1 Blastocatellia bacterium
TTGTGCCCCACCATGTTTTCAGTCACATAGACGGGGATGAACTTCTTGCCGTTGTGGACCGCGATCGTGTGCCCGACCATGTCGGGAACGATCACCGAGCGACGCGACCACGTCTTGTGCACCCGCTTGTCGCCCGTCTCGTTCATGCGATCGATCGCCTTTGCCAGGTGATCGTCGATGAAGAAACCCTTCTTTACTGAACGCGCCATTGAGATCTCTCCTACTTGGTCCTGCGGCGAACGATGAATTTGTCCGTGTTCTTGTTGCGTCGCGTCTTGTAGCCTCGCGTGGGCTGGCCCCACGGCGTCACCGGGTTGCGGCCGCCCGAGGTCTTGCCCTCGCCGCCGCCGTGCGGGTGATCGACCGGGTTCATCGCGACACCGCGGACCTTGGGCCGGCGGCCCTTCCAGCGGTTGCGGCCGGCCTTGCCGAGGCTGACGTTCTGGTGCTCGACGTTGCCCACCTGACCGATCGTCGCCGAGCAGTCGAGCAGCACGCGCCGCACCTCACCTGAAGGCAGCTTGAGCAGGGCCCAGTCGCCCTCCTTTGCCTGCAGCTGCGCCGCCGCGCCGGCCGAACGCGCCATCTGCGCGCCGGCGCCCGCCTTCAGCTCGATGTTGTGAAGCATCGTGCCGAGCGGAACGTTGCGGAGCGGAAGCGAGTTGCCAACGATGATATCGGCCTGCGGCCCGGCGACGACCTCCTGACCGACGGTCAGGCCGAGGGGCGCCAGGATGTACCGCTTCTCGCCGTCGGCATAGTTGACCAGCGCGATGTGCGCCGAACGGTTCGGATCGTACTCGATCGTGACGACCTTGCCGGGAATGCCGACCTTGTCGCGCTTGAAGTCGATCTTGCGGTACTGCCGCTTGTGGCCACCGCCGCGACGGCGCATCGTGATGCGACCGTTGTTGTTGCGCCCCGAGATCCGCTGCTTTGGCTCGAGAAGGCTCTTCTCGGGTGTCGCGGTCGTCAGCTCGTCGCGCGTCAGGTACGTCTGGTACCTCCGCGCGGGGCTCGTTGGGGTTAGCTTCTTGATGCCCATCGATGAAATCCTCTGTCGTCGGCTTGCGGCTTCCGGTGCGGCGACGCCCGAACCTCAGGCGATTGCCGGCCGGCGACCGCCGACCACTAAATGGTGTCCTCGAAAACGATCTCTTTCTCGCCGGGAGCAATCGTGACGTACGCCTTCTTCCAGTCGTTCCGCCGGCCGGTGTAGCGGCCCACCCGCTTCAGCTTGCCCGCCACGTTGAGCGTGCGAACCGCCGCGACCTTGACGCCAAAGATCTTCTGAACCGCCTCGCGGATCTCGACCTTTGTCGCGTCGGGAGCCACACGCAGCGCGATGACCTGCGCGTCGTTGCCCGAACGGCCGTACGACTCGACGTCGTCCTTCATTTCCAGGGCCTTCTCGGTGATGATCGGCCCCAAGATGACGTTCCAAACGCTACGCATTCCGGCCCCCTATCGTCCCAGCCTCTCGGCGAGCGCCTCGATGGCGGCACGCGAGAAGATCAGACGGTCGTGCGACAGCACGTCATAGATATTCAGGTCCCCGCCGGTCGCCAGTTTGACGGTCGGCAGGTTGCGCGACGAAAGCTTCAGGTTGCGGTTGTCGGATCCGTCGACGACAAGCGTCTTGCGCTCGTGCCCGAGGCCAGCAATGGTCGCCACGAACGGCTTGGTCTTGTGGCTCTCGATCGAAAGCGCGTCGACGACCGTGATCCGCCCCTCGCGCAGCCGCTCGGAAAGCGCCGAGCACAGCGCGCCGCGGCGCATCTTCTTGGGCAGCCGGGTCTCCCACGGACGAGGCCGCGGACCGAACGTCGCACCGCCGCCCTTCCACAGCGGCGAACGGATCGACGCGATGCGCGCGCGTCCCGTGCCCTTCTGCTTCCAGAGCTTGCGGCCCGAGCCCGAAACCTCACCGCGCGTCTTGCTGCTGACCGTGCCGAGCCGCTGGTTCATCATGTACGCCTTGACGGCGTCGTAGATGAGCGCCCGGTTGAGCGGCGCCGCAAAGATGCTGTCGTCGAGATCGATCGAACCGACAACTTCGTTCTTCAGGTTCTTTACGTCGACAGTCGCCATCGCCGTTACCTCTTCACCTTGTTGATGATGACGACCGCGCCGTTCGGACCCGGCACCGCGCCGCGCACCAGCAGCAGGTTCTGCTCGGCGTCAACACTGACCACCTGCAGGTTCTTGATCGTCTTGCGCTCGTGGCCCATGTGGCCCGCGCTGCGTGTTCCCGGGATGACCCGCGACGGATACGCCGACGCGCCGATCGAACCGGGAGCGCGGTGGAACATCGAGCCGTGCGACGCACGGCCGCCGCCGAACCCGTGGCGCTTGATGAAGCCGGCAAAGCCGCGGCCCTTGGACGTGCCGATCACCGTGACGAGGTCGTTCTCGGAGAACTGCTCCGCAACGAGCACCTTGTCGCCGACGTTCGTCGACTCGTCGCCGCCATTCTCGAGACGGAACTCCTTGAGCACGCGCGTTGGCGCGGCGCCCTGGCCCGTCTTCTGGAAGTGGCCCTGCATCGGCTTGGTGACCTTCTTCGGAGGCCGGTCTTCCACAAGCCCGAGCTGCACGGCCTCGTACCCGTCGGTGTTGACCGACTTCTTCTGCACGACGACGCACGGTCCGGCCTTGATCACCGTTACAGGTGTCACCGCTCCGTCCTCATCGAAGATCTGCGTCATGCCGATCTTCTTGCCGATAATTCCGTTCACCATCCTCGTCCTCACCCTGCGGCGAGCGGGGCGCTTCCCCGCCGTTCCGCGATTCAGCAGCCTCCGATGTCTCCACCGAAGGCGCCGCCTCTACTTGTGCTCCTTGCCAAACGCCTTGATCTCGACATCCACCCCTGCCGGGAGATCGAGCTTCATGAGCGCGTCGACCGTCTGCGGCGTCGGATCGAGAATGTCCATCAGGCGCTTGTGCGTCCGGATCTCGAACTGCTCGCGCGACTTCTTGTCGACGTGCGGGCTGCGCAGCACCGTGTACTTGTTCTTGATCGTGGGCAGCGGAATGGGTCCCGCCACCCTGGCGCCGGTTCGTTTGGCGGTGTCGACGATCTCCGCGGTCGACTGGTCGAGCACGCGGTAATCGTAGGCCTTGAGCCGGATTCGGATCTTTTCGTTAAGCATAATGATTCTAGCGTTTCGGGACCGGGGAGCCGGGGTTCGGGCCGTGCCCGATCCCCGGTCCGCGGCTCCCGGGAAACTACTCGATAATGTCCGTGATGGTTCCCGCGCCCACTGTCCGTCCGCCCTCGCGGATCGCGAACCGCAGACCCTTCTCCATCGCGATCGGCGTGATCAGCACGATCTCGAGCGCCACGTTGTCGCCCGGCATCACCATCTCAACGCCCTGCGGAAGACTCGCCACTCCCGTCACGTCCGTCGTCCGGAAGTAGAACTGCGGCCGGTAGCCCGTGAAGAACGGCGTGTGCCGTCCTCCCTCTTCCTTCGTCAGGATGTATGCCTCCGCCTTGAACTTCGTGTGCGGCGTGATCGATCCCGGCTTCGCCAGCACCTGCCCACGCTCGATGTCCTTGCGGTCCACGCCTCGCAGCAACAACCCCACGTTGTCGCCCGCACGGCCCTCGTCGAGGATCTTCTTGAACATCTCGACCCCCGTCACGACCGTCGTCCGCGTGTCCTTGATCCCCACGATCTCCACGTTCTCGCCCACCTTCACGATCCCGCGCTCGATACGACCCGTCGCCACCGTCCCACGGCCCGAGATCGAGAACACGTCCTCGACCGGCATCAGGAACGGCTTGTCGATCGCACGCTCCGGCAGCGGAATGTACGCGTCGACCGCGTCCATCAGCTCCGTCACCGTCGCTTCCCACTTCGCGTCCCCGTTGAGCGCGCCAAGCGCCGATCCCCGGATGATCGGAATGTCGTCGCCCGGGAAGTCGTAGCTCGACAGCAGCTCCCGCACCTCGAGCTCGACCAGGTCCAGCAGCTCCGGATCGTCCACCGCGTCGCACTTGTTCATGAACACGACCATCGCCGGTACGCCCACCTGCCGCGCAAGCAGGATGTGCTCGCGCGTCTGCGGCATCGGACCGTCCGTCGCCGCCACCACCAGGATCGCGCCGTCCATCTGCGCCGCCCCCGTGATCATGTTCTTGATGTAGTCGGCGTGCCCCGGACAGTCCACGTGCGCGTAGTGACGGTTGTTCGTCGAATACTCCACGTGCGCCGTCGCGATCGTGATCCCTCGTGCCTTCTCCTCCGGCGCGTTGTCGATCGAATCGAACGACCGCACCGAAATCTTCGGGTCCAGCTTCGCCAGCGTCTGCGTGATCGCCGCCGTCAACGTCGTCTTCCCATGGTCGACGTGACCAATCGTCCCGATGTTGACGTGCGGTTTGCTGCGGTCGAATTTCTCCTTCGCCATGGTGTCTCCTTAACGTCTCCTCTTGAAATCTACCTACCGGGCAATGCCCTGGACTTTGGCGATGATCTCTTCGCTCACCGACTTGGGCGCTTCCTCGTACCGCAGGAAGTGCATCGTGTACGTCGCGCGCCCCTGCGTCATCGAGCGCAACTCGGTCGCATATCCGAACATCTCCGACAGGGGAACCGCGGTCGTGATGACCTGCGTGCCCGGCCGCGACTCCATCTTCTCGATCCTGCCGCGCCGCGACATGATGTCGCCGTTGATCGAGCCCATGTGGTCTTCCGGCGTGACGATCTCGACCTTCATGATCGGCTCGAGCAGCACCGGCTGCGCCTTCTTGGCCCCGTCCTTGAATGCCATCGATCCGGCGATCTTGAACGCCATTTCCGACGAGTCGACCTCGTGGTAGCTGCCCTCGTAGAGCGTGGCCCGGATGTCGACCATCTGGTAGCCGGCGATGACGCCGCCCTCCATGGCCTCCTTGATGCCCGCCTCGATCGGCTTGATGTACTCCTTGGGCACCGACCCGCCGACGATCGCGTTGACGAACTCGAACCCGACGCCGGGCGCCGGCTCGAGCTTGATCTTCGCGTGGCCGTACTGGCCGCGGCCGCCCGACTGGCGGACGAACTTGCCGTCACCCTCGGACGGACGGCGGATCGTCTCGCGGTACGCGACCTGCGGACGTCCGACGTTCGCATCGACCGCGAACTCGCGCTTCAACCGGTCGACGATGATGTCGAGGTGCAGCTCGCCCATTCCGGCGATGATGGTCTGTCCGGTCTCGTGGTCGGTATTGACCTTGAACGAGGGGTCTTCCTGCGAGAGCTTTGAAAGCGCGATGCCGAGCTTCTCCTGGTCGGCCCGTGTCTTCGGCTCGATCGCCTGCGAGATGACCGGATCCGGAAACTCGAGCGCCTCGAGCACGACCGGCGCGTTCTCGGCGCAGATCGTGTCGCCCGTCGTCGCGTTCTTCAGGCCGCCGATCGCGATGATCTCGCCTGCCGATGCCTGCTCGATGTCCTCGCGCTTTGCGGCGTGCATGCGCATCAGCCTGCCCACGCGCTCGCGCGTGCCCTTCGTCGCGTTCAGGACACCCGAGCCGGCAGTCACCGTGCCCGAGTAGATCCGCGCGAACGACAGCTGACCGATGTGCTTGTCGGTCATGATCTTGAATACGAGCGCCGAGAACGGCGCCTTGTCGTCGGGCGGTCGCTCGACCTCTTCGTCCGTCTTGGGGTCGATGCCCGTGACCGGCTTGATGTCGAGCGGGCTCGGCAGATAGTCGACGACCGCGTCGAGCAGCGTCTGCACGCCCTTGTTCTTGAACGCCGTGCCGGCGACGACTGGCACGAGGTGAAGCCCGATCGTTCCCTTTCGGAGCGCGGCGCGGATCTCGGCTTCCGAGACCTCCTCGCCCTCCAGGTACTTTGCGGCGACGTCGTCGTCGACGTTCGCGATCGCCTCGATCATCTTCTCGCGGTACTCGGCTGCCTGGTCCGCAAGGTCCGCGGGGATCTCCTTGACCTCGTAGTCCGAGCCCATCGTCGCGTCGTCCCAGATGATCGCCTTCATGGCGACCAGGTCGACGACGCCGCGGAACTGGTCTTCCTGGCCGATCGGGATCTGGATCATCACCGGGTTTGCGGCCAGACGCTCGATCATCGTGTCGCACGAGTGAAAGAAGTCGGCGCCCGCGCGGTCCATCTTGTTGATGAACGCGATGCGCGGAACCTGGTACTTGTCGGCCTGACGCCACACCGTCTCGGACTGCGGCTGCACGCCGGCAACCGCGTCGAACACCGCAACCGCGCCGTCGAGGACTCGCAGGCTGCGCTCGACCTCGATCGTGAAATCGACGTGGCCGGGAGTATCGATGATGTTGATGCGATACTCCTGGTCGTCCTTCATCCAGAAGCACGTGGTGGCGGCAGACGTGATCGTGATGCCGCGCTCCTGCTCCTGCACCATGAAGTCCATCACGGCCGTGCCGTCGTGGACCTCGCCGATCTTGTAGCTCACCCCCGTGTAATAGAGGATGCGCTCGGTCGTCGTCGTCTTTCCGGCATCGATGTGGGCCATGATGCCGATGTTCCGGAATTTTGCGAGAGCTGTCGGTTTCATAACTTCTTCGTCGGGGTTCCCGGGGCGCTGTCGCTTCCCCTCCCCTTACTCGTTCGGGCCCCTTACCACCGGTAATGGGCAAACGCCTTGTTGGCGTCGGCCATGCGGTGCGTGTCCTCGCGCTTCTTGACGGCGTTGCCGCGACCGGCGGCCGCGTCGAGAAGTTCGTTGGCCAGACGCTCGCGCATCGACTTCTCGCCACGCGAGCGCGAGAAGTTGACGAGCCAGCGAATCGCAAGCGACTGCCCGCGCAACTGGCTCACCTCAATCGGCACCTGGTACGTCGAACCGCCAACGCGGCGGCTCTTGACCTCGACGCGCGGCTTGACGTTCTCCATGGCCTTCTTGAAGACCTTGAGCGGATCGTCGCCGGTGCGCTTGCTGATCTCCTCGAGCGCACCATAGAAGATGCCCTCGGCAACAGACTTGCAACCGCCCCACATCAGGCCGTTGATGAACTTTGTCGCGAGCTGCGAATTGTAGATCGGATCCGGCAGGACCTCGCGTTTGGCTGCTACTCTACGTCTCGGCATACCTTATCTCCGTCAGCTCCGGCCTACTTGCCGGCCGCCTTGGCTTCCTTGGGCCGCTTCGCGCCGTACTTCGAGCGCGCCTGCTTACGGTTCGCGACGCCGGCCGAATCGAGCGTGCCGCGCACCACGTGATAGCGAACACCCGGAAGGTCCTTCACACGGCCGCCGCGAATGAGCACGATCGAGTGCTCCTGCAGGTTGTGGCCGATGCCGGGAATGTAGGTCGTGACCTCGATCCCGTTCGTCAGGCGGACGCGCGCGACTTTCCGAAGCGCCGAATTCGGCTTCTTCGGGGTCTGAGTGTAGACACGCGTGCAAACGCCCCGCTTCTGCGGACAGGATTGAAGGGCCGGGCTGGTAGTCTTTGCCACAATCTTCTTGCGGCCTTTGCGAACAAGCTGGCTTAGTGTCGGCACGTCTCTGACGCTCCTTGCATCGCGCGACAAGCGCGCAAAGGGCCCCGCCGCTTTCACGGCTTGGCTCTCAGGTCTTCCTGACTCAACTATTCGAACCGATTGCTCCAGGGATGTCCTGCATACTGTGCGGATTGGCGTCCCTGATCGCCCGAGTTTTGCTGTGGCGTGGCTTTGTCGGGGATGAACTCCCCATTGGAGTGAACCACTCTTTCGGCCGGATACGCTGGGTTGCGCATCCTTTACGCCACAATAGCTTCTCAATCAGCGTGTGGTACCCGAGAGGTCCCACTCTTGCAGCTGAAGCGCCTCCGCACCCAGAACCAAAACGACTCTTCAGCGCAAGTGGGTGACTATACGCATGAGCCACAGGGGTGTCAACCGGGATTTCCAGAAAAAGTTCTCCGAGCAGAAGAAAGCGCCAAAACTTCGCCGTTCCGGCACTGGCGGGCTTCGTGCTAGGGTCTCCCCCCAATGGACAGAGACTCAAGTATAGAGCGATCGGCGGACGCGCTCGGACCCGGGGCCGCCCCGGAGATCACGTTCGTCGTGAAGCTCGCGGCCGCGCTGCACGCGTACGGCGTGCCGTCCCACCGGCTCGAGCTCGAAGTCGACGAACTGCTGGTCGCCAGGTTCGGTCTCCAGGGAAGCGTGTTTTCGATGCCGACCGGGTTGCTCGTGTCGATCGGCGCGCCCGAAGAGCAGCGGACGAGCATGATCCGAATTGAGCCCGGCGAGGCCAACCTCGACAAGCTGGTCCTGCTCGACGAGCTTGTCGACGATGTCGCGAGCGGAGACGTATCGGCGGCGGATGGTCTGCGGCGGATCGAGAAGATCGTTTCGTCGCCGCCGCGCTATCGGTCGGCGCTCGTCGTGTTGTCGTTCGGCGTGAGTTCGGCGACGGCGTGCCAGTTTCTTGGCGGGCGTCTGCGCGAGGTTCTCACATCCTTATTAATAGGATTGTTGATCGGCCTGCTCTGGCTGATCGCAAAACGCTGGCAGAACGGGTCGTTCCTGTTTGAGCCGATCGCCGCCAGTCTTGCCGCAGCGATAGCGATTGCCGCCGCAAACCTGTTTGGACCGCTCGCGGTTCCTCCGACGACTGTCGCGGGGCTGGTCGCGCTGCTACCCGGGCTCACCCTCACGACGGCTATGACCGAGCTTGCGACCCGCAACCTCGTCGCCGGAACCGTTCGGCTCGTCTGGGCGGTCGTCGTGTTTCTCGAAATCGCATTTGGCGTCGCCCTTGGAAACCAGGCGGAGCACATTTTCCCGCATCCGCCGGGTCCGGCCATCGTTCGGATGGTCACGCCGTTGACCGGCTGGGTCGCCGCATTTATTGCACCTGTTGCATTTGCGATCCGCTTCTATGCCCGGCCACGAGACTTTGGCCGGATCATCGCGGGCGGAATCATGTCGCTCGGCGGCGCGCGCGTTGGCGCGCCTCGCCCGGCCCTGAATTTCGGCGCGTTCACGGGGGCAGTATTCATCA
>JBGAKX010000167.1:0-9628 GCA_044224215.1 Blastocatellia bacterium
ACGGCGCCGATCACGAAGAACAGCACGAGTCCCGCGTCGGCATAATCCGTCAGGCCGCCCAGCAGCGTGACGTAGTGGTTTCCGGCGGTCTCGAACCCGAGGTGTCCCGCGCGCATGTGCGCCGCCTCGACGGCGAAGTCGCGTAGGAACCCGCGATAGTTCAGGACGACGAACGGCGAGCATGCGACGAACGCGACGATGCTGGCGAGCGCCGCAACTGGCAATCGCGTGTCGACGAGCCGTGCGCGCCAGTTCCGCATGTCGACGACTTGCAGGTACACACAGAGGATCTGCAACGCAAAGAGCGCGCCCGGGTACTTGATTGCGGCGGCGATCCCGACGAACGCACCGGCCGTGGCGTATTGCCGCCACGTTCCGCCATCCTTGACCACTGCGATACGAGCCGTCGCGAGAACGACCATCGCGCCCGCGAGCGCGAGCGGAACATCGGTGGTGATGTAGTGCGAGTGTTCGACGTGGAGCGCATCGAACGCGACCAGCACCGCCGCGGCGATCGCCGCGGCCGTTGCATCCGCGCTTTCGAGCGACGCGAGGCGCCGGGCCGCCGCCGCAACGACCGCGATCGTTGCAGCCCCCATCGCGGCCGTGACAAGCCGGCCCGCCGCGTAGACCGATGTCGGGTCGAGCGCGCACGCCGCTGCAAATTCGGCGTAACTCCGAGCCGAGCCCGTGATCCACTGGCCGGCGAAGACGGCAAGCGAAACAACCGCCTGGACATACAGCGCAAGCGTCGGATAGGCGAACCAGTACGGATTCGGGCCGTCGATCGGCATGCGCAGCGCCCGGTCGACGATGACGGCCTCGTCTTCGTGGTAGAGAAATGGGAGCCCGAATCGATGGCCCCACGCTCGCAGAACGAACCCGACGACGACGGCGGCGAGGATCGCGAGCGCGGCACTGTCGAGCATCCTGCGGCCCGGCCGAACGTCTACGGCCGCTGAAGGTTCTTCCGGCACGTTGGCGCGATGGTACGGATCGCCACGCGGACCGGTCAAGCGGCGGCCGCGATCGTATGTCCGATGTCACAGGTGCGCCGGTGAAGCCGGATGGCATTGTTTCCTTTCTCTCGCGGTCTGAATTAGAATGCCGGCGAATCGGTTGCAGTTGGGCGAATCCTCGAGGTTTCCATGGCGGGTGAAATCGTCGATCTGGTTGTTTTCTCGGAACTTCGGCACAACGACACGATCGAGTGGGATACCGGACGCAGCAAATACCGGTTCACGCTGACCGACATGTCGCTGAGGAAGGGGATGCTTGTTGGTGGAAAGGTCGAGCATCCTCGCGAAGCGGTATTCAGCGGATCCCTGCTCGAGGACAAATCGCTATGGGACAACGGCATCAGGGTCGGGGCGCGGGCAACGTTCTTTCTCGTGGTCCCGCACAACAGTTCAGGATTCAGCCAGGTCGTCACGTCGCCGCTGCTTTCGCTCAGATGGGAACGCAACAGAGCGCCTGCCGCAGGCTGACCGCGCCGCGGGGCACGAGGATCAGATGATCGCTTCCGCCTCGTCCCGAGCTCGAAATCGCGTGGCCTTCGTTCGCGCCGCCGGCGCGATCGTGCTTCTGGCCGCATGGTTCTGCGGCGTGGCCGCCGCGCAATCCGGCCGAAAGATTCCGCCCCGCAGGACCGAGCCGCCGCCGCCCGCTGCGACGCCGGCACCGGCTCCGCCCGCCGAGGCTCCGCCACCGGTGGACACGGCGCCAAAGACCCGCATCTCGGTCGCCAAGTGGATCTCGTCGATCAACATCCCGAGCAGTGCGGTTGCGGATGTCGTCGCGTCGTGCGTGCAGACGCTCGAGAACTCGGGCCGGTGCTCGGTCACGTCAGGAAAGGACCTGAGCCGCAAGGAGGTGACCGACGCCGCAAAGCAGTCCACCGAAACGTACTTCCTGTGGCTCCAGTTTTCGTTGGACTCGGCCGACGAGGATCGCGGCATTGTCGGACCGAACAGCAACACGACGCTGATCGCGACCTACTACCTCTACACGCCCGGTACCGGAAAGATCCAGACGCAGGGCCGGCTCTATTTCAGCCTCTATCGCACGACGTACGGCTCGAACCGGACACCGGTGCCCTATCCCGGTGGAAACCGTTCGACCGCCTACACGCCCGTCGAAGCCGGCGAAAAGGCCGCGCAGTACGTCCTCGATTCGCTTGCCGGCCGTTCGTCCGGAACGCCGACCGTTCACTTCTGATGGGAAGATCGGACTTGTGAGCGCCGATCTCGAAGCGCTCGGTTGGGGACCCGACTTTGCGGAGGGGCTGGCCGCTGCCGGCGACGGTTCGCTCGTGCCTGGCCGCGTCGCCGTCGAGCGGCGCAAGTCACTCGAGGTCTGGACGGCCGACGGGCCCGTCAGCGCGACGGTCTCGGGACGTTTGCGCCACACGGCCGCAGGGCGCGGCGATCTGCCCGTCGTGGGCGACTGGGTCGGAATTCTCGCGAACGGTCCGGGCGGCGGCATGGCGATCCACGCTGTGCTGCCGCGTCGCACGGCGTTTCGGCGCAAGGCAGCCGGGAATCGGGTCGAAGAGCAGGTTGTCGCGTCGAACGTCGACACCGTGTTCCTGGTGACCGGGCTCGACGAGGACTTCAACCTGCGCCGCATCGAGCGATACCTGACGGTTGCGTGGGACAGCGGAGCGCGCCCGGTCGTGGTCCTCAACAAGGCCGACCTGTGCGGCGAACTGGACGCCCGTGTCGCGGACGTCGAACGCGTTGCTCCGGGGGTCGACGTCGTCCCGGTGTCGGCGAAGCGCGACGGCGGCGTGGACCCGCTCGCGGCATACCTCGAACGCGGACGCACCGTCGCGCTTCTCGGCTCCTCGGGCGTCGGAAAGTCCACGATCAGCAACCGGTTGATCGGGGACGAGGTGCTCAAGACGAACGCCGTTCGCGAGCATGACGGCCGCGGCAAGCACACGACGACCCATCGGGCGATGTTCGTGCTGCCGTCGGGAGCGCTCCTGATCGACACGCCCGGGATGCGCGAGCTGCAGGTCTGGACCTCCGGTTCGGGTCTCGATGCTGCGTTCGACGACATTGCCGTGCTCGCCGCGGAGTGCAGGTTCTCGGATTGCAGCCATCAGCGGGAACCTGGTTGCGCCGTTGCGCTTGCACTCGAAGAGGGCCGGTTGGACCAGGCACGTTTCGAGAGCTACGTGGCGCTCGGGCGCGAGATGCGTCACATCGTCGTCAAGCAGGACGAGCACCTGAAACTGGTCGAGAAGCAGAAGTTGAAGGCGATCCACAAGGCGATGCGCCACGACCACAAGCGCGACGGCTCGTGATTCGAATCGTGTTCGAGCGAATCGTTGTCATTGCGTGCCGTGTTGGTCCGATCCGCGCTGGTTCGCGTTCATCCGCGGCTGTTTTCCATCATCCGCAGCCGTCGCGCCTCCATCTGCGTTGATCTGCGTTCATCTGCGGCTGTTCCCCCCCGTCCGCAGCCGTCCCGCCTCCATCTGCGTTGATCTGCGTTCATCCGCGGCGAAATTTCCCCATCCGCACGCGTTCTGCTAGCGCTTCAGCCGGTCGAGATAGTGCTTTCGGAACTTGGCGACCTTTGGCTCGATCACCGCGCGGCAATAGCTGGCGGGTTCGCAAGTACTCCTGGTGGTAGTCCTCGGCGATGTAGAACTCCGGCGCAGGCAGCACCTCCGTGACGATCGGCGCCTCCCAGACGCGCGCGGCGTGCTGCTCGGCGATCACTTCTTCGGCCGTCTGCTTCTGCTCAGGCGAATGGTAGAAGATCACCGAGCGGTACTGCGTGCCGACGTCAGCGCCCTGGCGGTTGAGCGTCGTCGGATCGTGGATCGTGAAAAAGACGTTCAGTAGGTCGCGGTACGAAACCTCCGCCGGATCGAACGTGACTTGAATGACCTCGGCGTGCCCGGTGGTGCCGTCGCAGACGTCGCGGTACGTCGGATCCGGAACGGTCCCACCGGCGTAGCCCGATTCCACGCTCACGACGCCCCGCAATTCGTCGTACACGGCTTCGAGACACCAGAAGCACCCCCCGCCAAGCGTCGCCACCTCATGACTTGCCAGTGACTCCACGACCCCCGTTCCGATTGCTAGACGTTGTGAGCGTCGACGTACATTCTGATGGCGTCGAACGTCTGACGCCAGCCAACCTCGCATCCCTTGTAGAACTCGTCCGCGACGAGATCCGCCGGGAATCCCGTCTGGTTGACTCTGAGGACCGATTCGGCCCCCTGGCCGAGATCCTGAACTCGGTGGTCAGGCTCGCGTCGAACGGCAACGGCCCGGACTTGGCATAGTAGTCAAAGTCCGACAGCACCAGGCGCTGTGGTGGGTCGTACACCTTGATGATGGCGGCCGTGATGTAGTCCGGGTCGTCTTCGCGGTCGCCCCACGCCGCACACCAGACCCCGCCGGTTCGCGCGATGACGATTGCACGCGCCGCAGACCACCATTCGCGAATTGCACTCGGAGTCACGAGGAGCCGAAACACCTCCGCAGGCGATGCAAACAGTTCAATCTCGTGGACGTGCGATCTCGTTTCCATCGGTCGATCCTACCCTCCCGTCAGGTCAGCGCCGAATGTGATCGTGTTGTTCGGACCTGTGCGCGCTACTTCTCCAGCACGTGCCCGGCGGCTGCGAGCGCCGCAAGGGCCTTGCTGAGCTGATGGCTGTGCACCAGCAGGTAATCCGTGTCATACGTGCCGATCGGCAGGATGCTGACGCGCGCCTCCGCCAGCGGAGCCGCAAACGCCGCGAGCACTCCGACGACGTTGAGCGGAAAAGGACCGCTCAGCTTGAGGATCTTCCATCCGCGCTCGGCGACGATCCCGATCGGAACCGGATGGTCGGTGCAGATGATCGACAGCTCGTCCCTCGTGCGCGTGATCGAAATGAGGTCGCCGTGGTGGCACCACTCGGGCAACCGGGCGTCCGGCGCAAGTCGCGCGATTGCATACGTACCGGGAAGTACCTTGAATCCGATGTTCATTCGGCCCGCCCGGATGTGACGATTGCGCCGATGAACATTGCGTCGACGATCGCGATCGTCACGCACGGCGGCGGAATCTGGTAGTACGCATACAGCGCGACGAGCCCGGACGTGACGACGGCGCTGACGATCGCCATGCGTCGAACGAGCACGGGCGTCGTACTCGAACTCGCCGCGACGACGAGGTTCTGCAACCCAAGCCCAAGGAGCATGATGCTCATCGTAAGGCTCAGCGCGCGCAGGATTCCGAGCAGGTTCGGCTTCATCCCCAGGCCCATGTCGATCGTGTACGACTGCATTCCCTGCTCGACTGCCTCGAGCGCTGCATTCGGCTCGTCCGGAGCAAAATGGCCCACGGTGTGCAGGGCCGCAACCACGAGCAGACCGATCGACCCCGCCGTAAAGAGCCTCCGCCCCGACTTGAACATGCAGGTGCCTCCTCGCGACAGCCGCCGACGCCGCGTCGCACGGCCGGACGATTCACGCTATCTCTTTATGAATGCTCAGGTTGCGTGTACACGCCGACACCTTTTTCGAGCACCGTCAGCTGTTCGCATTCCCGGTTCACGCGATCGTATTCCTCGGCGTGGGATTCACGAAACGCGGCGTATGCCGCGGGCGACGTCCATCTATCGACCGTGACGTAATAACCCGGCCGCTCCGCGTCGCGCAATAACTCGGTACCGAGGAACGCCTCATCACGTCGAAAGAGCTGCGCCCACGTTCCGCCCGACCCGTAGACCCGCTCGAATTCGGCCTCGCACCCCGGCTTCACCTGAAAGCGCCACACGATGACGTGCATCGCCCGAGCCTCCCGTTCGCGACGCTCTATGACACGCCGAGCGTTCGCGATCACGCATTATGCCACCGACCGGGCTGTGGTCACACGGCGAGCGGTTCGAGATCGGGTTCGACCAGACGCGCTTTGGCCTCGGGCGAGAAGAGCACCTCTGCCGAGTAGTGCCGCAGGAGCACCCGCTTTGTGGTGCGCGTCGATGCGAGCTCGTCGACGATCTCGACGAGCGACAGGCCCGCGGATTCGTTCCGCAGAAAGTCCGCGACGATGCGCATCAGCACGACGGTGATCGTCTCGTGATACCCGGTCGGATCGCCGCACACGCGGTTGTAGCGATTGATCGTGCCGCGAATCCGATCGATCGCTGCGTCGAGCGGGAGGCTCGTCAGATAGCTCGCCGCAACCGCCACGTGCGCCCGGTGCGTCCAGCGTTCGTACGGCCACCGGCACGCCTCGAACAGTTCAACGAGCTCTGAAATCTCCTCGTCGGACTCGAACGGTATGTCGATCTTGGCCATGCACTCCAACCCGGACATCGTGTTCACCGAACCGCGCACCTGCGCAGTGCTCGCAAGCCTCTCAAAACAAATTACTTGGAAGGTCGTGGCGAGACGCGCCTCGCTGCGCGCGCGTCCTCGCTGCCCGTTCTGATACGCGTCGAACGCACCGGTTGTTCGCTGGATCTCGGGAGAGTCCAACTCGGCACGCGGCCGATTCTTGCAGTGCGCGACCGGCTGTCAGCCAGTTACCGTCACTGGCAGTGGCATCCGACCGGCGATTCGACGATCTCGAGACCGAGCGATCGCAGGATCGTCCGAACGCGGACGAGCGTTGCAAACCGGGGGTCGGTCGCGCTCGACACACCGTCCTTCCACACGGGCATTCGAGGTGAGAGTGACAGCGCGATGATCCTTCCCCACGGCCAACGTCCAAGCGGCAACCGAACGATCGCAGCCGCCAGCTTGTCGACGGGGACCGGATGCTCGGGATGTGTGCTGCCGTCCTCGAACAGATAGATGCCTTCCGTATCCACCATCACGCGAGGATTCGGCCAGTCGTTCGCCATGCGCGGTTTGTACACCGCCGGGTCGGCAGGCGGAATTTTGCGGCTCAGACGCGGTTCCTTACCATCGGCCACGACCGATGCGAGCGACACGGCGACGACCATCGCCATCGCCAGAACCGCGCAACGCCGGGTCACGACGGGCACGATGCCTCCGGGCTGTAGAGCCCGCCCGTCCGTTCGAGCCAGTCGGCAACACGCTCGACCGCGGCCGGCACATCGTTGTCGGACACGTCGAGCGCCAGCGTGGGCAGACGCGATTCGGACACGAGCCGCTCCATCAACTCCTGTTCGGCGACGAAGACGCCGAGATCGTCATACTGCGACGGATTGCCCGACACCTTCAGGCGCTCGCTCCGCGCCGCGGCAAACGACTCGGGCGTGCGCGTGCAGAACACGAGCCGGAAGCCGAGCACCGCGAGCCGGTCCTCGAGCCAGGCAAAGTCGTAGTCCATCCCGCGCGCCTGTATCTGGTACGCCCGCGTCGACACGTGAAACCGGTCCACGATCCACGAGTAGTACCGCTGCAGCTCGAAGAGCCGCACCCACGTGGCGTATGTCTCGAGCGCGAGCGCCTCCTCGTCCGGCGCAAAGTTGATCAGCCCGCGGCCCCACGGAAAATTCGTGAACGCGCACCACTCGGCGGAGACGAGCGGCGAGTGATACCGGTACTTTCGCGGACCCACGATGCGAGGATGCTCGTTCAGGGCGAACGCGATGTCGGTCTTGAACGTCAGCCGCGTGCCCTCGAGGATGACCTTTGGACAGAGCTTGGGCATCGCGCCGGCTACGACCCTTCCCGCGCGGCCCACTCGGAGCGCGAAATTGCATAGACGCGCACCGGTGTGCCAAAGATCACGGCCTCGCCGTCGTGGCGCTCGCCGATGCGCTCGGCGACGCGAATAGAGTTCGCGTTGTCCGGATTGATGAGACTGATCACGCGCTCGCGCCCGAGCGTCGTGAATGCGTGCGTGAGCGATGCCTGCGCACCCTCGGTCGCAATCCCGCGCCCCCAGAAACTCCGCCTGAGCGTCCATCCGACCTCGAAATCCGGCCACCCCTCGGGCTGCCAGCACCCGAGCCGGCCAGCGAACTCGCCCGTTTCGCGCCATTCGACGCCCCAGAAGCCAAACCCGCGCAGGCACCAGTGTCCGAGCACCGTCGCCATCTGCCGCCACGCCATGTCGCGATCGACCGTGCCTCCGAGGAATCGCATGACCTCGGGGTCGGCGCACATCTCGGCGTAGGCGTCGAGGTCCGAATCGCGCAGTGGCCTGAGGATCAGCCGAGGTGTTTCGATCGTGATCATCTGCTCTCACTCGAGCCGCTCCCGGCGCGGCCTCCGTTGAAGATCTCCATCCATATATCCGGGTTCGACAGCTCCGCAAAGCCGAACTGACGATACAGTTCGTGCGCGTCGCGTGTCGCGAGCATCCACCGGCGCAGACCCTGCAGCTCCGGGTGCGCGAGCACGACGTCCACGAGCCACTTGCCGAGACCGTTGCCGCGATGCGCTTCGAGCACGTAGACATCGCACAGATACGCAAACGTCGCGTGATCCGAGATCACTCGCGCGAAGCCAACCTGCCGTCCATCGTGGTACAAGCCAAAGCAGATCGAATGCGCGAGTGATCGCTCGATCTGCTCGCGCGATCGACCGGCAGCCCAGTACGAACGCGACAGGTAGTCGGCTACGGCGTCGACGTCGATGCGCGCCGTGTCGGTGCTGATCGCGTACTCGCCCTTCCGCTGCTCGATGACACTCGCGTCTCCGAACACGTCGACTACACCCATGCATCCGTGACCGTACCGTCTTCCGCGCGCCACTGCGGAGCCCACGCAAGTGTCGTGAGACGGACGGCAATGTTCGCCTTTGAAGGCTTGAGCGTGACCGTCTCGAACGTCTCGGTCGACGGATCGATACTCGCGGCGACCGACTCGCTCTCGGACTTGAACTCCGCGTCGAGATCGGCGAGCTGCTGCTGAACGGCGGCCAGGTTCTCGTTTGCACGGTCCACGTCCTGTCCTTCCTTCATCGTCCGGCTGACGCCACGCGCCGCGCTTCCGACCTTGCCAAGCGCCGCGGAACCGAGCGACTTTCGTCCGAAGAGCGACCCGAGAATCGACGCGCCAAAACTGACGGCCGTGTCGATCTTGGTACTCTTGGCCTGCTCGGCCTCGCGCTCTGCGATCTGCTGGGCGCGCCGGACCCTTTCCTGCAACGCCGCAAGCTTTGGCGCATACCGCTGGCGGAGCTTCTCGACCTCGGCATCCCGTCGCTCGCGGGCAACCATCTGCAGTCTGACCCGGAACGCGCGTTCGTCCTCGCCCGGTTGAGCGGTCTCGCCCGTGCTCGGGCTCTTCAACAGTTCCGCCTTTTGCGTCCGATACAGCCAAGCGCCGAAATCCTTGGACCATGCGGCATAGCTCTTCGCCTTGCCCGCGGCTGCGGGAAGATCCGCAAACGTTGCGCCTTCCGCCTGTTCGCGTTCGAGATCGTTGACGGCAAACGAGATCAGGTTTGCATCGTCCCAGTTCACCGCAACGGCCGAATCGGTGATCGGAGCGAGCGCGTTGACGTCGAGAACGATCTCGAGCCCCTTCTTGGCATCGCCGCACCGCACCTCGGCCGACCCCAGCATCATCGGCGCATACGCGAGCGCCGCGCCGCCGGGCTGCGCGCTCCGCACGGGAAGGAAGTACTGGACGATCTCGGGCGGCAGCACCGGCCGCTGCGACGCAGCCGCGACGGGCACGGCGGTCGCCGCGGGC
>JBGAKX010000168.1:0-8794 GCA_044224215.1 Blastocatellia bacterium
ACGAGCAGCGCCACGGCCGCGCCTGCCTTCAGAATCGTCATCGTCCGCCGGTAGTTCTTCACGCTGTGCATCTCCATTGAATCCTGGTTAGTTTGCGACCGGATCGTCCTTTGCCGGCGCCCCGCCCATGTGATCGTCGCCGCGCACGACACCCGATTCGTCCAGGTAGAAGGACCGCTTTCCGTTCGGTCCGTATTCGTTCGGCACCGCCATCACAACGTAACCGGTGTCGGTGACGGTCAGGTCGATCGAGTACCCCATGCCCTGCGGCGAAACGTTCATGGCGCCTGACTGCACCAGCTGCGCCATCGTGGCGTACCTGTTGTTCTCGGCGTAGTACACGTCTTCGCCCTTCTTGAGCACGTGCAGCTGCTCGATCACCAGGATTTCGCGCGCGGCCGTGTTGGCCGCGGGCACGGCCTCGACGCCGGGTCCGACGCCCGGAGGCGGGGTGGTCCCCACCAGGCACCCGCCACAGAGCGCCGCGACGAGGACAACGAGCGCCACCTGGGCAGACTGCCGTGCCACGCGTTGCATGTGTCCGCGCATGAGCCACCTCCGGAGACCGGAATCGGAAAGACCTGAGAATATGCCACGAACTCGGACCGCGACAACTGCACAAACCCAGTCAATCTTTGACGCAACCACGTATTGGGCATAATATACGTCGGAACCAACGGTTTCACTCGTCGACTACTGGGCCGCGAGAATTCGCCCGGGCCTTGGGCACCCCCTCGACGGCACGCAAAGGATCTGCTGATGAAGGAATGTGCGGCCTGTGGCCGGGAGTTCCAGGACGACGTTCAGTTCTGCCCAATCGACGGGCAGCCGCTCGACCACAAGAAGACATCCGAGCTCGACGCGGCGTCCCTGAACGATCCTCTGATCGGAACGGTCCTCGACGACAAGTACCGCCTTGACAGAAAGATAGGCGAGGGCGGCATGGGCGCGGTCTACCACGCGACCCACATCCACATGGACTCGTCGTTCGCGGTCAAGCTGTTGCATCGCAGCATGGTCGCGGACCAGGGAGCGGTCGAGCGGTTCCGCCGCGAAGCCCGCGCCGCCGCGCGCATCCGGCACACGAACGCCGTCTCGGTCACGGACTTTGGCGTGACCAAGGAAGGTACCGTCTACCTGGTGATGGAGTATCTCGAAGGCGGCGACCTTCGGGAGCGGCTCAAGAAAGTCGGCATCCTCTCGCCCGCAGACTCGGTTCGCATCATTGCGCAGACGTGCGCGGCGATCGAGGAGGCCCACCGCAAGGGCATCGTCCACCGCGACCTCAAACCCGACAACATCTGGCTCCTGACGCGCGACGACATCGACGACCAGGTCAAGGTGCTGGATTTCGGCATCGCCAAGCTCAAGACGCAGGGACCGCAGTCGTCGAACCTCACGCAGCAGGGCATGGTCGTCGGCACGCCGCATTACATGTCGCCGGAACAGTGCCGTGGCGAGGAGCTCGACTCGCGATCAGACATCTATGCGCTCGGCGTGATCCTATACGAGATGCTGACCGGCGACGTGCCGTTCCGTGCGCCCACGCCGGTCGGGGTCGTGCTGAAGCACGCCAACGAGCTTCCAAAACCGCTGCGCGAGCAGAATCCGTCGATTCCAGAGCCCGTCGAGCGCGTCGTCATGAAGGCGCTCGAAAAGGACGCCGCAAAGCGCCAGCCGTCGGCCGCCGAACTTGGACGCGAACTGATCGACGCGATCCGGATGTCCGGAACGGCCTCGATCGAGATTCCCGGATTCGAAACGGGAGACTTCCTGCCCGTCTCGTCGACCGGCTCGACGACGGCTCCCGGCAAGCAGACCGGCTCGACGACAGCGCCCCAGTCAGAGCACGACACGAGCGTTCAGGATCCGAACAAGACGGGCCGTGTCGGAGGCGGCGCGACCGTCGCGATGACGCAGAAGCAGGCGAACGCCAAGACACAACCTCCCGTGGTTGGCGGCACGCAGGTCATGGCAAGCCAGACCGCGAGCTCCGACACCGTTTCGGACCGCCCCGCGCCCGTGGAACGTGTCATCGAACGCGTCATCGAACGCGAAGCTCCGGCGCCGAACCGGACGATGCTCTACGCGGCCGTTGCCGCCGTCGTCGTCATCGGGATTATCGTGACCATCGTGCTGGTGATGCGCAATCCGGGGAGCGGCCAGGCGAACGTCAACAAGCCTCCCGTCACGAACACGGGCGGCACGACGGCAACGGGCACCGCGCCGGAAGGCATGATCCTGATCAAGGGCGCCACGTTCAAGATGGGTACGGACGATCCGACGGCCGAGGATTCGGACAAACCGGCACACGACGTCACGCTCAAGGACTACTATATCGACACCTACGAGGTCACGAACGAGGAGTACCAGCAGTTCGTCAAGCAGACGGGCTACAAGCCGCCCAAGGACTGGACGGGCACGGACTTTCCGTCAGGCGAAGCAAAGTTTCCCGTTCGGAACGTCACGTGGTACGACGCCGACGAGTATGCAAAGTGGGCCGGCAAACGGCTTCCGACCGAGGCCGAGTGGGAGTACGCGGCCCGTGGTCCAGAGGGACGTATCTACCCGTGGGGCAACGACTGGTCGCCAAAGCTCAGCAACTCGAAGGAAGACGGCCGCGACGGCCCGTTGACGGTCGGTTCGTATCCGGGCGGCGTCAGCTCGTTTGGCGTCTTCGACATGGCGGGAAACGTCTGTGAATGGGTCGCCGACGACTTTGTCCCGTATCCTGGTTCAAAGCAGGCCCCGGATCCCGGCAACAAGTGTTACCGCGGCGGCGCGTATGCCGCGCCCAAGGAGCGCCTCAAAACGACGTTCCGTTGGTGGGACCACCCAGTGACTCCACACGCGTTCATCGGCTTCCGCTGCGCCAAGGACGCAACGCCCGCGCCGTAAACAACGCGAAAGCGCGTCTGGCGCCTCTAACCCCGTGAGATGAGACCAACATCGACGACTAGCGCCCCCCAAAGGACCGCCATCGCGGTCTTTTCCGTCTTGATGCTTCTCGGAGCCGCTGCTCCGCCGGTTCGCGCACAGCGACGAATCGTCGAGGACACCAGCACGGTCAAGGTCCAGAAGCGCGCGCCAAAGACGATCACAAAGGGCCCGAGCCAGGTCGTCGCCGCGCAGACCGCCACGAACGGCGTTCTCGTGGTCATCACGGATCCCCCCGGCGCCGCGATCGCAATCGACGGCAAGCCCTCCGGAACGTCCAACAAGGACGGCGAGTTCACGCGCGAGCTTCGCGCCGGGCGCGAATACGTGGTGAACGTCACGGCGGGCCCGGACTACGAGGCGATGACCCAGCGCGTGAAGCTCGTGTCGCGGAAGACCGAGGTCCTCCGCGCACCGCTCATATCGGTCAATGCGTCGAAGTACGGCCTCGTAAAGATCGGACCCGCGCTCGAGGGCGCCAAGATCTATGTCGACAGCGACGCGCAGCCGTGGAAGAACGTCACGTTCGATACCGAGAACTTCATGCTCGTCGACGGGTTGACACCCGGAAAGCACAAGCTGCGCGTCGATCACCCGGACTACGTGATCGTCGAAAAGACCTTCCCGGCGGTCGAGGCCGGCGAAGAGTACTTCTGGATCTTCAAGCCCGAGTTCGCGACCGTTCCGATGACCGTGCACACCGAACCGCTCACAAAGGTGTATGTCGACGGCGAGTTCCGTGGCGCGACGCCCGACAACGGCGTGCTCGAGGTGAACGACGTCCGTCTCGGCACACGCGAGGTCAAGCTCGTCAAGGACGGGTACGTCGAGTACAAGGACTCGCGGACCTTCGATTACGGCAAGCCGGTCGACGTATCGGTACGGCTCGTCCCGCTTCCGACGTCGGCCGAGTTCAGCGACGACTTTGACATCAACCTGAACAAGTGGGCGGTGCCCGCCGGCTGGAGCCCTGCGGCAGGCCGGCTGAAGATCGAAAACTGCACCACGCTCGGAACCGCAAAGAACATCGTCTACCGCGACTTTGTGATGGCGTTCCACCTGCGCCTCGAGGACGGAAAGGGCGCCGCGTGGGCGGTGCGAGCCAAGGATCCGAACAACTACTACCTGTTCTATCTGTCTGGTCCGAAAGGACTTTTCCCCGGCAGGTTCAACACGTACATCGTCAAGGACGGCAAGTTCGATCCGTCGAATCCCGTCCAGTCAGTAGTGGTCATCACGAACCTGACCGCCAAGGGCGAGTACCAACTCGAGATCAACGGAAAGAAGGACGTCATCGAGCACACCATCACTCCCACCGAAACCGGGAAGCCCGAGCCGCTCGGGGTGTTTCAGGATCCCGACAAGACCTACCTGTACGGAGGCATCGGCTTCCGGTCCGTCGGTCCGGAAGTATTCTCGGTCGACGAGCTGTTCGTTCAGCCCCGCTAGTCCCCGCCGCGATGTCCGATTGACGCGTTCGATCCGTCCGATCGCCCGGGGTCCGCCGCCTGCCGGCACCTTTGGCGCCCATGCTTGACTCGCACGCAACGCGGTAGTACAAACCGTTGCAATTGACCCATTTAAGGAGGGAATATGCTGATCGAGCTCTCCCGCAGTTGCCCCCGATTTGCGGCCATTCTGGCAATCGCCATCGTCCTTGCGTGCCTGCCTGTCAGCCAGGCGGTCGCGCAGACGACATCCGGAACCCTGGTTGGCACGGTCTACAAGCCGACCGGCGAACCTCTTGGCGGCGCCAGGGTCACGGCGACCAACGAGCTCAACGGCAACGCCCGGTCGACGATCACGTCACCGGACGGCAGCTACCGCATTCCCTTCATGCCTCCGGGGCGCTACACGATCAACGCGTCGATGGAAGGCTTCACCGACAACAAGATCACGGGATTCCCCATTCCGCTGAATTCGACCACGAACCTCGTGCCGCCGATCACGCTCGGAGCCGTGGGCGGCCCGACGCCGACACCCACCGGCGCAAGCACCTCTGCCCGGACGGAGGGCGAGTCGCGCGTGTCCCTCGTGAACACGAACGATCCGACCCGACGCGGCAACTTTGCCAAGGAGCAGCTGAATTCGCTGCCGCTCGGCGGAACGTCCGATACGCGCTCGTTCGACGAGCTCGCCACGCTGGTGCCGGGCGTCGCACCGCCACCGTACGTGCCGGGCGTTCGCGGCCCGGGCGTGGGATACGGCATCGGAACCGCGGGACAGTTCTCGGTCAACGGCGCGCGGGCGCGCGCCAACAACTTCACGGTCGACGGCTCGGACAACAACGACCCCGACGTCGGCGTGCGTCGCCAGGGGTTCGTCGCGCTGATCCCGCAGTCGATCGAATCGGTGCAGGAGTTCCAGATCTCGACGCTCCTGTGGGACGCCGAGGCGGGGCGCAACGTCGGTTCGCAGGTGAACGCCGTTTCGATCAGCGGCGCGAACCAGTACCACGGCACGCTCTACGGATTCTTCAATGACTCCGCGCTCAACGCGCGCAACGCGTACGACTTCACCGGCGGCGCGTCGGGCGGCGAAGACCCGTACACTCGCTTGCAGGCCGGATTTGTATTCGGCGGCCCGATCCGGAAGGACAAGACGCAGTTCTTCACGAGCTACGAGCGCCAGGAGGTCAACGGCTCGGTCGAGCAGCACTTCTCGACACCGACGTTCGACCAGCGGCGCTTCCTTGGCCTGCCGCAGTTTGCCGTGCTCAAGCCGATTCCCGATCCTGCGTTCAACATGGTCGGCTTCCTGACGAGCGCCGGTTCGACGCCGATCGGGACGAACGTCCTGTCGCTCTATCCGCTGCCGAACAATCCGCAGGGACCGTACGGGTTGAACGATTACACCCAGATTCTGCCGTCGAGCGGCGACGGCAACGTCTTCTCGTTCAAGGTCACGAACAGTTTCAACGAGAACAACGTCCTGAACGCCCGCTACAACTTCACCAAGGACAACCGCATCCTGCCGTCGGTGAATCAGGCGATCAACTCGACGATCAACTCGGACACGACGACCAACAACATCTCGGTGATCTTCGACACGGCGTTCAGTCCGACGCTCTTCAACCAGGCCCGATTCTCGTACGGCCGAACGGTGCTCAACTTCCCCGAGTATCCCTCGACAAGCCCGTTCATCTTCGAGAAGAGCTCGGTCGTCGGCATCGACACGCCGGACGGGACGATCGGCTTTGAATCGAGAACGTTCCCGATCGGTGAGCTGATCATCGATCCGTACAGCCCGGTCGGCGTGGACGTCTTCACGTTCCCGCAGGGTCGGACCAACAACACCTACCAGTTCGCCGACTCGGTGTCGTGGACCAAGGGCAACCACGCGCTCAAGTTCGGCGCCGACATCCGCTACGAGCAGCTCAACAGCTTCCAGGACCGCAACTATCGTCCGCTCGTCATCTTTGCGAACGGAGTTCAGGCGTTCGGTTTCCTGACGTCCACGGGCAATCCGGCGGTTCCGTTCGGATTCCAGGACCTGTCGCCCGTCCTGCCTCTGCTCGGCGTCCAGCTTGCCGCGTTTGGCGCGCCATCGTCGCTGTCGCAGGTCATCACGTCCGGCGTGCCCGATTCCTCCATCAAGCTCAGGACGACCGAGTACGACTTCTTCATCAACGATTCGTGGCGTATCAAGCCGAACTTCACGCTCGACATGGGGCTCAGGTACGAATACAACAGCGTGCCCAGCGACGCGACGGGAAGCATCGAGGCGGGTCTGGACACGTCGAACATCCCCGTGGCCGGAAACTCGGCGATCGACGACCCGGTTGCGAATTTCTTTTACGAGAATGCCGTCTCGAGCTACGAGCACTTCCTGGACGGCCGCACGAGCATCTACGACGGCGACGCCAACAACTTTGGCCCGCACATCGGATTTGCGTGGGATCCGTGGGGCGACGGCCGAACGGCGATTCGCGGCGGCTACGGCGTGTACTTCGACTCGATTCTCGGCGCGGTCGTCAGCCAGTCGCGCAACGTCTTCCCGAACGAGACCGCCATCAACGTCGACACGTCGTTCCTCGGGACGAACATCCTCGACCTGCCGAATCCCGCAACGCTCGCCATCCGCCCGCGCGGCACGGACCAGGTCTATCCGCTGATCCTGCCGGGGACCGTCAACCAGTTCGGCAGCGCGTACCCGTCGGATTTCCCCGCGCTGATCGGCACGCTGTTCGCCCAGAACTACCGCATTGGCGGTCTCGCGTTCACGCTTCCGACGCGCGAGCTGGCGACGCCGTACGTTCAGCAATGGCACCTCACGCTCGAGCACCAGTTCCTGACCGATTACGTCGTCTCAGCGGCATATGTCGGCACCAAGGGAACCAAGCTGCTTCGGATGACGACACCCAACCTCGGCCCGAACGTCACGCCGTTCCTCCCGATCGCGGTCGCCGCGCCGAACACGCCGTACACGCAGGGGCCGCCGCTGGTCATCGCGGACATCATTCAGAGCCTGATCGCCACGCGTCCGTACCCGTTCCTCGGCGCCTTCCAGCAGTTCGAGGACACGGCCGCGTCCTCGTACCACGCGCTGCAGCTCGAGGCCAGCAAGCGCTACAGCAACGGATACACGTTCACGGCGGCGTACACGTACTCGCACGCGATCGACGACGTGTCGGACGTGTTCCCGATCGCCGGTGCGCCGGTTCTCCCCGAGGACTCGTTCAACCTGCGTCTCGAGCGCGGAAATGCCAACTACGACGTCCAGCACCGGTTTGCGCTGTCCGCCGTGTGGGATCTTCCGCTCTACCGCGACAGCACGTCGTCCGACATCGGAAGCAAGGAATGGTTCCTCGGGAACTTCCAGCTGTCGACGATCTACCGGACGAACACGGGCCAGCCGTTCACGCTGAACATGCCGTTCGACTCGAACGTCGACGGCAACCGCTCGGATCGTCCGCTCACGACCGAAGGCCTGACGTTCGTCGACAACCACGGACCCACGCGCGTCATCCAGGACCCGAACGCGCCCGTCAGCAACTTTGTCCAGAACCAGTACGGATTCGGGCCAGACGGCCAGATCTTCTTCCTGGGTTCGGATGGAGCCGTTGGCCGGAACACGGTGCGCGCCGACGGATGGAACACGTGGGACCTTGCCCTCAGCAAGACGTTCGTCTTTGGCGAGAACAGCAGGCTCGATTTCCGCGCCGAGTTCTTCAACATTCTGAACCGGACAAACTACGGCATCCCGGTTCGCACGCTATACGCGCCCGGATTCGGATCGTCGACGGACACGGCGACACCTGCCCGGTTCATCCAGTTCGCGCTGAAGTACTCGTTCTGACAGCCCGGGCCCTGACCAAACGATCCACGCGCGTCCGGCTCGCGGCCGCGCTCATGGAATTCGGAATGAAGCATCCGGTGTTTGGACCCCCTCCGGGGGTCTACACACCGAGCTTCGTCGCCCTCGGCGCGGACGGCATCAGCCCCGCGACCCGGCGCGAGTTCGACGACGGTCCCGGCTTTTTCGACCGGTTCGAGGGCCGCATCTCCGTCGAAGACCTCGCAGGGCTCGACGTGCTCGACCTCGGCTGCGGATTCGGAGGACGCACCGCGTACTACGCGCTCCACGGCAGGCCGCGGACGATGATCGGTCTCGAAATCGACCTCCTGCTGGTGGAGACGGCCCTGCACTCGGCTCCGCGCTACAGCGACCACCCGCGCCTCCGCTTTCTGCAGGGATGCGGCGAGCAGCTGCCGTTTGCGGACGAGTCGTTCGACGTGATCTTCAGCTACGATGTGTTCGAGCACGTCTCGGATCTCCCGCGCGTGCTCGCCGAGTGCCATCGGGTGCTCAGACCCGGCGGCCGGCTCTTCGCGATGTTTCCGCCCTACTTCGGTCC
>JBGAKX010000169.1:0-8756 GCA_044224215.1 Blastocatellia bacterium
AGCGGGCGACTCTGAAGATAGCCCACGGTGGAGCGAGCAGAGCGAGCGAAGCCGTGGGGGCGGTCACAGAGCTCGGCCGAGCCTGCGACAGCAGGCAGCTCTCGAATGGTGAGCCGCCCGCCTCAGGCGGGCTCTATCGCAGTCACGCGAAATCCCCGGGTTCGCTCGCGCGCATGCGCTCGCTTCACCCGGGGCTGTCGGTTGAGTCGCCGGCTCCGCCGGCTCGCGTCACCGCATACCAGAGCTCGAGCAATCGTGGGAACCCGACGTTGCCCGGCTCGTACGACACGCCCGATCCCGGACGGGATCGGGCGTGTTTCGTCGACGATCCAGCTCCAGGCTACTTGCCGAGGAACGCCAGGAGGAACGTGAACAGCACGAGGGTCTCGATCAGGACGCAACCAAGAACCATCATTGTGAAAATACGGCCGCCGGCGCCGGGATTGCGGGCCGTGCCCTCGCAGGCCGCCGCGATCGCCTTGCCGTCGCCGAGCGCGCCACCCGCCGCCGCAATGGCGACCGCGAGCGCACCCGTGATGTTGATCAGCGAACCGCCGTGCGTTTCGGCCGCGCCACCCTGGGCGAACGCCGGAGCCGCCGACATCAGCACGCCGAGGACCGTGAAGAGCATCAAACGAAGCTTCGTCATGTGTGGAACTCCTGTATCAGATTGTTGAACTGCCGGTCCGTCGTCGTCCGTTCGCGATCCGCATATGAGTGCTACGTCCGGTGTGCGCCTGCCCCACTTTCAACAGTGCTCCTCGATCGTTGCGTGCTTGTATCCCCGGAGCGCGCTCGATACGGTGACGGGCCGTTCGAGAGCTGAACCCGCGATCAGCCATCGGTGGCCGCGCCGGAACGGCAGCGACCGCGGATCGCTGATCGCCAGAGCGATCAATGGCCGGCGACTGCGGCCTGGTGCTCGGCAAGCGAGCCGTGGTTGTCTTCGTGACCGTCGTGGTCGTGCTCCTCATGAGGAACCGTCTCCGCGAGGTAGATCATCGAGAGCATCACGAACACCATCGTCTGAACGAGTGCGACGAACATCGCGAGAGGAACCGGCAGAAGGACCGGAACGATCCACGGCACGAGCGACTCGAACACGCCGCCGATCTGATGGTCGGCAAAGATGTTGAGAAAGAGACGAAGACCGAGCGTGAACGGCCGCACGACGTTCGAAAGCACTTCGAAGAAGAAGACGATTACGCCGACGATGATGAACGCGCCCTTGTCGAGGCCGCCCATGAAGTGTTTGAGGTAGCCGAAACCCTGTTGGATGAACCCGCGCGACACGTAGAAACCAAACGACACGAGCCCGAGCGCGAGCGTGACATTGAAGTTGCCCGTCGGCGCCCCGATTCCGGGAACCATTCCCATCAGGTTGCTGACGAGGATGAAGACCGCAAATGCCCCGACGAGCGGTAGATACTGGCGGCCATACGGCCCGACGATGTCGTCGAGCATGCCGCGCAGCGCCTCGACGATGTTCTCGAGGACCTGCTGCCGGTGCGTCGGCTTGTCGACCGACAGCGTTCCGCGGAAGAAGTAGAGGCCAACCGTGCAGAGCAGGAACGCGAGAAGCGCGAGCATGACGTGCGCCGGAATCTCGTGCCCCGGTTGAGGCGCGTGCCACGTCGCGCCGAACTGTGCATAGATCGGCGTCATGATCGCCTTCTGAATGGGCACGGTGTACGAACCGATCGCGTGGTTGATCCACACGACCCACGCAGGATCGGCGTGCTCGGCAGCGGTGCTTGCATCCTCGGCAACGACTTCCGCGTGCTCCACCGTCTCTTGTAGTGCCAGCCAGAGACTCATCGTCTGATCGTCCTCACTTGCTTTCGTTGTCCTCGGAACCGTCCGGATGGGTCAGTACGTGCGCCACCTGGTACAACGCCTCGAAGGCTGTCGCAATCGCCGGCGTGAACAGCCCGGCAATCAGCCCTCCCATCGCGACGTATCCCGTGCGGTAGATCGCAAACGCCGCGGTCGCCACGATCACCCATCGAAAGACAAACATCATCGTCGTTCCAGGCGCCGGCTTTTCGTTGCCCGACCCCAGAATCGACCTGAGACTGTTGCTCAGAAACCGAAAATTCGCCATTGCGAGGAGCGTTCCAACCGCGGCGCCCGCCGCGAAACGCCATCCGCCCGCATAGCCGCCAGCCAGGGCAACGAGCGCTCCGCAGACCGGCAACGCGTACCAGACGCGCCGTACGACCGACTCGGAATTCCCCGCTGTCCAAAGCGAATCGTCCACGCCATGGCTCACTTCAATCATCCTAGCAGAAGCTGGCTATCCTACCGAACGGCTCGACTTGTGTCTAGTTCATTTCTTCACATTCTCCGCCCGGACCGACGCGTTCGATGCGCGTTCGGGTGCCGATACGCGCGGTTGCGGCCAGTTCCCACGTGGTTTCGCAGGCCCAGCCGGCAAGCGTGGCGACCGCCAGCACCTGGGCTGCGTGGCGAAGCCCCCCGACGGCGCCGCCACGCGCGGAACTGATCAGCAGGACGAGGTTCCATTCGGCGGGCTTGATCGTCATCGTGGCCACGGCATTCATGATGGTGAACGCGACGACGCCGCCAAACGCGGCAAGAAGGAGCTTCAGCAGGATGACGTGGACTCGCGTCGACACGCCGAATCCTCTGCCCGACAGGCCGCTCACGAGCACGCCGACGGCCGCGAACACGGGCGCAGCGATGTAGAGCCAGAACGCAGGGACCTTCGCGAGCGGAATTGCTGCGACTGGCCCCAGCGCCAGACCAATTGCGACGGCCGCCAGCGCACCGATGCCGGCGCCGCGCCCAACGTCGGGCGCTGCCTTGCGGAGCGCCTCTCGCAGCTGCTTTTCGCCGGACACGATCGTCGACACGCACGCGTCGCAGTAGTACCCCGGAACGCCGTCCGCCAGGTAGATCGTCACGTTCTCGGGCCGCGCGCACGACTCGCACGTCCGCTCGAGCGGGGCGACGTGGTCGCGCATCGCGCCGATCAGCCCGTCGAGCGAGCGCTCGACGGTGCGCTTTCGAGGCGGGAACATCGCATACGGCAGACGCAGCAGCACCGAGCCGTCGCCGACGAACAGGTTCCGGCGCCGAAAGCGCGACAGCCGCTTGACGATGCCGAACGCGTCCCTGAGAGACGCGTGCTCGATCAGGTCTTCGCGAAGTTCGCGGACAGTATGCCGTTGTGGAAATCGGACGAGCACGTCGACGTAGCTCGCGTTCAGCGTATGCCGGTTGCTGATGGCGGTCAGGTAACCGTTGCGCTCGCCGACGAGCATTCGCGGCCGCCGGCGGAGCCGCAGCAACCCAAAGTTCTCGACCGCGTCGCTCACGTGCGGCACGCTCGAACGCACACGGACACGAACCTGTGCGTTTCGATATTCATGGGTCCTACTTGTCTGTCTTTGGCGGCAGGCCGAGCGCGGCACGCGTCGAGAGGTACGCCCGCGTGATCGTCACGGGATCCTGCGGCCGCTCGCGCAGTTTCGGGTCGTCCTTGCGTGTCGGTGCATTCGCAATCAGCTCCACGACATTCATTCCGTCGATGACGCGGCCGAACACGCTGTAACTGCCGTCGTAGTTCGGTTCGTTGTCGAGGCAGATGAAGAACTGGCTCGTGGCGCTGTCCTTGTTGTCGCCCTTTCGCGCCGCCGAGACGATCCCCCGCGTGTGCTTCACCGTCGTCTGAAACTCGGCGGGGATCGTCGCCTGGCTGGGCTGCCCCATGCCGTCGTCGCTCGGGTCATCGTCGCGCGAATTCGGATCGCCGCCCTGTATGATCTTGCCGGGGATGATCCGGTGGAACCGGGTCCCGTCAAAGAACCCGCTCGCGATCATCTTCTGGAATGCCTCGGTGTGCTTGGGCGCGATGTCCGGAAGGAACTCGTAAACGATCCGGCCATAGTTGGTCTCGAGGACGGCGACCTGGTCGTTACTGCTGCTGCACGCGCTCGAGCCTGCAAGCGCAAGGCCGAGAATTACCGAAATGACGACGACTCGAAAGTGCACGACGTATTCTCCGATCATATGTACTGGTAGCTGCTACTTCAGCATTTCGCGAAGAAGGTCGTTCGCGATCTTCGCGTTCGCCTTCTTGTTCGAGACCTTCATGATCTGTCCGACAAAGAAGCCGAACAGCGCTTCCTTGCCCGACCTATATTGCTCGAGCTGCTTTGGATTGGCTGCGATGACCTCGGCGACGATCGCCCGGATCGCGGCTTCGTCGTTGATCTGGCCGCCCCCGAGCTTCTCGACGATCGAGTCGAAACTTGCGCCGGACGCGACCATCTCGGGCAGCACTTCCTTGGCCTGCGCGCCCGAGATCGCGCCCGTATCCACGGCCCGCACCAGTTCGCCGAGCGCGTCCGGAGTGACCGGCGAGTGCGCGATGTCGACCTTGCGCGCGTCGAGCTCGCGCAGGAGCTCGTTCTTGATCCAGTTCGCGGCGAGCCGGGCGTTGCCCGACGCCTTCACCGAATCCTCTACGTACTGCGCAAGGCTACGCGTTCCCGTCAGCACGACGGCGTCTTCGTGCGTCAGCCCATAATCGGCCATGAAGCGGAGCCTGAGCGCCTCTGGGAGCTCGGGCAGGTCGCCGCGAATCTGCTCGACGAGCGCCGGATCGATGCGCAGCGGCGGAAGGTCGGGCTCGGGAAAGTAGCGATAGTCGTGCGCGTCTTCCTTTGTCCGCATCGTGTACGTGCGGTTCTCCCGCTCGTTCCACAATCGCGTCTCCTGGACGACCGTTCCACCGAATTCGACCACGCCGATCTGGCGGTCCACCTCGTACTCGATCGCCCGTTGGAGAAACCGGACCGAGTTGAGGTTCTTGAGCTCGACCTTTGTGCCGAATTCCGGATGACCGAACGGCCGTACCGAGATGTTCGCGTCGCAGCGGAGGTTCCCCTCCTCCATGTTCGCGTCGCACGAATCGACGTACTGGAGCACGCGGCGCAGGTACTGCACGTAGTCGTACGCTTCCCAGCTGGACCGGAAGTCAGGCTCGGACACGATCTCGGCGAGCGGCGTTCCCGATCTGTTCAGGTCCACGTACGTGCGCGTGTCCGAATCGGGCATCCCGTCGTGGAGCGACTTTCCCGCGTCCTCCTCGAGGTGCATCCTCGTGATCCCGAACCGTTTGAGGGCGAGGTTTCGCGGATGACCGGTCTCGTCACGGTCGCCGGTCATGATCTCGACCCATCCGTGCTCCGAGAACGGCTCCTTGTACTGCGAAATCTGGTACCCCTTCGGCAGGTCGGGATAGAAGTAGTTCTTCCGGGCGAAGATCGACTCGGCGTTGATCCGCAGGTTCAGTGCGAGCGCGGTGCGTGCCGCAAGCGCCACGACGCGCTCGTTGAGCACCGGAAGCGCTCCCGGAAGCCCCAGACACACGGGGCACGTGTTCGAGTTCGGCTCGTCGCCAAACCGCGTGGAACAGCCGCAGAAGATCTTGGAGTCCGTCTTGAGCTGCGCGTGAACTTCGAGGCCGATGACAACCTCGTACTTGTCTCTCATAACCGGCGAATACTACAGGAACCGGCCAACGGATCGCCACGACAGCGGCGTGGGTGCGCCGCGCGTGCGTCCGCAGGCCGCGCGTCTAGTCGCCGGCGACCGACTCACTCGGATTGGACGTCGTGTGCTGGGTCTGGAGGGCGGCTTCTCGAGCGGCACGCTTCTGCTGATTCGGAATGTACTCCTTGCGCACGTACTCCTCGAACGCCTCGACGACCACGGGGTCGAACGCAGTTGGCGTCTGCTCCTTCACGAGCGCAATGACCTCCTCGATGGGCATCGGTTCGCGGTAGTGGCGCTTGTGCGTCAGGGCGTCAAAGAAGTCCGCCACCGATATCACGCGCGATCCGACGGGGATCTGATCCGCGACGAGGCCGTACGGATAGCCCGTCCCGTCCATCTTCTCGTGATGGCTCGACGCGATCAGCGGCAGATCCTGCAGTTCCTCGGTGAAGTGGATCTGCGACAGGATTCGCATCGTGTGGCCCGGGTGCTCCTTGATGTGCTCGTACTCGTCCGGCGTCAGCTTGCCGGGTTTGCACAGGATGGCTTCGCGTGTGCCGATCTTCCCGTAATCGTGCAGCAAGCCGGCGTAGTACAACCTGCGGCGTTCGTCCGCGTCCCATCCGAGGTATTTCGCGATGGCAGAAGAGTAACGCCCCACGCGCGCCGAGTGGCCGGCCGTGAGATCGTCGCGGGCGTCGATCGAGGCGGCGAGTGCGCGGATGAAACTCTCGATCGTCTTGCGCTGCTCTTCGAGAAGGAACAGGTTCTCCATTGCGATGCCCGCCTGGCGGGCCATCGCGAGAAGAAACTCGAGATCCTCCTGCTCGAACGTGTTCTTGGTCGTGACCGTGTCGACGTAGAGGACGCCCCATACGCGGGTCGACGACGCGATCGGAGCGGCCATGACCGAGCGGATTGCCTGCAGGATGACCGATTCCCGCGCCTTGAAGCGCGAATCCTGGCTTGCGTCCATGCTCAGCACGGCGACGTTCTCGTTGTACGCGCGATCCGTGACGGTCCGGCTCGGCGAGAACGCGTTGCCCGGGTCCACGACGCTGCGCATCACCTGCGGCTGCAGCGCGGCGAGCTTCTGGTCGTACAGCATGATGACGCTGCGCTCGCACGTCAGGTTCTCGAAGACGAGGTTGAGCAGCTTCTCGGCGACGTCCTTGCGGTCCTTTAGCGACAACATCGCCGACGTGGCCTCGTAGAGGGCCGACAGCCGGTTCATCGTCGACGTGGCGGGCGCGTGCTCGCCGGTCGAGATCATCTTGAGGAGCGACGTGTTCAGGAACCGCGTCTGCGTCTCATCGATGACCGTCATGATCGCCGGCTGCTCTTCGGGCGCCGATCCGTCGCCGGGCGCCGCGGAGCAACGGAACGTCATCTCGCGCGCGTCCTTGCGTCCGAGCCGGATCGAATCACCGTCCCTGAGGACCTTTTCGTCGATCTTTCGACCGTTCACGAAACTGCCGCACGAGCTCCCGTGGTCGCGAAAGATGTAGTTCGTGCCGTCGAAGAAGATTTCGGCGTGCTGGCGGGAGACGAAATTGTCGGGAATCTTGAGGTCGTTGTCGCGATGGCGGCCGATCTTGAACGGGGCGCTGCCGAGCGGGAGGTGGCGCATCCCGACGTCGGGGTCAAAAATGTCGAGACTCGCTCGCGGGGGGTCGTACTCGTCGCTCATGTTGTTCCCTCCGATACCCATCAACGGAGATCACACTCAAAAGCCGCGCGTCTCGCAAGCACCGCAATCCACACAGGGTTTGCCGGGTTCGATCGAACAGGGACGGCTCTCAAGATACTCTACGAACTCGTTCAATTCCGAAGGCAGACCAAACCGCTCCTGGCTGGGATGGACTGCTCCGGCGCCATACACGGCGGCGCCGGACAGGACGGGCGCCGGTATGGCCGGCGCTCTTTGTGACTCTGCAACCGAGACCCCGAGCTCGCGAAGCTGGCCGAGAATGCCCTCGACCGCGCGTGCGATATCGGCCACCGTGGCCGAGAGCGCCGGGCCGCTTCCCGGTGCGACACGGGCAGTTCGCACGGGCGGCGGAGCGGATCGCTCCCTCTCCGTTGTGACGCGACGCAGAACGCGAGCCGCGAGCTCAACGAGATGCTGCTCGGAATTTGCAGACATTTCGGGCGGGATTATAGCAGATAGGAGCCGCACGCTCCCGCCCAAGATGGAGTTGCTCACTCGAAATCGATGTGATCGACAACACCGATGATCGCGGAGTCGATGGCGGCCTGTGGACGGCCCGTGGCGGCGGTCGAAGCAGCCCATCCTTCGCGGACGACGAGCACGACGTCGCCCGGTCCCGAATCGACGGAATCGAGCGCCAGGAACTCGGCTCCCGAACGCTCGCCCTCGAGGCCGATCGGCTCGACGATCATCACCCGCGACCCTTCGTAGCGGTCGTTCTTCTGCGTTGCGACGACGTTTCCGACCACGCGCCCGAGAATCACGTTGTCACCTCCTCGAGGTGGATCGTGTCGACGATTCCCACGATGGTGCAGTCGGTCGGCGTGTTTCGCGGGAGAAACGGGAACGAGGACTCCTTGCCGCGACACCACATCACAACCTCGCCGACGCCGGCGCCGACCGAGTCGACTGCGATGACGGGCCGCCCGTCGTGGTTCCTGCGGGCGTCGAGCGGTTGGATGACGAGCAGCTTGTGGCCGACGAGCGCCTCGTACTTGGCCGTCGCGACGACGGTTCCGATGACGCGGGCGAGGTGCACGGGTCGATACTATGTGGTTCTCGCAAAGTCGCAAAGGAAACAAGGCAGCTTTTTTTCTTTGCGCCTTTGCGTGAAATCCCTACGCACC
This sequence comes from Blastocatellia bacterium, assembly GCA_044224215.1. Classification (GTDB taxonomy): domain Bacteria; phylum Acidobacteriota; class Blastocatellia; order UBA7656; family JADIYM01; genus DAOMFM01. The sequence goes on from JBGAKX010000169.1 coordinate 8,365, forward strand.
GAGCGCTTCGAGATACTTCGCCCCAGTCCCCGTGTTGAAGATCACCACCCGGTCTCCCCGCCCCACGTCGCCGCGCTCTGCCAGTACCCGCAACGCCGCCACACACGCGCCGCCCTCAGGCGCAGCGAACACCCCTTCGGTCGACGCAATTTCGCGCACGCCGTCGATCAGCTCCTCGTCGGGAACCGCGATCGCCGTTCCGCCGCTCGCGCGGACCGCGTCGAGGATCAGGAAATCGCCGATCGCCCTCGGAACTCGCAACCCGGACGCCACCGTGTGCGCGTTCGGAAATTCGGTGGCGTGCCGCTCACCGGCCTCAAACGCCGCCACGATCGGAGCGCACCCGGCCGCCTGGACCGAGACCATTCTCGGCCTGTGCGAGCCGATCCAGC
>JBGAKX010000170.1:0-8754 GCA_044224215.1 Blastocatellia bacterium
GGCACGTTCACCGACGTCACCGCCGAAGCAAAGGTCGCCGGCGGCGCCGGCGCGACCGTCGCGGTGATCCCAACCGATTTCGACAACCGCAGAGACGTGGATCTCGTGCTCGTTGGAGACGGGCGCGCGCCGGCACTGCTTCGAAATCTGCGCGATCACACCTTTGTCGATATCGGTTCGACGGCGGGACTCGGCGGCGCCGATGCATACACGTCCGCCGCCGCCGGAGACCTCAACAAGGACGGCTTCCCCGATCTCGTGCTCGGGCGGTCGGGTGCGCCGGCGCGCGTGGCGCTCAGCGATTCCAAGGGGAGATTCGCGATGGCGGACCTCCCTGCCGGGACGCGCGACGCGCAGGCGCTCAACGTGCTCGACTACGACAACGACGGGCTGCTCGACGTGGTCGCCGTGACGCCCGCAGGTGTGCGGGTCGCGCGGAATATCGGCGGAACGTGGGCGGACGTCAGCGACGCAGCGACTCGCGGGCTCGCGAAGCCGGCAGATGTCGGGTCGCTGCGCGCCAGCCTCGCGTCGGGGGACCTCGATGGAGACGGTGACACCGATCTCGTGCTGTTCAACGGGCCGTTCGATGTGCGAATCCTGCGAAACGACGGCGGAAACACGAACGGCGCAATCGCGGTCGATCTGACGGGTCGCGTCAGCAACCGCTCGGCGATCGGCTCCAAGGTCGAAGTTCGCGCCGGGAGCCTGCTCGACCGGCTCGAGACATTCTCCGCAAGCCCCGCGCCGGCGCCGTCCGACGTCCTGATGGGTCTCGGCACGCGAAAGTCCGTCGACGCCGTCCGCATCATCTGGCCGTCCGGCGTGGTGCAGGCCGAGACGGCGATCGCCGCTCCGAAGCCGCCGGCATTGATGCTTTCACTCGACGTCACCGAGCTCGACCGAAAGCCGTCGTCGTGCCCGTTTCTGTACGCGTGGAACGGCGAGCGGTTCGAGTTCGTCACCGACTTCATGGGCGGCGGCGAGATGGGCTACCTCGAAGAGCCGGGCGTGTTCAACCATCCGGACGCGGACGAGTACGTCCGGATTCGCGGCGATCAGCTGGTTCCGCGGGACGGTCGATATGACCTACGGATCACGAACGAGCTCGAAGAGGTGCTCTATGTCGATCGCCTGCAACTCGTCGCGGTCGCGCATCCTGTTGGAACAGAGGTATTTCCGGTCGAGGGGCTCCTTCCCGCGCCGCCACGATTCGAGCTCGTGACGACGCGCGACGCCCACGCGCCCGTCCGCGCGACCGATGGAAACGGCACGGACTGGACCGCGAGCGTCGCGCGGCTCGACCGCGATTTCGTGAAGGGCTTCGAGTTCGAGAGTATTCGCGGGTATGCGAAAACGCACACGCTGACGCTCGACCTGGGCGCGACGTCGGATGCGCGGACGCTCCTGTTGCTGACCGGGTGGACCGACTATGCGTTCTCGAGTGACAACGTCGCCGCCAGCCAGCGCGGGCTCGAGCTCGCGTTTCCGTCGCTCCAGGTTCGGGACGACGAGGGCGAGTGGCGAACGGTGATCGACAACATCGGCATCCCCATCGGCCGTCCGCAAACGCTTGTCGTCGATCTGACGGGCAAATGGCTTTCCACGAACCGCGAGGTTCGCATCGTGACGAACGCACGCGTCTACTGGGACCAGATCCTGGTCGACACTTCGGACGAGCGTGCTGGAATGAAGATCGAGCGGCTCGATCCCACGACAGCCAACCTTGGCTGGCGAGGGTTCTCTGCCGAGACGGCGCCCGACGGAATCGAACCGTGGACATACGACTATGACCGCGTGTCGAGCGTGTCGCCGTGGAAGGTTTTTACTGGCCGCTACACCCGTGAAGGAGACGTCCGCGAGCTGGTCGAACGTACCGATGACCTCTTCGTCGTCTCGCTTCCAGGCGACGAGATTTCGGTGTCGTTCGACGCGGCGCGTCTCGCGCCGCTTCCGCAAGGATGGACGCGGACGTTCCTGCTGTACGCCGACGGATTCAGCAAGGAGATGGACGTGAATTCGGCCAGTCCGTACTCGGTCGAGCCCTATCCATTTCACGGCATGAGCGGGTACCCTTATCCGGATTCCGAGCAGTTCCCGATGACGCCCGAGCGCGCGGCGGTGTACGAACGGTACAACACGCGCGTTGTGACGTCCTCGGTGCAGGTGATCGACAGTCAGGCGGTACCGATCACCAAAACTCCCAGAAATCCACGATAGCGAGGCGTAGCGCCGTGAAATTTGTCTGCACGATTCTTGTCCTGATAGCCGTGCTCTGTTCGCCTCTGGCGGCGGCGGCCCAGAACGCTACCGCGACGCTCTCCGGCCGGGTCCGGGACCCGCAGGGAGCCCTCATCACCAAGGCGACGATCGTCGTCACGCAAACCGATACCGGTCAGACACGCGAGACGACGACCAACCACGATGGGCTGTACACGGTTTCGAGTCTTGCCGCGGGCACCTACGACATCCACGTCGCTGCTCCCGGATTTGCGGACCGGCAGTTCAAGGGCGTAACGCTGAGCGCAGGCCAGACGGTTGCGATCGATGCCGAGATGGCCGTGGCGGGCGCCGCCGAAGTCGTCGACGCCGACACCTACGAGGCGCCGCTCGTCAGCACGCAATCCTCGGCCGTCGATTCGGTGATCAGCACGTCCGAGATCAATTCGCTGCCGCTCAACGGCCGGAACTATCTCGAGCTCTCGTTCCTGATCCCGGGGAATGGCCCCGCGCTCAATTTCGACCCGACAAAGACCGAAACCGTGCTGATCTCGTCGGCGGGCCAGTTCGGCCGCGGCGGCAGCGTCACGGTCGACGGCGCCGACAACAACGACGACGTCGTCGGAGGTTCACTCCAGAACATTTCCGAGGACGCCGTGCAGGAGTTCCAGATTGCGACGAACCGTTTCTCGGCCGAGCTCGGCCGCTCGGGCTCCTCGGTGATCAACGTGGTCACCAAGTCCGGAACCAACGAGTTTCACGGCACAGGCGGGTTCTATTACCGCGACGACGCGCTGCAGGGGCTTCCGGCGACGTTCAACCGGTCGACGGGCCTCGAGCCGCCGTTCGATCGCGAACAGTATTCGATCGCCGCCGGCGGACCGATCGTCAAGAACAAGGCCTGGTGGTTTGGTTCCTTCGAGTACCGCAACCAGGACGGCGTCGTGCTGATCGGCGAGCGCGATACTGCGACGCGCACGATCCTGAACGGTTTTGCCGTCGCGCCGCTCGACGACGCGCTTGTGACGACACGCGCGGACTGGAGCGTCAACGAAGACAATGCGCTCGCGTTCAGGTACTCGTTCGAGAATTCGGACGCGACGAGCGCGAGCGGGCTGAGCCGACCGATTGGCTCGGCGACCCAGCGCCAGGCGAGCGAAAACCGCTACAACACGTTCCTCGCCGACTGGACGTGGGTCGTCAACCCGGTGTTGCTGAACAAGTTCAGCTTCAGCTTCAACCAGTTCCGCAACGACACGCAGCCGGTTGCCTCGCTGCCGCAGTACACGTTCCCGAGCATCCAGGACGGCGCGTCGTTCCGTGTCCCGCAGAACACGACACAGAAGCGGCTGCAGTTTGTCGATACCGTGTCCTTTTCGAAGGGCCAGCACTTCATGCGCCTCGGCGGCGGCGTGCAGCACATCTATGCCAACTTCGACCTCGGCGTGTTTCAGCAGGGGCGGATCGAGTACGTCGAGGACTTCCCCGACTTTGACCGCAACGGTGACGGCGTCGTCAACGACGATGACCTGCTGTTCTCGGTGACGCTGCGCAGCGGCAAGCCGGACTCGCCGTTGCTCCTGCCGGATTGCAACAACACGAACATTGCCGGTTTCTTTCAGGACGACTGGCGTATCCGCCCGAACCTGACACTCAACCTCGGCGTTCGGTACGAACTGGATACGAACGTCAAGAACATCAGCGGATACGGCAACATCAACCCGCTCGTCCAGCCGTTTCTGAGCACCGGCGGCCGGCCTCGCGACAAGAACAACATCGCGCCGCGCGTCGGCTTCAACTGGTCGACGGCGGATGGCCGCACGAGCGTCCACGGCGGTTACGGCATCTACTACGACCGGATCGTGCTCGAGATCACCTCGCTCGAGCGGGGACTGGATGGCCGCGCGCTGCCGATCGAGGTTCGCGCGGGCAACGTGTTCTTCGTAGATCCGCAGACGGGGATGTTCCCGCCGTTCGCACCGACGACGTCGAATCCGTTCACGGGCTTTGTGCTCCCGGGAGCAGGCGCGTCGGGCATCAACATCATCGACAACAACATGCAGAACCCGATGGTTCAGCAGATGAACGTCGGCATACAGCACGAGCTGTTCGACAACCTCGTTGTGCGCGCCGACTATGTGCACAACTTTGGCACGAGCTTCATCATCGGGCGCGGCATCGGAACGGTCTTCAATCCCGTGGTTGGAGGCCCTGACCGCGTGGTGAACCTCGAATCGAGCGTCAAGACCAAGTACGACGCGTTGCTGATTGCGGTCGAGAAGCGCTACGCCGACCGGTTCCAGCTGCGCGCGTCCTACGCGCTGTCCAAGTCGTTCAACTACGCGAACGACGACCAGATCCCGTTCAACGAAGGCCCTGTCGATCCACTGAACCTGCAGCGCGAATATGGGCCTGTGCCGAACGACCAGCGCCACCGATTCTCAGTGTCGGGAACGGTCGACGCAGGGCTTGGCATCAAGGTTTCGGGCATCTGGGCGGCGGCGTCTGGCGTGCCGATGGATATCCTGCTGCCGTCTGGCGGTGTGCGACTGCCGTATATTCAGCGAAACGCCGGAGGTCGCCAGTTCCAGACGGGCGCCGACCTGAACGCGTTCATCAGCCAGGTGAACGCGGGCGGCGGTGTCGGCGGTGTGCCGTTGCCGTTCGTCAACGACAACGCGAAGTTCAACGACGGGTTCAGTTCGGTCGACATGCGGGTTTCGCGGCCGTTCCAGATCGGCGAGAACTTCTCGATCGAACCGATTGTCGAGGTATTCAACCTCTTCAACGTCACGAACATCCTGGGCGTCTCGAACGTGAACGGTTCGGGCTTTGCGAACGCGCTCGTGCGCGACAGCAACGATCCGACGAGCCCGGGATTCCTGAAGTCGTCGAGCTTCGGCACGCCGGTGACGACCGCTGGCGGCGTGTTCGGCTCGGGTGGTCCGCGAGCGTTCCAGTTCGCGGTGCGCGTCCAGTTCTGAAGAAAAGCCGCAGATTTGCGCAGATTTGTGCAAATCTGCGGCTGATTTCTTGCTGCCAGTGAACGCGAATCTCGAGCGACGGATCGGATTCCACTCGGCGACCGCGGTCGTTGTCGGCGAAGTCATCGCGGTTGGCATCTTCCTCACACCGGCAGGCATGGCGCGGTCGCTCGCGTCGCCACTGTGGATCGGGCTTGTCTGGGTCGCGATGGGCGGGATGGCGATCTGTGGCGCGCTCTGCTATGGCGCACTCACCGCAAGGTTTCCTCAGGCGGGCGGCGGCTACGTCTACCTGCGCGAAGCGTGGGGGCCACGTGTCGCGTTTCTTTACGGCTGGAAGTGCTTTCTCGTCATGGATCCGGGGCTTACGGCAGCGTTGGCGGTCGGAATGGCCGGGTACGTCGGCTATCTCCTTCCGTTGCCTTCGTGGGGCGTGCCCGTAGTCGCGATCGCCGCGATATTGCTGCTCGCGGGGGTCAATGTCGTCGGCGTGCGGTTTGGCGCTGCGGTCACGCGGACGCTCGCCATCGCAAAGGTCGGGCTGCTTGCGGCGATTGCCATATGGGGCTTTGGCCGCGGAGGCGGATCCTGGTCGCACTTCGTTCCGTTCGCCGAGCGCGCGGCGGGCTCCGAACCCCTCATCGGAGCGCTCGCCGGCGGACTCGTCGGGGCGTTCTTTTCGTTTGGCGGATGGTGGGACCTGACAAAACTCGCAGGCGAAGTCCGGGACCCTGAGCGCACGGTACCGCGTGCGGTCATCGCCGGCGTTGCGACCGTGACTGGCGTCTATCTTTTGACGACGGCTGTCTTCATCTACCTGGTGCCGATTGCGAGCGTCACGTCGGGCGAGACGTTTGCGGCGCAGGCAGGCGAAGCGCTGTTCGGCGCCGCCGGCGGACGCATCTTTGCCGGGATTGTCATCGTGTCGGTCCTGGGCAGCCTCGCCGCGCTGCTGATGGTCGCGCCGCGAGTCTACTTTGCCATGGCACGCGACGGACTGTTTCCGCATGCCGTCGCCGAGCTCCACCCCCGGTTCGATACGCCCGCGCGTGCGATTGGATTGCAGGCGCTGCTGGCTTCGCTGTTTGCGGCGACCGGCAGCTTTGACGAGATCGTCGTGTTCTTCATCTTCGTGACCATCTTCTTTATCGGGCTGACGGTGCTGGGCGGCTTTCGCGTCGCCCGACGGGACGGCGGGAAGTGGCCGCGCGCGGCCGCGATCGCTTTTCTCGGGATGACCCTGGTGCTGCTCGTGCTGATCGCAGTGGGCTCGCCCGGCCGGGCGGCGCTCGGGACGGTAGTTGTGCTGGCGGGAATTCCCGTGTATCAAGTCCTTCTGCGGCGGCGCTGAATCAACCCCTTCTGCGGCTATACTTCCTGGAATCACTCCACCCGAGGAGCCACTATGACCTGGATCAAGACCGTCAAGATGTCTGAGGCGAACGACCGTCTGCTCGAGATGATGGCCGAGACTCGAAAGCTCTACCCGATCGAGTACAAGGAGCCCGTCGAGGCCGCGGGCGACGCCGACGACAGCTCGAAGGGCATCATGGCGTCGCACACGCTGATGCCCGACGCGATGTACCACATCTTCAGCGGGTTCGGCGCGATGATGTCGCCGGATCTGCCGCTCGAGCGCCGGCATCACGAGATGATCGCGACCATGGTTTCGGTGGTGAACCGGTGCGTCTATTGAGTGGAGTCTCACGCAGAGTTTCTGCGTCGCACAACACTTGATGAAAGCCTCGTCGAGGCGCTCAGGACCGACTACACCAAGGCCCCGCTGACGGACGCCGAGCGTGTGATGGTCGACTTTGTCGTGCAGCTGACAAAGGATGCAACACGGCTTGGACCCGGCGATCTGGACAAGCTGCGCGCCGCTGGGTTCGACGACACAGGGATCCTGCAGATCACCCTGATTGCCTCGTGGTTCAACTACATAAACCGCGTCGCCGACGCTCTCGGTGTCGGACGCGAGTGAGCGAATGACCGACACGCCAATCATCTACCAGATCTATGTCGACGCGTTTGCCCGTGGTTCGTCCGATCGCGCTCCTGGTCGGCAGCGTGGCGGCGATCTGGAGGGCGCGACCGAACGGCTCGACTACATCGCGTCGCTCGGCGCGGATGCGATCTGGTTGACGCCGATCTTCTCGAGTCCGTCCGACCACGGGTACAACATCACGGACTATTTCCATGTGGACAGCAGGCTTGCTCCGGATGGCGACGACCCGGACGAGCTGTTTGGAAGATTTGTCGACCGCGCGCACGAGCTTGGGCTCGGCATCCTGCTGGACCTGCCGCTCAATCACGTCGGCCACGGGTACGACCTCGACCAGGTCGAGACGGCCACGCCGGACGAGCCGCCGAGGCTGCGTCCCGCGCGCACTCGCCAGGAGCGCGGTTGGCAGCGAGATCTGAAGTACCTCGACCACGATCATCCGCCGACGCGTCGGTGGTTGTTCGACGTGGCGCGGTACTGGATCGAGCGGTACCGTGTCGACGGCTACCGCTACGACTATGTGCACGGCATCGGCAACGAGTTCTGGGCGGATCTGTACACCGAGCTCGAGCGTCTGCGACCCGGGCTGTTTGTCGTGGGTGAGTACTGGGAGGACATCGGCACGCCCGAGGAGAACGCGCGCGACATCGCGTCGCGGTTCGACATCGAGGGCGGCAGGTGTTTCGACACGCTGTTCGACTTTCCGTTTCAGGCGGCGGCGGTCGAGTCGCTCGCGGCCGAGACGCCGGCCGAGGTGGTGAAGATTCTCGACCTGTGCGAGCGCAGCTACCCTCGAGCGGCGTGCGCAATGCTCGACAATCACGACACGGCGCGTATCGGCGACTGGTTGCACGGAGACCGTGTGCGGCAGGCGCTTGCGCTCAGGCTGCTTGCGTCGCGGACTGGTCCGATCAGCGTGCTGTACGGGACCGAGACGTGTCTGGTGGCGGGGCGGCCTCCGCGGCGGGCGGTCGACGAGTCGAGCCGGATTCCGATGAATTGGGACGAGACGGAGTCGGATCTGGTGGCGACGACGCGGGCGTTGTTCGAGGCACGAAAGGCGTATCCGGTGATCACGGAGGGATCGACGGAAGCGCGCGGGGCGATCGGTCCGTTGTTCGTCGAGCGGAAGCGGGGCGCCGACGGATCGGAGGTGTTGACGGTTTTGAATTTCTCGTCCGAAGCGTGCGCGACTGGTGTGGATATGAGTCAGGTGTTTGCGGGGTCGTACGACGGCGTCGCGATATGCGGCGGCGATGCGTTACGCGTCGAGAACGGAGTGCTGGGGTCGGAAATGCCCGCGTTCGGCGGCGGGTTGTATGTGATGCAATGATTAGGGTTATGGTCTTGATGCGACCCCTACAGGGTCGCCGATGTTCGTTTTTGTCGTCCGGGGGTCGTCGTCGCTTCGCTCCTCGACCCCCGGCTATTCTCGCGAACCCCTTCGGGGTTCTTCGGATGCCTGAGAAAGGCTGAGAACACAATGGCGGGACGCCTTGCTCGAATTCTGAAGCACCCCGAAGGGGTGCGGGACAATAGCCGGGGGTC
>JBGAKX010000171.1:0-8668 GCA_044224215.1 Blastocatellia bacterium
GTAACTGATCTCGGCAATCACCAGGTCGACGTCGTCCGGATCGACTGCGCGACGCTTCCATCGCTCGACATTGTCTTCGCCGCCGTTGTACGACGCGGCGACGAGGTACCCATTGCCAGGGAACATCGCGAACAGCTCAGACAGGTATCTCGCCCCCAATCGAATCGCCGTCGACGGTTCGTACAGATCGTCCTGATCGAACGCCGCGATCCCCTCCGCGACAGCCAATCGGCTCGACGTCTCGGTGATGAACTGCATCAGGCCCCGAGCCGCCGCCGGGCTCTTCACCCACGGCTTGAACCGGCTCTCCTGCCGCGCGATCGAAAGCTCGAACCGTGGATCGACGCCCAATGCGATGGCGAACCGCCGAAGATCCTCGCGATACGGCGCCGGGTAGATCAACTCCGAGACGCTGCGTGGCAGCAGCTCAACGCGATAGTCGTCGGGCAGCCGCGCGGCCGTCGTCTCGCCGATCTGGATCGCCTCGTGCGCACGGCCGCCGCGAGCGTTGTAGACCGCCATTGACGCGGCGCTCTTCAGCCCGAACCCGCTCGCCTCGAGCTCGGGCGCCGCTTCATCGTAGAGCCCCAGAAACGCCAGTTCCGCCGCAAGCGCCGCGTGCGAGCGGTCCGACGACTCCACCTCGAGCGGCCGCCGCTCGACCGGAACGATCGCCTGCGTCGAAACCCGTGAATACTGAGGGAGTTGCGAGTAGCTCCAGCGCAGGATGTCCAGCATCTCGGCCCGCGCCGGTTCGTCGATCGTCAGCCGCATCGCCCGTTCGGCAGCAGCCCGAGCTCCCGCAGCGTCGCCCGCCGTGCGCGCCGTCCGCGCCGCGGCGAGCGCAGGCTGCGCAACTCTCCAGACGGCCGCCTTCGCATCGTCCGAATCCGCGAGCGCGAGCAAACGGATCGTCGCGCGATTTCCAAAGTAGTTCTCGCGGCCGGGCTTCATCGTGAGATACAGGCCGATGGCTTCCGGGTATCGCCCGAGACGTTCCAGGCAGACGCCGCGCAGCAGGTCGATCTCGCCGGAGCTCGGCATGCCGGGGCCCGCAAGTGACAGATTATAGGCGGTTTTCAGTCGAACGAACTCTGCGAGCGCAGCGGCGGTGTCGCCCTGGCCCAGCCGAATCTTCGCCCTATTGAACGCGGCGAACGTTGCCAGCGCCCCGCGAGGCTGCGCCGCCTCGGCGCGATCGCACCACGCAAGCGCCTGCTGCGGGCGGCCCGCGGTGCGGAGGGTGTCGATCGCATTCCGGTATGCGCCTTCGACCTGGTCGTCGCGTGGGTACGTGGCGATGAACCGGTCGTACTGCGACACCGCCGCGTCGTACTTGCCGGCCCGCTGCAGCGCGTGGCCGATCCATAGCGCCGACTTGATTCCGACGGGGATCGTTGCGAACTCCTGCGCTGCCTTCTGCCACCACGTGACGGCGTCGTCGAGCTCCTCGAGCCGGTAGTGCGTCAGACCGACCGCGTAGAGCGCATCCGCTCGATACTGCGACGCGGGCATTGCCGCGATTGCCTCAAAGTGAGGCCGCGCATCGAGCCAGTCCCGATTGTTCAGGTAGATCTGTCCGCGCCGCATGTGGTCGAACTCGGTAAGTGCAACATTTTCAGCGGCATCCAGTTCGTCGAGGCCACGCGCCGCCTGCAGCGCATAATCGTCCTGCGGGCCGTCGAGGAGCGTCTGGAAGTCAGACCGCGCGCCCGAACGATCGCCGAGCCGGAGTTTTGCAGCGCCGACGCGTGCGAGCGCACCGCGGCCGTCCGAGCCTGTCGCCCCAGCAAGCGGTTGCAATCGGGCGATCGCCGCCCGGTAGTCGCCCGCATCGAACGCGCTTCGGCCTGCACGACGAACGGCACGCGCGTAGAGCAGACTCGCCGGATAGCGCGCCAGGAGCTGTTCGAGCAGCCGCCGCTCCTCGGTGTAGTTGCCCTGCAAGCGTGCGATGCCTGCGAGCCGCCACAGCGCGTATTCAGCGAGATTCGAATCGCGGGATACGACGCTCGTGAACCGAACGACCGCGCGTGGAAAGTCGCCGCGCTGCTCGAGCAACCTGCCGAGCAGATAGTCGTAGTTGTTCGCGCGAAACCTCGCGGCGTCGGTGGTCTCGAGACGCGACAGCTGTTCGATCGCTGAGACCGTGTCGCCCGAGTTGACCGACGCGATGATCGCATCGTCGTCGCCCGCCGCGGACGCCACAATCGATGCTCCGAACACGAGCGCCATCGCGGCAATCGTCAGTCCGCACACACGACCAATCCCGAACGCCATGTTTCGCATTACCCCTCTGTTTCCCGCGAGTTCGCCGCCTGGAGGCGGCCGTGACCGATGCATTATTGCACGATGCGCACGCCGCCGTCCGGTCTGGTTGACGCTAAAATTGCCCTCTGCTATGGTTAGCGCTTGCTCGGAAGGGGCCGTTCGGCCGCCTGGTTCTTTGTCGAGTTTGGGGGCGCTTAGCTCAGTTGGTAGAGCACTGTGTTCACACCGCAGGGGTCACTGGTTCGAGTCCAGTAGCGCCCATCACTTTTCGTTGATCACCCTCCAAGTCAGCATCAGCCGATACAGCATCGCTGAGACAAGGCAATCGAAAGAGAGAAAGGGGCCGCCATGCAGCGTCCGTGCCGGGTCGTAACACGTGAAGTTGGTGACGTAGGCGTGCTTATGGTTCGCGGCCGTCTCGATCCGACGGGCACGACGGATCCGCTCGAAGCGGCCGTCAACACACTCGTGGAGAAAGGCCGGACGAACATCCTGATGGACCTGCGCAGCGTCAGCTACATCTCGTCGAACGGCATCGGCTCGATCATCAAGGCGTACCGCTCGGTCCTCAGGCAGGATGGCCACGTAAAGCTCCTCAACCCGTCACAGTGCGTTCGGAACATCCTCTCGATTTCGAAGCTCGACGGAATGTTCGAGGTGTTCACGGACGAGAAGGCGGCGATCGAGAGCTTCAAGTAGACGTCCCGGCGGCGTCGATCGCCAACGTCGGAGCTGGAATGACAAAGCGCCGGTCGCTCACGATGAGCGCCGGCGCATATGGTTTCCCTGTGTTGGCGACATTAGATAGGCGGCTTGGTCTTGCCCTTCTTCTCGCCGGACGAGCCGCTACGATCCGGATTGCCACCGTTCTTGCTGCCTGACTGGCCCTTGTTCGGGTCCGACTTTGGCTGGCGGACGATGTCGACCGGTCGCTTCGGTTCCTCGGGCTTTTTGGATCCCTTCCCCTGCTGAGCCGCTGCGGGGAACGCAAGGAGGGTTCCAAGAAGTCCGGCGACGATCAATGTCTGAAACCTGCGCATTCCGCCAACCTCCACCTTGAATTACGCCAACTTCAACGCAACTCCGGTGCCACCGGAAATATAAACGAAAATTTATCGATTTCCGAGCAAATTGAGTTGAGCGGCCGGGAGGTCAGGCTCCTTTTGCGCCGCGCCTGCACGAAATGGTGTACCAGACCGCACCAGTTACCGCTTCCGCTTGTTCACGACCTCTTTGAGCTTCTTCCCTGCCGAGAACCGCACGCCCTTCGTTGCCGGGATCCTCATCAACTCGTTCGTCTGGGGGTTTCGACCCTTGCGAGCCTTGCGCGGCGACACGCCGAACGTGCCGAACCCGACCAGCGTCACTCGCTCGCCCTTGCGCAGGCTGTCAGTGATTCCTCCGAGCACCGAGTCGATCGCACGGTCGGCCTGGGCCTTGCTGATTCCCGCGTCCACCGAGACTCTGTCGATCAGATCGCCCTTGTTCATCGATCCTCCAAAATCTTGTGGTTCCGCCGACCGGAAACACGAGAGGTTGTGCTCCGAACGCGGCCAGTTTTAGCATCGGGTCCTGGGGGTGTCAAGAACGTGGCACTTCGACGCGCCCGCGAGTCAACCTCGCAACCAATTTCACGACAGTATGTTAGGCTTTGGCGGCGACCGCAAGCATGACCGACGACACCCACGCCATCGGACTCGAGACGCCGATCCTCGAACTCGACAAGGTCGGCATCCCCCGCTTTGGGCCCAAGGCGGCTGTCAAACTGGCGACAGCGGTCGCCGCATCGGCGGGTCGCCCTGCCGCGGAAGCGACCGTCGAGGATCTCCTGCTGTACACGCCGATGCGGTACGAGGATCGTTCGAACCTTGCACGGATCGGCGACCTCGAGCCCGACACCGAGGCGGCCATTGAAGTCGAAGTGTCTGTCTCGGGCGCATACGCTGTCGGCGGTGGCAGGTACCGGATCTTCGAGCTGATCGGCGAAGACGGCACGGGCCAGATTCGCGCGTTCTGGTGGAACCAGATGTACCTCGCGAACACGTTTCGGCAGGGCACCCGGGCGATTCTGTTTGGCATGTGGCGCCGCAGCCGCAAGGGATTCCTCGAGGTCGAGAATCCCGAATACGAAGTGCTCGCAGACGAGGACGACGCATCCGACGCGATCCACACCGGCCGCAAGGTCCCTGTTTACCGCAAGTTGGGGGATTTCCGGACTCGCGCGCTCCGGCGGATCGTGTTCGAGATCCTGGCGCGAATGAACGTGAGCGTGCCTGGTGACGAGTCGTTACCAGCGTCGATCGTCGCGCGCCGGCATCTGTGTTCGCACACGGACGCGCTCCGGGCGATCCACTTTCCAGCCGACGACGCGCCGCTCGCGACGTACAACGACGGCCGCAGCCCGGCGCACGGTCGGTTGGCGTTCGAGGAGTTCTTCTGGGTGTCGCTCGCGCTTGCAATGCGCCGCGACCGGCGACTCGCCGCAACGAAAGGCACGTGCATCGAGCTCAACGATCACATTCGACAGGCGCTGAAGGCGATCCTGCCGTTCAAGCCGACTCGCGCGCAGAAGCGGACGCTCAAGGAGATCGTCGACGACATGTCGAGCGAGCATCCGATGAATCGGCTGCTGCAGGGCGACGTTGGCAGCGGCAAGACCATCGTCGCGTTGCAGGCCATGGTGGTTGCGGTCGAGAACGGGTACCAGACCGCGTTGATGGTGCCGACCGAGATACTTGCCGAGCAACACGCGCGCAACATCGCAAGGATGCTCGAAGGAACCGCCTACCGCGTTGGATTGCTGAAGGGATCGGCACGCGCCCGTCCAAAGCGCGAGATTCGCGATGCGATCGCATCCGGCGAGCTCGACATCACGGTCGGTACGCATGCCCTGATTCAAAAGGGTGTGCAGTTCTCAAAGCTCGGTCTCGTGGTGATCGACGAGCAGCATCGATTCGGAGTCATGCAACGCGCCGAACTGATCCGGCGAGGCTATGCGCCCGACGTGCTCGTTCTGACGGCGACGCCGATCCCTCGCTCGCTTGCGATGACGGTGTACGGAGACCTCGACGTCTCGGTGATCGACGAGTTGCCGCCCGGGCGCACGCCGGTCACGACGACGGTTCGCGGCGACGAGGCACGATCCCGTATCTACAAATTCCTGCGCGACGAGATCGACAAGGGCCGGCAGGTGTACGTCGTCTACCCGCTTGTCGAGGAGTCCGAGAAGACCGACCTCCTCAACGCTACTGCCATGGCCGATCACCTTCAGAACGAGGTCTTTCCGTCCGACACCGTCGGACTGATCCACGGCAGGCTGAAGTCCGAGCAGAAGGACGAGGTGATGCGACGATTCGTCGCCGGCGAGATCGACATTCTCGTTGCGACGACCGTGATCGAGGTCGGCGTGGACGTTCCGAATGCGTCGATCATGCTGATCGAGCACGCCGAGCGGTTCGGCTTGTCACAGCTGCATCAGCTGCGTGGCCGCGTCGGGCGCGGCACCGCACAGTCGTACTGCATCCTGCTTGCGGGCCACAAGCGGACGACGGAGGCGCGCGAGCGGCTCAAGATCATGGAGCGCACGAACGACGGGTTCAAGATCGAGCACGCCGAGCGGTTCGGCCTGTCACAGCTGCATCAGCTGCGTGGCCGCGTCGGGCGCGGCACCGCACAGTCGTACTGCATCCTGCTCGCAGGCCACAAGCGGACGACGGAGGCGCGCGAGCGGCTCAAGATCATGGAGCGCACGAACGACGGGTTCAAGATCGCCGAGAAGGACCTCGAGCTGAGAGGACCGGGCGAGATACTCGGCACCAGGCAAAGCGGGCTCCCTGTGTTCCGGATAGGAAACATCGTGCGTGACCGCCACCTGCTCGAGGCCGCGCGCGCGGACGCGGACGATCTGGTGGGACCAAAACGCAACACGCGCGAGGCCGCGCACGCGCTTGAAGCCCTTGAAGCTCAGGCGCGATACGCGCTCGCGCGTGTCGGTTAGATCCCGCGCAAATCTGCGTTCATCCGCGGCGTGTACTAGTTCGCGTACTTCACCGAACATCCGTACGGCTTTGTCTGAGCCGTGGTGACCGGCTTTCCTGCGAGAAGCTCGGTGAGCGCGACATCGACGTAGTTCACGCTGCCGCCCGCCTCGCCGCCGGGATCGTTGTCGATCGCGCCCTCGTACACGAGCCGGCCCTTCGCGTCGATGACGTACATGTTTGGCGTCGTCCTGGCGCCGTAGGCATGGCCGACTTCGCCCGTGTGATCGTCAAGTACCGGATACGGGAGCGAGTTCGCCGCGATCCACTTGGCGTTGCTCGCATCGTTCATATAGTTGGTGCTGTTGATGCCAAGCCAGACGACTCCGGCGTTCTCGTACTTGCGTGCCAGCGTATCCATCGTCTTCAGGCGCGCGTGCCGCTGAACGAACGGGCAGTCCGGGTTGATCCACTCGAGCACGACGATCTTTCCCGAATAGTCGGCGAGCGAGACGCGCTTTCCCGTCTGGTCGGTCAGCGAGAACGCGGGCGCCGGAGCGCCGATGGAAGCGACCGCGGTTGCGGAAGGCTCAGCGCTCGCAGTCGCCGTCGTGGACGCCGTTCCCGACGAACAGCCGACGCCGACGAGTGCGATCGTGGCGAGTGCGAATATCTGTATCCGATTCATCATCCAGCTCCTTGTTCGCTCGTGATTCCGGTCACGCCGAACGGCGTGCCGCGAGTCGCACGGGCAGCACTGCGCCTCGGCGCCGCCCGTCCGAAGTTGTAAACGCAATGACCGACTCGAAATTGTCACTCGCAGGCCGCTGGCCTGCAAGAACGCTTACGGTGAAGGTAAGATCCGCCGTTCGGTTGCCAGTCATCCTGACGCTGACGCCTTCAAATGCGAGCGCCGGATCCTCCGACGGAAACCATTCGACGTCGCGAACGCCGCCCGGCCACGCGAGCGTGAACTGAAACTCGCCACGGCGACCCTCAGCGTCGAGTGCGCCCGTCTGCCGCGTGATCTCGAACGGCGTCGGACCGCTTGAAGGCACCAGTTCGCGCCAGCGGTCAAAGAGTGCAGCGTTCGCCGGCGTCGACTGCGTGCCGATCGTGACCGGCACGTCGAACGACGCCTTTCCTGGAAGGCACACGTCCTTGCAGACGAGCCACGACACGTCCACGTGAATCGTGTGCTTCTCGCCGGGTGCGACGCCGACAGGGGCAGTCACGGGTACCGTCAAGAACACCGCATCCGTGTAGCCGTATCCGACGATGTCGCCCGGCTGCATGAAACGAACGGGGACCGGCCAGCCGATCTGGCCTGCGCTGAATCCGCCGTCGCCCGAAATCCGTATCGAAACCGGGAGCCCCGCGTCGCCGGGGTTCTTCCAGTACACGTGCCATCCTGGCTGCATCTCGAGCTCAACGCCGACCGTGAACGCCTGCCCCGGGCGCACCGTTGCCACATCCAGAAGTGCTTTTGCTGTCACAAGTTGCGGCGCCGCAGCCGTCGCCGGAACGTCCGATGTCGTCGCAGTATGGCAGGCGGCCGACACCGCAAGCAGAAGGATCGCCAGGACACGCATACCCAGGTAGTACGGCGCGCGAGAAAAAAAGTCCCGGTTCGAGCGCCATCCGATATATTCAGGCCACGAATCGCATGGACCGCGTCGCACGACTCGCAATGATTGCACGGTGGAAACCCGTCCACCTCGGCCACGCCGCCGTGCTCGAGGGCCTCTGCGATGCCGCCGAGCACGCGATCGTCGGGATTGGCAGTTCGAACCGCTACGACGCCGCCAATCCGTTCACTGCCGCTGAATCGGCCGACATGATCCGGCTCGTGCTCGCCGAACGCTCGAATTTCGAGATCGTCGACGTCCCCGACCTCGGCCACGGACCCCGCTGGCGCGCGATGGTCGTCGAGATGCTCGGACCCCTGGACATGTTCGTCACGGCAAACGGCTACGTCCGCGATCTGCTCGCGTCGGACTACCGCGTGGTCCATCCGGCGTCGCTCGTCCCCGCCGAGCGACGCGTCGCGGTGAACGCAACAATGGTGCGGCGGCGCATGGCCCGAGGCGAGAACTGGCACGAGTTCGTTCCGCCTGCCGTGGCGGCGTACCTGATCGACAACGGCCTCGTGGAACGATTCCGCCGCGAGTTCGGCGCCGAGTACGCCGGCGACGAACCATCCCCTGACGAACCCTGAGAAAACACTTCGAACCTGACTTGGTGTATTTCGTACAATAAGTCAGACCGGACGGTCGCGATTTCCCGCATTCCGCGAGATCGCTACAATCGCCGGCACAACGCCCCCACAAGGAGACCCCTTATGTATTCGTGGTACGACGACACCAGCGACTGGGCCAAGCCCGGGGCCTACGTCTACGACCCCTCATCCAAGTCGGCGC
>JBGAKX010000172.1:0-8567 GCA_044224215.1 Blastocatellia bacterium
GATGCCCAGAACCGACCGATCACTGCCGGCGGATTCGTCGACGGCGCACCGGTGTTGTTCGACGACGCGACAGCCGCTTCAGGTCTTGGCGGGTTCGTGCTGCGAGCCGGCGGTGAGAAGAAGCGATACATCCTCGAGACGACATCGGCAGGCGTCGCGCTCTTTGACTACGACAACGACGGCTGGCTCGACATCTACCTCGTCAACGGCTCGTCGCTCGACGCGCTCGCCGGCAAGGCGGCTTCGCCGGCCGCGGCGCTGTTTCACAACAAGCGCGACGGGACATTCGAGGACGTCACCAAAAAGGCGGGCGTTGCCAACGAACGATGGGGAATGGGAGTCGCGACGGGCGATTTTGACAACGACGGCTGGACCGATCTCTTCGTGACGAACTTCGGAGCCTCCCGGCTCTACCGCAACAAGGGCGACGGGACGTTCGAGGACGTCGCACAGAAGGCGGGAGTGACGTTTGACGGTTGGGCGACCGGCGCAACGTTCGGCGATTACGACCGCGACGGCCGGCTGGACCTGTTTGTTGCTGGCTACGTTGCGTGGGACCTCAAGAACCCTCCGGAACCGGGCAAGACGGGCGTCGGCTTCAACTTCTGCACGTACCGCGGCGTCGAGGTCATGTGCGGTCCACGAGGTCTGAAGGGTCTCGGCGACAAGCTCTATCGCAACAAGGGCGACGGCACGTTCGAGGACGTGTCGGCAAAGGCCGGCGTCGCCGACACTGCAGGATTCTACGGATTCAGCTCGGTCTTCTTCGATGCGGATGGCGATGGAGATCTCGATCTCGTCGTCGCCAACGACTCGACGGCGAACTACCTGTACCTGAACCGCGGCGACGGAACGTTCGAGGACGCAAGCCTGCCGTCGGGGTTCGCGTTGTCCGAGAACGGTCGCGAACAGGCGTGCATGGGTATTGCCGTGGGCGACTACGACAACGACGGACGCGACGACCTCTACGTGACGAACTTCTCGGACGATTCGAACACGCTGTACCACAACGACGGCGACGGCAACTTCATGGATGTGACGTCACAGTCGGGTCATGGCGAACCGACGATCCCGTTCCTCGGATGGGGAACCGGATTCCTCGACTACGACAACGACGGCCTGAAGGACCTCTTCGTCGCGAACGGCCATGTCTATCCGGAGGTCGACAAGTACGACTGGGGGATGACGTGGCAGCAGAAGCCGCTGCTTTTCCGAAACACGAACGGACGGAGATTCGAGCTCGCACCCGCCGCGACCGGCAGCGGGCTGGCTGTCGTGCGCAGCTACCGGGGCGCCGCGTTCGGCGACCTCGACAACGACGGAGACATCGACGTCGTCATGAGCGCGATCGACGCGCCACCCGTTTTTCTGAAGAACAGGGGTGTTTCTGGTGCGCACTGGTTGACGGTGAAGCTCGCGGGTGCCAAGACGGGACCGCGAGATGCCACGGGGGCGGTCGTGACGTGCGTGACGGGAACGGTGGCCCAGCGAGGGCTCGTGCTCTCGGGCGGCAGCTTTGATTCGCAGAACGACACGCGGGTCCACTTCGGGCTAGGGAAGCTCGGGAAAGTTGACCGGCTCGAGGTCCGCTGGCCCGACGGATCGAAGGAGCAGTTCGCAGTACCGGCCATCGACAGGATCGTCACGCTCACCCAGGGTGGTGGGAAGAAGTGAAGCAGTTCACGCAAAGACGCAGAGACCGCAAAGGGAAGGCCAAGACCACTCTGTGCATCTTGTTTTCTTTGCGCCTTTGCGTGGTTCTTCTGATCGTGTCGCCCGCATTCGCCCAACAAAAGTCCGCACTGCAACGCGAGTTCGAGGCGGCAGCCGCAGCGCTCAACGCCGACAAGCCCGACGTGGCCGAGCCGCACGCGCGCGCTGCGGTCAAACTGTCGCCCGATTTCGTTGCCGCGCATAGCATGCTCGCCGTGACACTCGAAAGGCTCGGTCGCAGTGCAGAGGCGTCGGCCGAGTTTGATACGACGGAGCGCCTGCTCCAAGACTCGACCGACCCGAAAATTCTCTTCTCGACGGGACTCCAGTTCGGATCCGTCGGGCAGTACGAGCGCGCGGCGAAGCTCTTCGAGCGGGTCAACAAGATCTCGCCCGAGACGTTCGAGGTGCTCTACAACCTCGGCGTCGCGTACTACAACCTGGACCGATATGACGACGCGACGCGCGTCCTGGCGCTTGCCGCCGACAAGAACCCGGCGCCGCCCGAGCCTCATTTTCGACTCGGCCTGATCGCATCCGACCGCGGCGACAGCGACAACGCGATCACCGAGTTCAAGCACGCGGCCGACCGCGCGCCAAAGAGTCCCGACTACCAGTTCATGCTCGGCCGCGAATATGCGAAGGCCGGCTACTGGGATGGCGCCGCGGAGTCCTACGCAAAGGCGCTGGAGCTCGAGCCCCGCGAGGTCCGGTACGCGTTGGCGCTCGGCACGGCGCAGCTGCAGCGCCGCGATTTTCTGTCGGCGACGCGCGCGTTCGAGAAGGCGTTCGCGATCGACCCGAAGACGCCGAACATCCAGTACATGATCGGTTACTGCTACCGTGCGCAGGCGATGTTCGAGCAGGCGCGGCCGTACCTCGAGCACCAGCTTGCCGAGACGCCCGACAATACGGATGCGCTCGCGAGTCTTGGGTTCATCGATCTGGAGCAGGGAGACGTTGCGTCGGCCGAGGCCCGGCTTTCGAAGGTGCTCGAGATCGACCCGAACAACGTGCAGGCCCTGTTCGATATGGGACGCGTCTACGGGAAGCAGCGCGACTATCCAAAGGCGATTGCCGAGATGGAGAAGGTCGTGAACGTGAAGCCCGACCACACGCAGGCGCACTATCAGCTCTACATCTTCTACACGCGAACGCAGCAGAAGGAGCGCGCCGACGAGCAGCTCGCGGAGTTCCGGCGGCTGGAGGAGCTCGACAAGCAGGCTCGGTCGGTGCAGCGGCGCGGCAGTAAGCTGCTCGAGATGCAGTTGGGTGGTGGGAAGCCTTGAAGCAGTTCACGCAAAGGCGCAGAGAACGCAAAGAGCGCAGAGGAAACTTGGTTTTCTTTTTCTCTTTGCGTCTTTGCGTGGTGCTTCTGCTATCCCATCCCGTACTCGCCGGCACCCCGCAATTCACCGACGTCACGGCCCAGTCGGGCATCACCTGGCGCCACGACAACGGCAAGACTCCCGACAAGTACATGATCGAGACGATGGGCGGCGGCGGCGCATTTCTCGACTACGACGGCGACGGCTTGCTCGACATCTACCTCGTCAACGGCGGTCCGACCCGCGTCTACAAGCCGGCAGTTCCTCCCCGCCACGCGCTCTACCGCAACAAGGGCAACGGGACATTCGAAGACGTCACCGTTCGCGCCAACGCCGGAGGCAACGGGGCGTACGGGATGGGCTGCACCGTCGGCGACTACGACAACGACGGCCGTCCCGACATCTATGTCACGGCGTTCGGGGGTAACCAGCTCCTCCACAACAAGGGCAACGGGACATTCGAAGACGTGACAGCAGCGGCAGGTGTCGGCCTCGGCTTGTGGTCGACGAGCGCGGCGTTCTTTGACTATGACCGTGACGGCCGGCTCGACCTGTTCGTCTGCAACTACTGCGACTGGAGCCCCGACAACAACAAGCCGTGCGGAACGCCCGAAGTGCGCGCCTACTGCCACCCGGACGCCTACAAGGGCCTGTCGTCGACGCTCTTCCGTAACAAGGGCGACGGCACGTTCGAGGACGTGTCGAAGCGCGCGGGCATCGCTGAGCCTTTGTCAAAAGGACTGGGCGTCGTCGCATTCGACTACGACGAAGACGGCTGGATGGACGTCTTTGTCGCGAACGACGCGACACAGAACTTCCTGTTCCACAACAAGGGCGACGGGACGTTCGAGGAGGTGTCGCTCGTTGCCGAGGTCGCCTATGCATCGATCGGCCGCCCGCAGTCCGGCATGGGCACCGATGCCGGCGACTTTGACGGCGACGGCCATCTCGACATCGTCGTGACGAACCTGGACCAGGAACTGAACACGATCTACCGCAACAACGGCGACGGCAGCTTTTCGGATGTCACGATCCAGACGGGTCTCGGCGCGACGAGCCTGTTCAATTCGGGGTTTGGGGTCCGCTGGCTCGACGTCGACAACGATGCGGATCTGGATCTGTTCGTCGCGAACGGCCACATTCTCGACAACATCGCAAAGTTCAAGGAGGGCGTGACGTACGCCGAGGCGCCGCTCCTGATCGAGAACACTGGAAAGGGCAGGCTGCACGACGCGACGGCCGAATATGGCAAGGATCTTCAGAAACAGTGGGTCGCACGAGGCCTCGTCGCTGGAGACTTCGACAGCGACGGCGATGTGGACGTGCTGCTCGTCAACAACGGCACGGCGCCTGCGCTGTACCGGAACGACGGAGGCAACAAGGCGGGCAACTGGATCGGTCTCTCGCTCGAAGGGGTGAAGAGCCCGCGCCAGGCGGTTGGTGCCCGCGTGACGATCGAGGCCGGGGGCAGGCGCCAGGTTCGGGTTCTCACGGGCGGCGGCAGCTACTGCGTGTCTGGAGACCCGAGAATGCTCGTCGGGATCGGCGGCGCAACAAAAGTGGACCGGATTGAGATCCGCTGGCCGAGCGGCGTCGTGGACGAGTTGAAGGATGTGGCCCCGGCGCGTTACATGGTAGTCCGCGAAGGCAGCAGCAGGAAGTAGCCGCAGATCTGCGAAATCTGCGGCCCGTTTTTCACCTAACTGGAGGATTCGACATGTCAAGCGTCGAGCGTCGCGACGTCGTCGTACTCGTAGGGACACGCAAGGGGTTGTTCATTCTCAACGCCAGGAATGGTTCGTGGGCCGTCGAAGGTCCGCATTTTCTCGGCTCCATCATTCACCACGCAGTGCTCGATCCGCGCGACGGAAAGACGCTGATGGTCGCGCAGCGCACGGGCCACCTCGGCCACACCGTGTTCCGGTCGACGGACTGGGGCGAGACATGGACCGAATCAACGGCACCGCCGGCGTTCGCAAAGGCCGAGGACGGAGGGGGCCGCGCGGTTGATCACGTGTTCTGGCTCACGCCTGGCCATGCAAGCGAGCCTGGGGTCTGGTACGCCGGCAGTTCGCCGCAGGGGCTGTTCCGATCCGAGGACGGCGGCGCCACGTGGGCCGGCGTCGACGGGTTCAACGCGAATCCGAACTATCTCGAATGGACGGGTGGGCCGCAGGACGGAACGCCGGACGGGCCAAAGCTCCACTCGATCATCGTGGATCCTCGCGACAAGTCGCAGCTCTACATCAGCATGTCGAGCGGCGGCACGTTCGAGAGCTCGGATCGCGGTGCGACGTGGAAGCCGTTCAACAAGGGCGTAGCGGCATTGTTCCGGCCCGAGCCGGATCCGGAGTACGGCCACGATCCGCATTGCGTCGTGCAGCATCCGGCGAATCTCGACCGTTTCTACCAACAGAATCATTGCGGAATCTACCGGATCGACCGGCCCGCTGAGCGCTGGACGCGAATCGGCGACAACATGCCGACCGAGGTCGGCGATATCGGTTTCCCGATCGTGGTGCATCCGCGCGACCCCGACACTGTGTGGGTCTTCCCGATGGATGGAACCGAGGTCTGGCCGCGGACGAGCATAGGCGGCCGTCCGGCGGCGTACCGGTCAAAGGATGCCGGCGCGAGCTGGCAACGTCAGGACAACGGACTGCCAAAGGAGCAGGCGTGGTTCACGGTCAAGCGCCAGTGTTTCGCAACCGACCAGGCCGACCCGGTCGGGCTCTACTTTGGCACGACGAGCGGGGAGATCTGGGCGAGCGCCGACGAGGGTGATTCGTGGCAGCAGATCGCTGCGCACCTGCCGCACGTCTATTCCGTTGAGACGGCAGTACGGTGATCCGCGTCCACATACCGTCCCCGCTGTATTCGTACACGGGTGGAAAGGCCGAGGCCGGCGCCGAGGGATCGTCCCTTGGCGCCGTGCTCGTCGACCTCGACCGGCAGTACCCCGGGCTCAGGTTCCGGATCATCGACGAGCAGGATCGGATCCGACCGCATATCCGGATATACCTGCGGGACCGGTTCGTGTTCGATCTCGCGGAACCGGTGGCCGAGGACGGCGAAGTCCACATCATCGCGGCACTCAGCGGTGGCTGAGGAGGAATCGAACCAACCGCAGATATACGCAGATTCACGAAGATCTGCGTTTCGGTTTTGATACCATCTCGCGATGAATCAGGCCCCGATCCGCTACGCCGCCGCAGCTTGCCAGACGGACAACCCGAATCCGGTGTCCCGCGCCGAGATGCGCCGCAACACGGACCGGATCCTGTCGATGATCGACTCGGCCGTGACCGGGAGCCTCCCGTTTCTGCCGGTCCGCCTCGTCGTGTTTCCCGAGTTCGCGCATTCGGCCCCGGTGTTCGTCACCGTTGGCGAGCTGCTCGACAAGCTCGCCGTTCCGATACCGAACGAGCACACCGAACGCCTCGTCGAAAAGGCCCGCGAGCACAACATCTACATTCAGTCCGGTACGATGCTCGAGTCCGACGCCGACTGGCCCGGTGTGGTCTTCAACACGACGTGTCTCGTCGGTCCGTCGGGCATCCTAGCGAAATACCGGAAGGTGAATCCGTGGATCCCGTTCGAGGTCCACGCGAGCCCGCACGACCTCCCCGGATATTCGGACGAGATGTTCCCGGTCGTCGACACCGAGATCGGGCGTCTCGGCGTCGCGATCTGCTACGACTGGCTGTTCCCCGAGGCATTGCGACAGCTTGCGGCCAACGGCGCCGAGGTGATGATCCGCGTCTCGGCATACATGGATCCGTGGGGAGCGACCGCGCCTATGGACTGGTGGACGATCGTCAACCGGTGCCGCGCGCTCGAGAACACCGCGTTCGTCGTTGCGGCGAACCAGGGCGCCAGTCTGAAGCACTACCCGCCGTATTCGTGGCCCGGTGGCAGCATGATCGTCGACTACGACGGCCGGATTCTCGCCGAGGCAAGTCCCGGCCCGGGTGAGCGAATCGTCGTGGCGCCGATCGATATTTCGGCGCTCCGGCACGAACGCGAGGCGCGTCGCGGCCATGCGATGCTGGCGCACCTCCGGACCGAGGCGTACCCGGTTTACGCGTCTCATAACTATCCGCCGAAGTACGCCGAGCCGGGGAAGCCGCTCAGCTACGAAGGAAACAATGCGTTGATCGACGAGGCAAAGAAGAGGAGTGGCCGCGGATGAACGCGAATCTGCGCAGATCTGCGTACGCACTCGTACTTGGAGTTGCGCTCTTGTGTCCTGCGGCTGCACGCGCCCTTCCGTTGAGCGAGGACGCCTACCGCGCAAACAACATCGGCGTCGCGCTGCTCGAACAGTTCAAGTACAAGGACGGCGTGGAGCAGTTCCGGCGCGCGCTCGAACTCGATCCGAAGCTGGCACTCGCGCGAATCAATCTTGCGATTGCGCTCTACAACGTTCCGGACCTTGCAGCCGCCACGACCGCCGCGCAGGCAGCGCTCGCCGTCGTGCCCGACGCGCCGCAACCGCACTACATCCTCGGGCTCATCGCGCGCACCCAGAACAAGCCCGATGCCGCGATCGCGGAATTCACGCGTGTCCTCGCCGTCGATCCATCGGACGTCGGCGCCAACGTCAACCTCGGCCAGGTCTACTCGCAGCAGCGCAAGTTCCCCGAGGCCGTTGCCGCGTTTCGCGTGGCGCTCTCCGCCGAGCCCTATAACATCACCGCCGCCTACAACCTCGCTACGGCGCTCGCCCGGACCGGCGCAAAGGACGAGTCCCAGCAGATGTTCGCGCGGTTTCAGACGCTTCGACAGAGCGGCGCGGGCACGTCGATCGGACCGAACTACCTCGAGCAGGGACGGTTCGCCGAGGCCGTGTCATCGACCGGTCAGGAGCCCGCGGTCGTAAGCGCCGCGACGCCGGCGGTGACGTTCACCGACGCAACGTCCGCGTCGCTGCCCGCGATGCCGCCGCCGGCAAAGCTGCTCGTTGGAGGAGGCGTCACGCTGTTCGATTTCGACGGCGATCGCGACCTCGACATGTTCATCACGGGCCAGACCGCGGATCGGCTCCTCAGAAACACCGGCGGGAAGTTCACCGACGTCGCCGACGCCTTCGGCGCCGCGCGGCCCGCATCCGAGGGACTCGGAGCCGTCGCGGGCGACTACGACAACGACGGCCGCCCCGACCTGTTCGTGTTCCGGCCAGGCAGTTTCACGCTGTATCACAACGACGGCGACGGGAAGTTCTCGGACCGGACAAAGGCTGCCGCGATCCCGGCCTTTCCGTATGTTGCTCGCTCTGCTGCATTTGTCGATGCGGACCACGACGGCGACGTCGACATCCTGGTCGCGGGGTACGCCGCGCTCTCGCAACCGGCGGGCGCGGCGCCGAACCTGCTCGCCCGCAACAATGGCGACGGCACGTTCACCGACGTCACCGACGAAGCAAAGGTCTCCGGCGGCGCCGGCGCGACCGTCGCGGTGATCCCAACCGACTTCGACAACCGCCGCGACGTGGACCTCGTGCTCGTGGGAGGCGGGCGCGCGCCG